>NZ_JAVIJB010000015.1:0-135889 GCF_033977165.1 Mesorhizobium captivum
TCGCAAATGCAACTTGACACCTCAGATAGTCGCTCATTGCCCTGCCGGGCATTTCTCCCCGTTAACGGGGAGAAAGAGGGCTGTCCGCTACGCGTGGCGCCAACATCGAAGATTGGCAGCCCAAGGTGGGCATTGGGTGGATTGCTTGCCGCTGGGGATGCCGACCAAGCCGAGCAGAACCTCACTCCGGAATGACCGCCATGGCCTGTATCTCGACCTTGGCGCGGTCCTCGACCAGTGCCATCACCTGCATGGCGGCCATTGCCGGAAAGTGCCGGCCGATCACCGCGCGGTAGGCCTCGCCGATCCCCTTGAGGTTGGCGAGATATTCGGCCTTGTCGGTGAAATACCAGGTCATCGAGGTGATGTGCCGAGGCTCGCCACTTGCTTCGGCAAGCACCGCAACGATGTTGGCGAGCGCCTGGCGCACCTGGCCGACGAAGTCGTCGGTCTCGAATTTGCACTCGGCGCTCCAGCCGACCTGGCCGCCGATGAAAACCAGCCGCCCGCGAGCGGCGACACCATTGGCATAGCCGATCGGTTTGGCCCAGCCTTCAGGCTGCAGGATCGTGTGCATGTCCAGCCCCCATTTCAAATGCGGTTCGCAAGGATGTCATGCCGCACCCATGACCTGCCTGGCGATCACCACCTTCTGCACGTCCGAGGCGCCTTCATAGATGCGCAGCGCCCGGATCTCGCGATAGAGGCTCTCGACGATGTGGCCTTTGCGCACGCCGTCGCCGCCATGCAGCTGCACCGCCTTGTCGATCACTTCCTGCGCCTTGTCCGTGGCGAACAGCTTCGCCATCGCCGCCTCGCGCGTCACCCGCGCGGCGCCCATGTCCTTGGTCCAGGCGGCCCGATAGATGAGCAAGGCGGCGGCGTCGACATCCAGCGCCATGTCGGCGATGTGGCCCTGCACCATTTGCAGCTCGGCCATCGGCGCGCCGAACAGTTTTCGCTCGGCCGCCCTTTTGACGCTTTCATCCAGCGCGCGCCGCGCGAAGCCGAGTGCCGCGGCGCCCACCGTCGAGCGGAAGACGTCGAGCACCGACATGGCAATGCGAAAACCGACGCCGGGCTTGCCGATCAGGGCGGAAGCCGGAACGCGGACATTGTCGAAGGAAAGCCGCGCCAGCGGATGCGGGGCGATCACTTCCAGCCGCTCGGCAACGCCAAGGCCCTTGGCGTCGGCGGGCACGATGAAAGCGGAAATACCCTTGGCGCCAGGCGCCTCGCCGGTGCGGGCGAAGACGACGTAGAGGTCCGCGATGCCGCCATTGGAGATCCAGGTCTTTTCACCCGACAGCACATAGTCGTCGCCGTCGCGGACAACCGACATTTCCATATTGGCGACATCGGACCCCGAGCGTGGCTCCGAGAGCGCGAAAGCGGAAATCGCCTGGCCGGCCCGTGTCTTTGCCAACCAGCGCTGCTGGTCCGGCGTGCCGAACAGGGTAAGCGCGCCGGTGCCCAACCCCTGCATGGCAAAGGCGAAGTCGGCGAGCCCGTCATGGCGCGCCAGCGTTTCGCGTGTGATGCAGAGCGTGCGCACATCGAGCGGCCCCGGCTCGTCCGGGTCGAGCGCCGTCGGCTGCAGCCAGCCGTCGCGGCCAAGCTTCGCCACCAGCTCGCGGCAGGCACCGTCCACGTCGTGGTGATCGACCGGCAGGTTCTTTGCGCACCAGGCATCGAGCTGTTCGGCCAGTAGGCGATGGCGGTCTTCGAAGAACGGCCAGTTGAGGAAGGAGCGGTCAGGCATGTCTGCCTCCGCAGTTGTGCGAGGTTTGCGCTCTACGGCGCCCCCCTCTGTCCTGCCGGACATCTCCCCCTCTAGGGGGGAGATCGGCTGTCATTGTCGTTTTCGCCAATCGCCAACGCTGCAGGATGTGAGCCCGCGGCCAAGCTGCCAATCTCCCCCCTTGAGGGGGAGATGTCCGGCAGGACAGAGGGGGGTGCTGTCCCACCATCGTGTCTGGTAACGCACCCATCCTCAATTCCCCTCGAACACCGGCTTTTCCTTGGCCACAAACGCCTTGTATGCCCGTTCGAAATCGCTGGTCTGCATGCAGATCGCCTGTGCCTGAGCCTCCGCCTCGATCGCCTGGTCGAGGCCCATCGACCATTCCTGGTTGAGCTGCGTCTTGGTGATGCCATGCGCGAAGGTCGGCCCGGAGACGATGCGCGCCGCCATGTCCAGGGCGTCGGCTTCGATCGCGGCGGGCTCGACGAGGCGGTTGTAGAACCCCCAGCGCTCGCCTTCGGCCGCGCTCATCGTGCGGCCGGTATAAAGCAGCTCCGCCGCTCGGCCTTGGCCGATGATGCGCGGCAGGATCGCGCAGGTGCCCATGTCGCAGCCGGCAAGCCCGACGCGGGTGAACAGAAACGCCGTCTTTGCCTGCGGCGTCGCGATGCGGATGTCGGAGGCCATGGCGATGATGGCGCCGGCGCCGACCGCAACGCCGTCGACCGCCGAAATGATCGGCTTGCCGCAGTTGAGCATCGCTTTGACGAAGTCGCCCGTCATACGCGTGAAGGCGAGCAGCGCCTTCATGTCCATCTTGACCAGCGGTCCGATGATGTCGTGGACATCGCCGCCCGAGCAGAAATTGCCGCCATTGGGCAGGAACACCACGGCGTCGACATCCTCGGCATAGACGAGATCGCGAAACGTGTCGCGAAGCTCGCCATAGCTGTCGAAGGTCAGCGGGTTCTTGCGCTCCGGCCGGTCGAGCCGGACCTTCGCGACCTTGCCTTCGATCTCCCAGAGGAAGTGCTTCGGCTTGAGCTTGGCCATGGCGCTCATTCGCGTCCCTCCCAATTGCTGCGGAACGATTTCAGCATGCCGGTGAGCCGCCTTGCTTCGTCCTCGCTGACAGTGCCGAGCAGTTCGCCGACCCAGCTCTCATGCGCGGCGGCGATTGCCGCGAAAGACTTCGAGCCTTCCTCGGTCAATCGCACCATCGAGGTGCGGCGGTCGCCATTGCGGCGCGCCCGTGTCACCAGCCCTTCGGAAACCAGCCGGTCGACGATGCCCGTCACATTGCCGTTCGACACCAACAGGAAGCGCGACAGGTCGCTCATCAGCATCCCTTCCGGCGACCGGTAGAGCGCCGCCATCACGTCGAAGCGCGGCAGCGTGGTGTCGAACTCCTTCTTCAGCCGTTCTCGCAACTCGGCCTCGATCGTGCGCGAAGCGCGCAGCAAGCGTATCCATAGGCGCAGCCTGTCCTTGCCCGGTCCGGCGGATGTCGGCCCCGCTACCATGTCTCGCCTCCCGAGACCGAGATCGCCTGTCCGGTGATCGATCGCGCGGCATCGCTGCACAGCCAGAGTACCGCCGCCGCAATTTCCTCCGGTTGGATGAAACGCCCTTGCGGGTTGATCGCTGAAAGGCTCGCGCGGGCGTCATCGGCGGAACGCCCGGTCTTCTCGACGATGCGCCGGACGGATTCTTCCAGCATGTCGGTCTCCACGAAACCCGGGCAGACTGCGTTCACCGTCACGCCTGACTTGGCGGTCTCGGCGGCCAAAGCCCGCATCAGCCCGACGACGCCGTGCTTGGCCGCGACGTAAGGCGCGACATAGGCGTAGCCTTTCAGGCCGGCGGTCGAGGCGACGAAGACGATGCGCCCCTGCTTGCGCGCCAGCATGCCTGTCAGCGCCGGCTTCACCGTTAGGAAAGCGCCGGTCAGGTTGACGTCGAGTGTCCGCCGCCAGTCGACCAGCGCGGTCTTGTGCGCCGGGGCGCTGCCGGCCATGCCGGCATTGGCGACGACGATGTCGAACGGTCCGCGCGCCGCCTCGGCCTTCTCGTAGAGGGTCGCCACCTCTGCCTCATCGGTGACATCGGCGGCGATCGCGAAGATGCGGTCGTTCTCCTTCGCGACCTCGGCGAGTGCTTCTTCGCGCCGTCCGCAGATGGTGACGTTCACACCGGCTTCCACCAGTGCCAGCGCGGTTGCCCTGCCGACGCCGGAGCCGCCGCCGGTGACGAGGGCATGCTTGCCGGCGATTGCTTGGGCCGCGCTCATACCTTCAGCCCCGCCGCCGCTTCGCGTTCGGCCAGGCGGTAGATCTGGTCGCGCCCGCGCAGATAGGGATCCGGCCATTTGACGCCGCGGTCGCCGAGCGTCACCGCCGCATGTAGCGTCCAGTAGGGATCCGTGAGATGCGGCCTGGCCAGCGCCACAAGGTCGGCGCGTCCGGCCATCAGGATCGAGTTGGCATGGTCTGGCTCGTAGATGTTGCCGACGGCCATCGTCGCCATGCCGACCTCGTTGCGGATGCGGTCGGAGAACGGCGTCTGGAACATGCGGCCATAGACCGGCTTCGCGGCGATGGTGGTCTGGCCGGCCGAGACGTCGCAGAGGTCGACGCCGGCCTCATGCAGCAGCCTGGCGATCTCGACCGCGTCGGCGGGCGTGACGCCTTCGATGCCCACCCAGTCATTGGCGGAGATGCGCATCGAGATCGGCTTCTGCGCTGGCCACACGGCCCGTACGGCGTGAAAAATCTCCAGCGGATAGCGCATGCGGTTTTCAAGCGAGCCGCCATAGTCGTCGGTGCGCCTGTTGGTCAGCGGCGTGATGAAGGCGGACAGCAGATAGCCATGCGCGGCATGGATCTCCAGCATGTCGAAGCCGCAGCGCTCGGCCATCTGCGCCGACGCGACGAACTGATTGCGCACAACGTCCATGTCGGCGCGGTCCATCGCCTTCGGCACCTGGTTCTGCGGCGACCACGGGATCGCGGACGGCGCCATCACCGGCCAGTTGCCGGAGGGCAGCGGCTCGTCCGTTCCTTCCCAGCCGAGGCGGGTCGAGCCCTTGGCGCCGGAATGGCCGATCTGGGCGCAGATTTTCGCTTCGGTCTCGGCATGGACGAAATCGACCAGGCGCTTCCAGGCGACCTCATGTTCGGGCTTGTAGAAGCCTGGGCATCCAGGCGTGATGCGCCCCTCGGGGCTGACGCAGGTCATCTCGATATAAAGCAGCCCCGCGCCGCCCTTGGCGCGCTCGGCATAATGGGCGAAATGCCAATCAGTGGGGCAGCCGTCGACCGCCTTGTACTGCGCCATCGGCGAGACGACGATGCGGTTGTTGAGCGTCATGTCGCGCAGCCTGAACGGCGCGAACATCGGCGCGCGGCGCAGCAAATTGCCGCCGGCGCCGGCCTTGCGCTGGAACCATTCCTCGGCGCCCGCCAGCCATTCGGCGTCGCGAAGTCTCAGGTTCTCGTGGCTGATGCGTTGCGAGCGGGTAAGCAGCGAATAGTTGAACTGAACTGGATCGAGTCCGAGATATCGTTCGACTTCCTCGAACCATTCGAGCGAATTGCGCGCCGCCGACTGCAGCTTCAGCACCTCGGTGCGCCGGGCATCCTCGTATTTGCGGAAGGCGGCTTCGAGGTCGGGCTCGGACTCGACATAGTCGGCGAGCGCGACGGCGCTTTCCAGCGCAAGCTTGGTGCCGGAGCCGATCGAGAAGTGCGCCGAAGCCGCCGCATCGCCCATCAGCGCCAGGTTATTGTACGACCAGCGCTCGCACAGCACGCGCGGGAAGCTGATCCAGGCCGAACCTCGAATGTGGTTGGCGTTGGTCATCAGCGGATGGCCGTCGAGATGCTTTTTGAAGATGCGCTCGCAGACCGCGATCGATTCCTGCTGCGTCATTTGGCCGAAGCCGAAGGCAGCCCAAGTCTGCTCGCTGCATTCGACGATGAACGTCGCGGTCTCGCTGTCGAACTGGTAGGCATGCGCCCACACCCAGCCATGCTCCGTCTTCTCGAAGATGAAGGTGAAGGCGTCATCGAATTTTTGCGTGGTGCCGAGCCAGACGAACTTGCATTTGCGGGTGTCGATGTCGGGCTTGAAGACATCGGCGAAGGCCGCGCGCGACTTCGAGTTCAGCCCGTCGGCCGCAACCACCAAATCATGCGTTTCCATGAAGGGCTTGGGGTCCGAGATGTCGGTCTCGAACATCATCTTGACGCCGAGCTCGCGCGCCCGCCGCTGTAAAAGGATCAAGAGCCGCTTGCGGCCGATGCCGCAGAAACCATGGCCGGAGGACAACGTGCGCACGCCGTCATGGATGACGGCGATGTCGTCCCAGTAGGCAAAATGCTTCTTGATCCAGACGGCGCTGACCGGGTCGTTCCTGGTCAGGTTCTCCAGCGTTTCGGCCGACAGCACCACGCCCCAGCCGAACGTGTCGTCCGGACGGTTGCGCTCGTAGACCGTCACCTCATGCGCGGCATCGCGCAATTTCAGCGAGATGGCAAAGTAGAGTCCGGCCGGTCCGCCGCCGAGAACCGCAACCTTCATGTCTTGCGATCTCCTCTTCGCATCCGGAACCGCCGGCAAGGCCGATGGTTCCGGATGTCAGTATCGCGCCAGAAGGCAATTATTTCAAGCTTGAAGTTTTATAATTGAACAATTGCTGGTGCGCATCGCGAATCAGCTCACTTGGTCGGATCCTTCGGACTCCACAGCACCGTCTCGGCACCCTTCTCGTAGGCCATGCCTTGAGGATAGCTGATCGCTTCGAGCTGCAGGCCCCAAGGCGCCTGGAAATAGAGGATGGTCTGGCCAGCGGCCGGCCCTTCCTTCACCGGCAGCGGCCCCAGTCTGGTCTTGACGCCCTTGGCCTCGAGATAGGCTTTCGCGGCCGCAACGTCGTCCACATAGAAGGCGATGTGGAAGCCGCCGATGTCGCTGTTCTTTGGCGTCAAATCCTTCTGGTCGGGTGCGGTGTATTTGAACAGCTCGATGTTCGATCCGCTGCCGCAGCGGACCATGGTAATCTCCTCGATCACCGCCTTCGGATCGACGCCGAGCAGGTCCTGCATGAAGGTGCCCTTGTCGTCGGCGAACGGACCGAAGGACATCGCCTTCTTGCAGCCGACGACATTGGTGAAGAAATCGACGGCCTGCTTCATGTCGGGCACGGTGACGCCGGTATGGTCGTGCCCGCGCATGCCGGGGATCGAGTCGGCCGAGGTCGCTCCCATCGATCCGAACAAAGTGGCTGCGAAGATCGCCGCCTGGATTGCGTATTTCATGTCACCCTCCGTTGGCGGGCTGACTTGTCATCGCGCATGTCCGGGCCCGCTGGTCGGCATGCGGATATCGAAGCTCACTTCATGCCGGCGCCTTGGGCCGCAGCCAGTCCGCGTCGATCTCGGGCAGCGGAATGGCGGCGAGCAGGTCGCGCGTGTAGGCCTCCTTCGGGTTCTCGAACAGCGCGTCGGTAGCGCTCGATTCGACGATCCTGCCTTCGCGCATGACGATGACCTGCTGGCAGAGCCGCCGGATCACCGAAAGATCGTGGCTGATGAAGGCGATGGTCAGGCCCATCTCGGCCGCGAGCTTTCCCAGCAGCGTCAGGATCTGCGCCTGCGTCGAGACGTCGAGGCCGGAGACGATCTCGTCGGCCAGCACGAATTTCGGCGACAGCGCCAGTGCCCGTGCGATGCCGACACGCTGGCGTTGCCCGCCGGACAGCTCGTGTCGGTAGCGGCTGGCGAAATTCTGCGGCAGGCCGACGCGCTGCAAGGCTTCCGCCACGCGTTCCTTCAGCCTGTCGCCAAGCCCGTTCTGCCTGAGCGGTGCGGCGACGATTTTGAAGATAGTATGGCGCGGATTGAGCGACGACATCGGATCCTGGAAGATCATCTGCAGGTCGCGGCGCAGCGGCATGAGCTCAGCTTCCGAGAGATGGCTGATGTCGCGGCCCTCGAAGCTGATGGAGCCGGCGCTCGGCTCGATCAGCCTGACCAGCGCGCGGCCGAGCGTCGACTTGCCCGAGCCGGATTCGCCGACGATGCCGGTCACCGAACCCTTCGGCAGGTCGAAATCGAGCCCCTTGAGGATCTCGGCCAGCGGCGCCCGGCCGATCAGCGGCTTGCGCGTCATGTCGGGCAGCGCCACCTTCAGCCCGCGCACGGAAAACAGCGGCTCAGCCATGGGCTGGCCTCCAATCCTTGTCGGCGGCCGTGATCTCGGCCGTGAGCCCTGCCAGCACGGTCTCGTCCACCGGCTTCAGCGAGGCGTATGGATCGGTGTAGCGCGGCGTCGCAGCGATCAGCGCCCGCGTGTAGGGATGCTGCGGTGATGCGAAGAGCGCCGCGGTCTCGGCCTCCTCGACCACCTTGCCGGCATAAAGCACCGAAACCTTCTGGCTGATCTTGGCGACCACGCCGAGGTCGTGGGTGACGAACAGGATCGCCGTGCCGTGGTCGCGCTGCAATTGCGCGATCAGCCGCAGGATCTGCTTCTGCACCGTCACGTCCAGCGCCGTCGTCGGCTCGTCGGCAACGATCAGCCTGGGTTCCGCCGCGAACGCCGCCGCGATCAGCACGCGCTGGCGCATGCCGCCGGAAAGCTCGTGCGGATAGCTTTTCAGCACACGCTCGGGGTCGCGGATCTGCACTTCGTCGAGCAACTGGCGGATGCGTTGATCGGCCCTCTCGCCGCTCCAGCCGAGGATGCGCACCAGCCGGTCGGTCATCTGCGGGCCGATGCGGCGCGACGGGTTGAGCGCGGTGAGCGGGTCCTGCGGGATCAGCGCCGTGCGCGCGCCGATCAAATTCCGTCGTGTCTTGGCATCGAGCCGGCCGAGATCCTCGCCCTCGATCAGCATCTCGCCTTCGACGATGCGCACGCTCTTCGGCAGGACGCCGAGCACCGCCTTGCCGATCATCGTCTTGCCGGCGCCGCTCTCGCCCACCAGAGCGCGCACCTCGCCCGGCTGGAGGGTGAGCGAGACCGAGCGCAGCACGCGCCGGCCATTAGGCAGCACGGCGCTCAAGCGGCGGATTTCGAGGCACGCGCTCATCGCAGCACCGGATCGAAACGCGCTTTCAATCCTTCGCCGAACTGGCTGAAGGAAAGCACGGTGAGGATCAGCGTGACCAGCGGGAAGACCAGCACCCACCAGGCCTGATGGATCGACAGCCGACCTTCGGCGATGACGCCGCCCCAGGTCGGGTCGTCGGTGGAGATCGACAGATTGACGAAGGAGAGGATCGCCTCGACGATGACGGCGATGCCCATCTCAAGCGACAGCAGCGCCACCACCGACGGCAGTACGTTGGGCAGCACCTCGCGCAGCATGATGCCGATGCGGCCATAGCCGGCGATGCGCGCGCTCTCGACATAATCCATGCGCGCCTGGCTCATCGCCTCGGCGCGGATCACCCGGCAGAAGCGCGTCCAGTCGATGACGGCGATGGCGATGATGACGGAGCTCAGGCCCGTGCCCAGCACTGCGACCAAAAGGATCGCGAACAGCACCGGCGGGAACGCCATCCACACATCGACGATGCGCGAGATGATGCGATCGGGCCAGCCGCCGAAATAGCCGGCGATCAGCCCGAGCGCGGAGCCGACGAGGCAGGCGGACGCCGCAGCGGCGAAAGCGACGATGAAGGCGATGCGGCCGCCGAAGATCAGCCGCGACAACAGATCCCGGCCGAGGCTGTCGGTGCCCAGCCAATAGCCGGGCTCGGCGCCGTCCAGCCAGAACGGCGGCAGGCGCTCCAGCATCAGGTCCTGCGCCAGCGGGTCCTGCGGTGCGATGAGCGGTGCGAAGACTGCGGCAAGCAGCGCGATAAGCAGCCAGCCGCCGGCCAGCCACAGCCGCGGGCTCAAGCCACGTCGCGAGGTGCGGGCCTCATCCATGGCGCAGCCTCGGATTGAGCAGCGCATACATCATGTCGACGGCAAGGTTGATCAGCACGAAGAGCAGCGCGAAGACCAGCACGATGCCCTGGATCAGTGGTAGGTCGCGATTGATGACGGCATCGATCGCCATGTTGCCGAGGCCCTCATAGGAGAACAGCCGCTCGACGATGACCGTGCCGCCGATGAGGAAGGTGAATTGCACGCCGACCAGCGTCAGTGTCGGCAGCGCCGCATTCTTCAGCGCCTCGCGCAGGATGACCTGCGTTTCCGAAAAACCCTTCACCCGTGCCAGCACGACATAGTCGAGATCGAGCACTTCCTTCAGCGACTGTTTCAGGAGCTGCGCGATGATCGCCGCCAGCGGCAGCGCCAAGGCCACGGCCGGCATCAGCATGTGCTTGAGCAGGTCCCAGGTGAGATCGAAGCGGAGCCGAAGCAAGCTCTCGACGAGATAGAACTGGGTGGCGAAGGGCAGGTCGAGCTGCGGCGACACCCGCCCGGAAATGTCGAACACGGGGACAAGCACGCCGAACAGCAGGATCAGCACCAGGCCCCACAGGAAATCGGGGATGGAAAGTGTAGCGCCGCTGGCGATGTCGATGCCGGCCTCGACCGCCGTGCCGCGCGAGCGCGCGCCGAAGATCGCTGCGGTGACACCAATTACGATCGCCATCAGCAGCGCGACGGTCGCAAGCTCCAGCGTCGCCGGCAGCCGGTTGAAGACCAGCCCGAGAACGTCCTGGCGCAGCGAGATCGAGGTGCCGAAATCACCATGCAGAACGCCGGCGAGCCAGATGAAGAATTGCTGCACGATGCTTTTGTCGAGCCCATAGAGCGCACGCAGCCGCGCGATGTCGTCATTGCTGGCGCCGGGCGGCAGCATCATGGCGATCGGATCGCCCGGCGCCACGCGGATGACGACGAACACGACGATGGCGACGCCGAACAGCGTCACCAGCATCGTCAAAATGCGAACGAGGAATCTCTGCAGCAGCATCTGCCAATATGCCCGGATGAAAATGCGCGCCGTCTTGCGGACGGCGCGCGCGGCAATCCAAGGCCGACGATCAGGCCGGGGTCATCAGCGCCGGCAGCAGCGCGCCGGACACATGCTGCACGACATTGACCTTCTTCGAGTGCACGATCGGCTGCGCATACTGGATCAGCGGCAGCACATAGGCCTGCTCGGCGATGTATTTGTCGACCGCCTTCCAGCCGGCGATGCGCTTGCCCTCGTCCTTCTCGCCCCACAGCGGGTTGATCATGTCGACCAGGTCCTTGCTGTCCCACACCGAATGCGGGCTCGGCCCGTACATGGCGAAGCCGGTCGAGGTGGTCGGATCGCCGATGGCGTTGCCCCAATTGTAGAAGGCAGCCGGCGCCAGCTTGTCGGCGGCGCGCAGCTCGTAATGCTTGGCGATCTCGTAGACCTCGATATTGGCCTCGATGCCGACCTTGCGCCACATGCCGACGATGGCCTGGATCATCTCGTAGTCCTTGGGCTTGAAGCCCTTGGTCGTCTGTATCGTGAATTTCACCGGCTTCTTCGGCGAATAGCCGGAAGCGGCGAGCAATTCCTTGGCCTTCTCGGGATTGTGGTCGACCTTGATCGAGGCATCGAAGGCCGCGTATTCCGGCGTCTCCAGCGTCGCGATCGGCTGGCCGTAGCCGCGCAGCAGGCGCTTGACCAGAAGCTCCTTGTCCACCGCCATCACGGCCGCCTGGCGGACGTTCTTGTCCAGCATCGCATCGATGTCGTTGAAGAAGATCATGCCGATGTCGGAGACGTTCTTGATCGAGCCGGCGAGCCCGTCCTTGGCGATCAGCCGGTCATATTCCTCATAGGGGATTTCGAGCGTCACCTGCGAGGAGCCGGATTCGATTTCGGCGACGCGGCTCGCCGCGTCGGTGACGAACTTGACCGTCACATTCTCGAAGGCCGGCTTGGTGCCCCAATAGTGCGGATTAGCCTTGAGCCGCAGGAAGGCGTTGCGCTCGAACTTGTCGACCATATAGGGGCCGGTGCCGATCGGCGCCTTTTCAAAACCTTCGGCGCCGACCTTCTCGTAGTAGGCTTTCGGCATGATGTAGCCGGTCAGGAACGACATCCACTTGAAATAGACCGGGTCGAACTGCACGACGTCGCCGGTGATCTTGTTGCCGTCGAACTTGAAGTTGTTGACGTTCTTCCAGACGAACTGGATCGGATTGCCCGTCTTCTCGTCGCCCGCCCGCTGCAGCGACCAGACAACGTCCTCGGCGGTGAAGGGCGAGCCGTCATGCCATTTCACGCCGTCGCGCACCGTCATCATCACCTTGGTGCGGTCGTCGTTCCAGCCCCATTCGGTGAGCAGGCCGGGCGTGAAGGAGAGGTCCGGCTTCTGCGGGATGAACTGGTCGAACACCGACTGGTAGAGGCCCTGGATGGTCGGATTCACCGCCGAAGGCCCGGTCGTCGGATCCCAGGAGGGCAGGTTGACGTTGTAGGCGATGGTGAGCTCGTCCGCCGCCTTTGCTGCCTTCGGCAGACCGAGCGTTGCCGCGCCTAGCGCCGCGGCGCCGTATCCGAGCAAATCGCGTCTGTTGATGGTCATGGTCGTTCCCCTTGTTGGTTGTCCATTTTTTGACTGTCATTGTCCGCGCGGCGTTTTTTCATTCGGTAGGTTTGGTGGGCAACCGCGCCTTGTCCATCCTGGAATTCTTCGGCTCAATGTCCTCCCAGTTGCTGCGCGAGCATGAAGCCCGATCCGGCACCGGTGCCGGCGCCGGGCCATGTCGCGGCGCCGATGAGGTACAGATTGGAGACCGGCGTGTTCCAGCGCGCGAAGCCGGGCGCCGGGCGGAAGACAAAATTCTGCGCCAGATGGTGGCTGCCGCAGATCTGGTCGCCGCCGACGAGGTTCGGATTCTCGCGCTCGAGATCGATCGGCGAGAAGATCGCGCGGCCGAGGATTTTCTGGCGCAGGCCCGGCGCGTAGCTCTCGATGATGTCGAGCACACGCTCGGCATAGGCGTCCTTGATCGCATCCCAAGGACCGGGCGCGATCTTGCCCGCGGCGTCGCCAAGGATCTCTGCCGGCAGCATGCGCACCTGCACCCACAGCACATGCTTGCCTTCGGGCGCCCGCGAGGGATCGACGGCCGTCGGCTGCCCGAGGACCAGCACAGGCTGGTCGGGCAACATGCCGGCCATCGCTTGCTGATAGGTGCGCGACATGGCGTCGAGCGAAGGCGCGAGATGCACATAGGCGAACCGGCGAAGCTCGGCGCCGGCGCTCCAGTCCGGCAGATCGTCAAGCGCCAGATGGATCATCATCGTGCCCGGCGCATGGCGGAATTTCTTCATCGCCTTGTCGAAGGCGGCGTCACCGGAGCCGTTGGGCAGCAGCCTGCCCGGAAGGGCGCTCGGCGCGACTCCGGCAATGACGGCTTTGTCCGCGACATGGGTTTCGCCCGACGCCAGCCGCACGCCGGTCACCCGGTTACCGGCAACGGTGATCTCCGCCACGTCCGCGCCGGTCATGATCTTGCCGCCGGCCGTTTTGACCATGCCGGCGAGCGCGCGAATGATGGTGTCGGCGCCGCGCTTGCCGAGCACCATGCCGAAACTCTGGTTGGCCATCGATTCCAGATAAGGGAACACGGCGCCGCCGGCGATGTCGGGCGCGAAGTCGAGATGCATGCCCCAGGCGGCGAGCGTGGTCCTGACGTGCGGCGTCTCGAAATTCTCCTCCAGCCACGCGCGAGGTGACGAGAGCAACAGCCGCCCGGTGTCGAGCGCTCCGGCGATGCCCTTCTTGCGCCACAGGTTCCAGACCGTGCCGGCAAGCGCGCGGCCGCTCATTGGCGAGCCCAGCAGACGGAACAGGTGCTCGGCCTCACCAGGGAAGGCGCCGACCAGCCGGCGCCATGTGGCGGCATCGGCCGTGGAGACGGCGGCCAGCCGAGACGCGGTCCTTTCGAGATCATTGCTGACGCCGAACCATTTCCCGTCCGGGAAGGCGCTGGCGAAACAATCGGCGACCGGCGCGAATTCCAGCCCGTGGCTTTTCAATTCATTTGCATATTTCCGATGGAAGGCCGAGCCGGCGAACAGGCTCAGATTCATCGCGCCGAAATCGTGCCGGAAGCCGGGAAGCGTGTATTCGCCCGTACGGACCGCGCCGCCGATTGTCTGGCTGCGTTCAAAAATCGCTGTTTTCCAGCCTTTGAGCGCCAGATGCGCGGCGCAGGCCAGACTGTTGTGGCCCGCTCCGACAAAGATGGCGTCGAACTCGCTCACGCCCTGCCCCAAAAAATGCTTTATGCTTAAAGATAATTGCAGATGCATATGTTTTCGTCTAGTAGGATATTAAGGGCCGCAACGAGCCTTGATCGTCACGAACAGAGGGAACAAAGACCATGGACACGCAAAAACTTCTCGGCGAGGTCGCCGGCCAGCTGCTTTCGGGCGCCATCAAGGTGGTCGACCTGACGGCGCCGCTCGGGCCCAACACGCCGCTGATCAAGCTGCCGCCGGAACTCGCCGTCGACACGCCGAAGATCGAGATCCACGCCATTTCCAAGTTTGACAAGAACGGCCCGTGGTGGGCCTGGAACTGGTTGAAGCTCGGCGAGCATTCGGGCACGCATTTCGACGCGCCACAGCACTGGATCACCGGCAAGGACTATCCGGACGGCGCCACCGACACCATTCCGGCGCAGAATTTCGTCGGGCCGGTCAATGTCATCGATTGCTCGAAGGAAGCCGCCGCCGATCACGATTTTCTGCTCACCGTCGACCACATCAAGGCCTGGGAAGCCAAGCATGGCGCGATCAATCCCGGCGAGTGGGTGGTGATGCGCACCGACTGGTACAAGCGCAACGGCTCCGAAGCCGAGTTCCTCAACGCCAACGAGACCGGCCCGCACACGCCCGGACCGACGGCCGAAGCCATCCAGTTCCTGATAGCCAAGGACATCAAGGGCTGGGGCTCGGAGACGATCGGCACCGATGCCGGCAAGGCCGGCGGCATGGAGCCGCCGTTCCCGGCGCACACGCTGATGCACAAGGCCAACCGCTATGGGCTTGCCAGCCTCTGCAATCTCGACCAGCTGCCGCCGAAAGGCGCGATCCTGATCGCCGCCCCGCTCAAGATCGAGCACGGCACCGGCAGCCCGATCCGCGCGCTGGCGCTGGTGCCGGGCAAATAGGCGCGGCGGCGGTCTTCGGGAGAAGATCATGCTCGTGGGCAATGGAGTGATGACGGGTATGGGGTGGCAGCCTTGCAGCGCTGGCGCTCACCCCCCTCTGTCCTGCCCGTCCTCCGCAGCAGCTGCGCTGCAGCTGCGGAGGGTGGACCGGACATCTCCCCCACAAGGGGGGAGATTGGCAGCTTTGGCGCCCTGTTCAATCCTGCGACGTGGACAATTGGCGAAAGCCGCGATGAAAGCTGATCTCCCCCTCAGAGGGGGAGATGCCTGGCAGGGCAGAGGGGGGCGCGAAGGAACGCAAGCCTACGCCATTAAGCTCCACCGACCACCGACACGGAGCACCCTTCAATGACCGCCCCCGATCACATCATCATCGGCAGCGGCATCAACGCCCTGGTCTGCGCGGCGTTGCTTGGCGCCAAGGGCGCGAGCGTGCTCGTGCTCGAGCGCAACGACCGCATCGGCGGCTGCATGCGCACCGAGGAGATCACGGCGCCGGGCTTCGTCCATGACGTGATGGCGACGACCTTCGTGCTGTTCATCACCTCGCCGGCCTATGCAGCACTTGGCAAGGACCTTGCGAGACACGGGCTGGAGTTCTGCCACACAGCTTTGCCCACCGGCGTGCTCAGGCCCGACGGCAGCCATGCCGTGCTCACCACCGACCGCGCCGCCAACATCGCGGCGCTGAACCGGATGGCCTCCGGCGACGGCGATCGCCACGGCGGCGATGTCGGCGACATCGAACGCAATGCCGGGCTGCTGTTCGGCCTGCTCGGCGGCGCGCTCTGGTCCTATCCGACGACCAAGCTCATGGCCGGCGAGGCCTGGCGGCGCGGCCCGCGCAACCTTGCCGCCTTCCTGGGCGAGGCGCTGGTACCGGCGCGCGGCTGGCTCGAGACCGGCTACACGTCGGACACGGTAAGAGCGCTCTGGGCGCCTTGGGTGCTGCATGCCGGGCTCGGCCCGGAAGACGCTTTTTCCGGCCAGATCGCCAAGGTCATCGCCTTCGCGCTGGAGGCGGCCGGCGCGCCGATCGTCAAGGGTGGCGCCAAGAACTTGCTCGCCGCCTTCGAGGCGCTGATCAAGGAGCGCGGCGGCGCCATCCGCGTCAACGCCGACGTCGCCTCGATCGTTCAGAAGGGGGGCCGTGCCACCGGCATCCGGCTCGCCTCCGGCGAGACATTGATGGCATTGAAGAGCGTCATCTGCTCGGTCACGCCGACGCAGCTCTATGGCCGCCTGCTCGGCGACGCGGCCCCAAAGCGCGACGTCGACGCGACGCGCGACTATCGCTACGGCAAGGGCAACTTCCAGATCCACTATGCGCTCAACAAGCCGCCGGCCTGGCGCGGCGAGGGGCTCGACAAGGTCGCGCTACTGCATCTGACGCCGGGGCTCGACGGCGTGTCGAAAGCCAGCAATGAAGCCGTGCGCGGCCTGCTGCCGGAAGTGCCGACCGTCTGCGTCGGTCAGCCGCACGCGCTCGACCCGTCGCGCTGCCCGCATGGCAAGGCAATCCTGTGGCTGCAACTGCCCGAGGCGCCGCGCGTTGTCAAAGGCGATGCGGCGGGCCAATTGGAAACACCGGCTGACGGACAGTGGAACGACGCGTTGCGGGAAGCCTTTGCCGATCGGGTCGAGGCGATCCTCGCCCACCACATCGACGACTTCCGGGGGACGGTGATCGCGCGCCGCGCCTATTCGCCGGCCGATCTCGAAGCGATGAACATCAACCTTGTCGGCGGCGATCCCTATGGCGGTTCTTCGACGATCGATCAGTCCTTGCTGTGGCGGCCGTTCAAGGCAAGCCGCAACAACGAGACCGCTATCCAAGGCCTCTACCACATCGGCGCCTCGACCCATCCGGGCGCCGGGCTTGGCGGCGGCTCCGGCTTCCTTTTGGCAGGGAGGCTCTGATGGAACAGAAGCTTCCCGAAAAGCGCCAGCGCATCTCGACCCTCGGCCAGATCGGCCTGCAGCAATTCGCGCCCTATCTGATGAACCGCATCATGGGCCGCTACAACGCCACCTTGCGCGAGGATTTCCGCAAGCAGGGCCTGACCATTCCGCAGGTGCGCACGCTGGCCGTGCTCTCGGTCACCGATGGCGTCACCGTCAACGACCTGTCGGTCTACACGGTGATCGAGCAATCGACGCTGAGCCGCACGCTCGACACGCTGGAAGGCCAGGGGCTGGTGCGGCGCGAGCAGGGCGTCACCGACAGCCGCATCCGCCATGTGTTCCTGACCGACGACGGCCGCGCGCTATTCACCCGCGCCTGGCCGGCCATGCACGACGCCTTCGAGGCGATGTTCGACGGCGTCGACGATGCCGAATATGCGGCGCTGATCGCGATTCTGCAGAAGATGCTGAAGAACATCCGCAAGCACGACATTTGAGTTTGACGTACGCGCCGCCAACTACGGCGGCAACGGAAGGAGGCAGAGATGGCCGAACGGTCTTTTGCCAAGGAAGTCGAGAAGCTGAGGTTAGGGGCCGGCGAGGAATTCGCCGGCGAGGGCATCCTCGCCATCACCAAGGCGCTGCTGCAATGCGGCGTCGGCTATGTCGGCGGCTACCAGGGCGCGCCGATCAGCCATCTGATGGACGTTCTCGCCGACGCGCAGGACATCCTGGGCGAGCTCGGCGTGCATTTCGAGGCGAGCGCTTCCGAAGCGACCGCCACCGCCATGCTCGCGGCATCCGTGCATTACCCGATCCGTGGCGCCGCCACCTTCAAGTCGACGGTCGGCACCAATGTCGCCTCCGATGCGCTCGCCAACCTGGCCTCCGGCGGCGTCACCGGCGGCGCGCTGATCATCGTCGGCGAGGATTATGGCGAGGGCTCCTCCATCATGCAGGAGCGCAGCCATGCCTTCGCCATGAAGAGCCAGGTCTGGCTGCTCGATCCGCGCCCCAACCTGCCCTCGATCGTCAAGGCGGTCGAGGATGGCTTCGAGCTGTCGGAGGCGTCGAACACGCCGGTCATGCTGCAGGTGCGCATCCGCTGCTGCCACGTCCACGGCCACTTCATCGCCAAGGACAACAAGCGTCCGCCGATGTCGGTGGCCGACGCGCTTGCCGCGCCGCGTCGCGACACCGGCCGCATCGTGCTGCCGCCGGCCTCCTTCCTGCATGAGAAGGAGAAGGTCGCCAAGCGCTGGCCGGCCGCCGTCGACTTCATTCGCGAGCGTAAGATCAACGAGATCTTCGGCTCCGATCACGGCTGGGTTGGCATCGTCATGCAGGGCGGCATGTACAATTCCGTCATCCGCGCGCTGCAGCGGCTTGGCCTCGCCGACACTTATGGCGACACCGACGTGTCGCTTTATGTGCTCAACGCCGTCTATCCGCTGCTCGACGACGAGTTTCTCTCCTTCTGCGAAGGCAAGCAGGCGGTGCTGGTAGTCGAGGAAGGCCAGCCCAACTATATCGAGCAGGCCTTTGCCGCCATGCTGCACAAGGCCGGACGCGGCACGAAGCTGGTCGGCAAGGAGCATCTGCCGATGGCCGGCGAATATACCGGCCAGGTAATGCTCGACGGCATCGGCTCCTTCCTGCGGGCCTATGCCCCCCATCTGTTGCCCGGCGAGGTTCGCGCGCCGAACAAGCTTGGCGAGGGTGTCGACACCGCTGACCTCGTCAATGTCGTTCCAGGCCGGCCGCCCGGCTTCTGCGTCGGCTGCCCCGAGCGGCCGATCTTTGCCGCCACCAAGCTGGTCGAGCAGGAACTCGGCAAGCACCATATCGCTTCCGACATCGGCTGCCATCTATTCTCGATCATGCCGCCCTTCGAGCTCGGCGCCACCACCATGGGCTACGGGCTCGGGCCGGCCTCGGCTTCCGCCTTCAACTCGCCGGAAGCAAAACGCCGCTCGATCTCCTTCGTCGGCGATGGCGGCTTCTGGCACAACGGCCTGACTTCCTCGATCGGCAACGCGGTGTTCAACAAGAATGACGGCGTCATCGTCATCGTCGACAATTTTTACTCCGCCGCGACCGGTGGCCAGGACATCCTGTCCTCGCGCGCCTCGAACCGCACAAAGTCGACCAAGCATCCGATCACCGAGGCGGTGAAGGGCATGGGCGTCAAATGGCTGCGCCATATCGACCGCACCTACGATGTCGGCAAGATGCAAGCGACGCTGCGCGAGGCGCTGACGACCGAGGAGAAGGGCCCGAAAGTCATCGTCGCCTCCTCCGAATGCATGCTCAACCGCCAGCGCCGCGAGAAGCCGCTGGTCGACAAGGCGATCAAATCCGGCGAGCGCATCGTCAAGCCGAAATTCGGCGTCGACGAGGACGTCTGCACCGGCGACCACGCCTGCATGCGGCTCTCCGGCTGCCCGTCGCTGTCGGTGAAGACGCTCGACGATCCGCTGCGCGACGATCCGGTCGCCAGCATCGACCAAAATTGCGTCGGCTGCGGCAATTGCGGCGAGGTGGCGGATGCGGCCGTGCTCTGCCCGTCCTTCTATCGCGCCGATGTCGTGCACAATCCCAACCGCTGGGACCGTTTCCTGGAAAGCGCGCGCCGCGCCGCGATCGACCTGTTGCAGCGCCGCCGCGAGAGCCACCGCCTGATGTTCGCCGATGCTTGAGCAGACCTCGCCCTTGCGCCCGAAGGCCGGCCCCTCCGATGACGAGCGGGTGATAAAACTCGCCGTGCTCGCCGTCGGCGGCCAGGGCGGCGGCGTGCTCGCCGACTGGATCACCGATGTCGCCGAGCGCAGCGGCTACATCGCGCAATCGACTTCGGTGGCGGGCGTCGCCCAGCGCACGGGCGCGACGATCTACTATATCGAGATGGCTCGCGACACCGGTCGGCTGCCGGTCTTTGCGCTGTCGCCCTCGCAGGGCGATGTCGACATCCTGATCGCCGCCGAGCTGATGGAGGCCGGCCGCGCCATCATCCGCGGTTTCGTCACGCCCGAGCGCACGACGCTGATCGCCTCCTCGCACCGCATCGCCGCCGTCTCGGAGAAGATCGAGCCGGGCGACGGCCGCGCGTCGTCGGAGACGGTGCACGCAACGGCGCAGGCCGCCGCAAAACGCTTCATTGCCTTCGACATGGAAAAGATCGCCGCCGAGAACGGCACCATGATCTCGGCCAGTCTGCTCGGCGCGCTGGCTGGTTCCGACACACTGCCCTTCACCCGCGAAAGCTACGAGCAGGCGGTCAGTGCCGGCGGCCGTGGCGTCAAGGCAAGCCTTGCCGCCTTCGGCGCGGCTTACGACCGCGCGCGCGGCATCGCGGCGGCTACGGCGGGCGACAAGGCGGCGGCGAAACCTGCCGCTGAGAGCAAGACAGCACCAAAGGTCAGCGGTCCGGAGACTCTCCTGAAAGGCTGGCAGGAGCTTGCCGCCCGCATCGGGGCGCTGCCGGAACCGGTGCGCGATATGGCCGAACGCGGCCTGAAAAAGGTCGTCGACTTCCAGGACATCGCCTATGGCGGCGAATATCTCGACAGGCTGGACAGGGCAGTCGCATTGGACAATGCGGAACGCAGCTATGCGCTGTCGATCGCGGCGGCAAAGCATCTCGCCAATGCGATGTGCTATGACGACATGATCCGCGTTGCGGACCTCAAGACGCGCTCCACCCGTGACAAACGGGTGCGCAAGGAGGTCGGCGTCAAGGAAGGCTCGGTCTTGCAGGTGACCGAATATTTCCATCCGCGCATCGAGGAATTCTGCGGCACGCTGCCGGCGGGGCTCGGCGGTTACATCGAGAGCCGGCCGAAGCTCGCCGCCTTCCTCGACCGCCGCATCAATCGCGGCCGCCACATCCGCACCGATGGTTTTTCCGGCTTCGCCATGCTCTGGTTCATCGGCGGCTTGCGCCGCTGGCGCCGCCGCCTGCTGCGTCACAAGGTGGAGGTCGAGCACCTGGAGCGCTGGTACGAACTGGCGCTCGCCCATGCGCGCGAAAACTATGCGCTCGGCGCGGAAATCCTGAACTGCCGCCGGCTGATCAAGGGCTACAGCGACACCCACGCCCGCGCCCAGTCGAAATTCGACCGCGTGCTGTCGGCGCTTCCCATGCTCAAGGGCCGCGACGATGCCGCCGACTGGATCCGCCGCCTGCGCGAGGCGGCGCTGAAGGACGAAAAAGGCGACATGCTCGACGGCGCGCTGAAGACGGTGGCGACGCTCAACGAAGACGCCGGCCGCTAACGAACATGTGATCCACCTCGCTCCGACGGATTTCGCCACTGTCCGCCGTTTCACGGCGGTAGGGATGAATCACGGAGACGAACCTTATGCTTACCAGATATTTTCTGCCCATCGCGTTGGCCGCCGGGACGTTGATGCTGGCCGGCGCCGGCGCGCAGGCCATGCCGATGGCCAAGCCGAGCGCCGCGCCGCTGCCGGTCGAGAGTGTCGGCTGGCGCTGCGGTCCCGGCTGGCACGTGAACCGCTGGGGCAGATGCGTGCCGAACGGTCGCCGGTTCATCCGGCCCGGGCGCCATTGGCATCCCGGCTTCTGGTATCACCACCGCTGGCACCCTGGACATTGGAGCTGGTGATCGCTTTCTGGGGATGACCGCCCGCGCTGGAACGGCGCGGGCGTTTTTTGTTGAGTTTCACGCACAACGGTTCATTTCGTTGAGCTTCGCGGAAATGTTCGTGATTGGCCGAAGCTTCTCAGCTTCGTCATCCACGGGCGGAGCGGGAGCGAAGCGGACGCGGAGACCCGAGGATCCATTCCGTGACTCTAGCCGAGGGATGCAGCGGAGCAGAATTCTGCACTGCGGCGACGTCTCAACGTCACGGAATGGATTCTAGGGTCTGCGCGCGTCGCTTCGCTCCTTGCTCCGCCCTAGAATGACGAATGACAGCAGACGCCGCACCTTGTTACCGATGAACAAAGTCAGGGCTCACCCAACCAAATCCCGCATCGGCTTCACCGCTCCCGACTCCGGAAACACCTTGTCGCCGAGCACCGCGGCCGAGAGCCCGAACTGGTCGGCAAGCAGGCCCTTCAGCACCGCGCGCACATCGCTGGTCGGCGCTAGGTCGCGGCTTTCGTAAAGCTGAGCCGGCTTCAGGCCGGGCCAGTCGGCGATGACGCGGCCGCCCTTGATCGCGCCGCCGGCAAGCAGCATCACCGTGCCGGTGCCGTGATCGGTGCCGACGGTGCCGTTGATACGGGCGGTGCGGCCGAATTCGGTGATGGCGACGATAGCGGTATCTTTCCAGCGCTCGCCGAGCCCCTTCTCGAATTCCTCGAAGGCGCCGTCGAGGCCGCCGAGCAGATTGGCGAGCCGTCCCGTGGCGCCGCCTTCGTTGACATGCGTGTCCCAGCCGTCGAAGGCCAGTGCTGAGATGCGCGGCCCGTCGTCCGCCGCCATCAGCTTTGCCGCGCCTTGCGCCGACTGACGCATGCCGGCGGCATTGTCGAGGCCGCCTCTCGGCTTCATCGTCTTGCTATCGAGCTCGTCGCTCATCGCCATCCGGTCGGCGTCGAGGCCTTTCTGCAGCGCCGCGGCCAGCGCTGGGTCGCGATGGTTGTAGAGGTCGAGCACGCGCTCGGCCAGCGCGTCGCCCGGCGTCGGCAGCACCTGCGGCGCCCAGCCGAGCACGGGTGCCGCACCGCGGATCACCAGCGGCGTCGACGGCCCGACCGCGAGCCCGCCGAGCTTTGCCACTCTTTCGCCTGCCGGCAGGCTGCCAAGCGCCCGGTTGAGCCAGCCTGTGGTTGCGTTGCCGGGGCCGGGCAGGCCGCTCTCCAGCACGTCCTGGCCGTCGAAATGCGAGCGGTCGCGATAGCCGGTTGCGGCCGCATGCACGACCGCCGCCTGGCCTGCCTTGAACAGCCGCGCGAACACCGGCATCGCCGGATTGAGCGCGAAGAAGGAGTCGAGCGGCAGCGCCGGGTTCGGGCCTGAAAGCGAAAGCGCGATGTCGCCATGCAGCCCGGCATAGCCGGGATCGCCGACCGGTCCGACGGTCGACAGCCCGTCCAGCGCGCCGCGCAGCACGATGACGATCAGGCGCGGATCGCGATTGTCGGCCGCGCGGGCAAAGCGTGGCAGATACGCCCAGGCAAACAGCACCCCGCCGGTCATCAGCACGGCGCGGCGGGATGGGTTCGGCGTTTCACAAAGAAGGCTCATGGCTGCATCTCCGTTCTCTTTGTTGGCGTCGGAATCATCTTCGTTGGAATTCCGGGGCCATCAAAAGCAGCGCCAGGCCCTGCTGTTTGGATTCGGCGCGCGCGATCGCTTCGCGTGTCTCGGCCGAGGCGGAGGCGCCGACCAGTGCATCGAGCAGTTGGTCGGGATTGCCGATGTCATCCGCCTGCTTCGCGGCCTGCCAGGCGATGTCGAGACGGGTCTTCAGGCCTTCGGCCGAGGACCAGTTGTCGCTCCCGTCCGGAAATCCGTTCGGCCCGGGCGGCTGCCAAAGCGGCTCGCCCAATGCCCTTAGCCAGCGAAGCGTTCGTTGCGGCTCGTTGCCGGCCGAACCGACCGGTCGGCGGAGCGCGACGACATAGTCGAAGGGCGAACGCAGCTTGGTGAGCGGCATCGACCAGGCTTCCGGCAGATCGATCAGGGCAAGCGCCATCGCGCGCAGGTCGCCATCCGTCCTGGTGAAGACCTCGGCGAGGCGGTCGACCGCCGCTGGGGGCGGATCGTCGGCGATGAAATGGCGGGCGAGCTTGGTGGCGATGTGCTGTGCGGTCGCCGGGTGGCGCGCAATGTCGTTGAGCGCCGCCTCCGCCTGGCCCATGCCGCCGGCAGGATAGGTCGTTCCGAGCAGTGTCGCCTTGCCCGGCTGATGGGCATTGGCGTTGAAGACGAAGCTGCCCGGCTCGCCGAGCCGCCCTTTCCGTCCCGCCATCGTCCAGCCGGTAAGCATGCCGGCAAAGCTGGTGACGTCGGCTTGGGCATAGCCGCTGCCGACACCCAGCGTGTGAAGCTCCAGGATCTCGCGGGCAAGGTTTTCGTTGAGGCCGCGGCCGCGTCTTTTGCCGGCGCGGGAATCGGGGCCGATCGACTGCCGGTTGTCGAGAAAAAACAGCATCGCCGGATGATGCTCGACCGCCAGCAGCATGTCGGCGAAGCGGCCGAGCACGAAAGGTCGGATCGCCTCGCGTTCGAAGGCGCCGGCGCTGGCCCGCACGATCTGGGCCTTGGCGACCGAGACGCAGAAATGGTTCGACCAGAAGCCGACCAGCCGCTCGACAAAGCCGGGATCGGCGTTGAGCGCCTTGTCGAAACGGGCCTGGGCTTCATCCCTATAGATATCGGCCTCGATCGGCGGCACGGCCGGCTTGGCTTTTGCGTCAGTTGAGCTATCCGCGGTGTCTGCGGCGGGCTGCATGGCGGACGCCGCCTCCCGCGCTGCCTTGCGTTCCGCGGCGGCGGCCATGCTGGCCTGAATCGCGGCAGTGCTGTCCAACAACCCGGCATTCTTTGAATCGCCGGCCGAGACAAGCGCGATATCCTGCTGCTCGAGCTCCGCCTTGAGATAGCCGCGGGCGTCGGCCGCGATCTTGACGAGGTGGTCACCGCGCCTCGCGCCGTGCCCGAAACGGTTGAGCGCGATCAGGGCCGGATCGATCTGAGCGGCATCTGAAACGGATTGAGCCAATGCAGCCTCCGTCGCGGGCCGACGCCGGTCGCGTCGGCCGCATGTCCTAATGGTCGAAAGGCCTCACGATGCCGGCCTCGGCATCATGAGGCTGGCCAGCGGCTTACCACCGGCGCCAGTGGTGCCAGCGGTGGTACGGATGCCAGGCCGGGCCGATATAGACCCTCGGTCCGCCCCAATAGTAATAGCCCGGATAGACCGCGCGGCGGTTGGGAACGCAGCGCCCCCAGCGGTTGGGGTGCCAGCCGGGACCGCAGCCCCAGGCCACATGCTTGACAAGCGCCTGTGCCGCGACCGGCGCGATCGGCATTGCCGAGGCAGCGCTTGCCGCGACTGCCCCGCCGACGGCGAAGGCGGCCGCGAGCGAATATTTCGTCAGACCGTTCATGGGATACTCCCGAAGTTTATCGACGTTGAAGAGAGCCCGTCCGCATTCGCGTGGCAGGCCTGTCCCTCTTTCCCTTGAACGGAGGTTGCCGGCGGTTTCCGTCGCTTGTCAGGGCGTATTTTTTGCGGACGGCGGCCGCTGCCTGCCGACATGGCGCAGCAAGGCGTCGGCCAGCAGCTTACGGTCTTCCGGCGAGCTCGACGCCGCGAATTCGACGATGCGCTGCTCGAGCCGCATGCGGATCGTGGCGTCGGCATTGCGCGCCCGCTCCAGGGCGGCGGCCAGAGCGTTGGCGTCGAGCGTCGGCTGCTGCAAAAGGTTGGCCGCGTCGCGCCGTGCCTGCTGCCCGTCGAGGATGACCGCGCGGGATTCGCGACGAACCTCGCGCAGAGCCTGGCGAAATGCCTTGCGGTCGTTGGCGGGAAGCTGCCCGCCTGCCGATTCCAGCGAATAACCCACGCCGGAACGGCCGATAAGCCAGCCCGCGCCGCCTGCCACGGCGCCGATCAGAAAGACGTTCAGCACCAGCGATGCCACGAAAAGACGGGTGTTCATAGGTCCTCCGTGTCGGCATCGGGACCGGCATCGCCGAACGACGTTGCGTTGGCATCCATCGCATAATGGTCGGACGGCACGTCTGGCGTGACGACGGTGACCAGCGCCAGCCCGGCGACGGCGCCGGCGAGGCCGACACCGGCGAGCCCGAAGCCCAGCCACCAGAACCGGCGATGCCGTCCCTGCCTGACCTGCGTCATGGCACGTGCGACGATCTCGCCATGCAGCACCCGGCTTGGGGCTTCGATGTGATGACGGTCGAGGACGGTGTCGAGCCTGGCGGCGCGCTGCAGGATGGCGCGGCCCTCTTCGCTGTTGGCAAACAGCGTGGCGGCAGCCTGCTCGGCCTGCGGCCAACGATGCAGCGCGCTGCCATAGGCATCCGCCAGCACGGCGAAGCGCCGGGCATCCATCCGCCCGCCGGCGGTCTTTCTTTCCTCAGCCATCTCGTTCCCCCTTCCACTCTTTCGGCATCGCCCCCCACGCTGCGTCCCGCGGAATCGGCAAGTCCTTCCCTGTCTCAGTCATTGCCATCGTCCCCGACGAGCATGGCCTGCAGCGTGCGACGACCCCGCGCGAGCAGGCTTTCCAGCGCATCGACGCTGACCTGCATGGCACCTGCGGCCTCGATATTGGACATCTCCTGATAATAGACGAGCACGATCGCCTCGCGCTGGCGCGGCGCGATGCGCAGCAAGGCCTGCTGGACGCGCCGGCCTTCGTCTCCGGCAAGGGCGTCGGGAAGCGGTGCCTCATCGGCCACCTCCGGCAGTTCGTCCGTCGTCCATTCGCGGCGCCGCCGTAGGCGGTCGTAGCAGAGGTTGAGCGCCACCCGGTGGATCCAGGTGTCGAAACGCGCGCGTCCCTGGCGCCAGCCGGAGGCATGGCGCCAGATGCGCACGAAGGTCTCCTGGGCGACGTCCTCGGCCTCGGCTGCGTCGCCCAGCATCCGCGTGGCGAGCGAGAGCACGCGCGGCAGCTTGCGCGCCACCATCGCCTGCACGGCGGCTTGGTCGCCGGCACCGATCCGCCGTACCAGTTCCTCGTCCGGATCGGCGCCCATCAGCCTGGGCGCTCCCAATGATCATCGTGCTGCATAACCTCTCGGTCATTGCTCCTGATTGGGAGCGGTTTTGTGGCCCGGCCTTTCGTCGGCGCCGAGCATGCCGTCGCCGTTCTTGTCGAGCCTGGCGAAGCGCTTGGCGAGGAAGGCATCGAGCTCCGACTTGTCGACGGACCCGTCCTTGTTGGCATCCATCCGCGCGAAGGCTTTGGCCGGGTCGCCCTTGGCCTTGCGCTGGGTTTGGAATGCCGTCCATTCGGCGAGGCTGACCTTGCCGTCGCCGTCCGTGTCGGCGGCCATGAAGGCCTTCTCCCGGCGCGCTTCGAACTTTTCCAGCGTAACGCCGGGCTTGGCGGTGGCGGTAGCGGTCGTGCTTGGCGCCGGTTGGGCCGGTGCGGTGGCAGGGGCCGGTGCGGTGGCAGGGGTCGGCGTCGTTGTCTGGGCGGCCGCGGCGGCGGCCTGCAGGCCAAGGGCAACGACCAGGGTAGTACGGCGGATCATGCTCTCATCTCCGGTTGGGCATGGCCATTGCCGACCACGCTTCAGCCGTTAAACGCGGTGACGGGAAAAATCCGTCGGTCGTTTTCTGACGAGAGAATAAGAACAAGGGGTCCGGCAAAAGCCGGGCCGGAGCCGACCCGAACGAGGGTGAGCGAAACTATTTCCGTTCTTCGACCACCACCAGCTGGTCCGGCTTGAAGCCGGCATGCTGCGGGGTCCAGACGTCGCCCTCGCGGTTGAACCAGTGGCACAGATAGGTGCCGGAAGCCGCGCCGTCGCTGATGGTCATTTCGGGGCCTCCGGATTTCAGCCTGACGACGTCTCCGGTCTTGAAACTATTGGGCATTTCGACCTCCCATGCTGAGGCCATGAGTTTTCCACCAAACCTGAGTCGCGACAATGGTCGATGTGCTTCGACCGTTTGGTGCAGTAAACCGGGAGTTGAAGAAACTGGTGCCGCTTGCGTGAGGAGAACACGCGACCCATCATTACGAATTAGCGGGCGACTGGATTGCCTCCTGCCGCTTGCAGTCCGGAGAACGAACCCGCTGCGGGATGGGCGCGCAAGGAGAGGACATCTTTGCAGCCGCGACGATCACTCCGGCACGCCGGCGATGCCCAGCGCCTCGACGTAACGCTCGGCGAACGCCTTGTCCAGCCATGGGTTGATCTGTCTTTGCAGGGTGAGCGTGTAGGTCGGGAACGCCTCCATCAGCCGCCGCGCCGCCGCCTGCGCCTCGTCCAGCCGGTTGAGTTTGACCAGCGCCATGATCACCACCCGGTGCGAAGAGCCGTAGTTCGGCATCTCGTTCAGCGCGCGTTCTCCCCATGCCAGCGCTTCCTCGTAGCGCTCGAGCATCAGGTAGCTCATCCCGATGCCGGAGAGCGCGATGCCTTTCTCGGGGTCGACCGGGCTCAGCCGCATTGCCCTGTGGAAATGCTCAATCGCCACGAGCGGGCGGCTGGCATGCGCGTTCACCCAGCCGCAGCCCGTATGGCCCTGCGCCGAATTGGGGTTGAGCAGCAGGGACCGTTCGATCGTGCCCAGCGCCATCTCGTAGTCCTTCGCGCTGTAGGCGATCACCTGCGCGGCGAAGCGTAGGCTCGTGGGGTCGTCGCGCGCTTCCGCCAGGACCTCGCGCGCCATGCGCGCGGCGACCCTGGTATCGTCGGGCTCGTGCCAGCACTGGCTCACGGACAGGCTGCGGATATAGGCGCCGAGTCCCTTCGCCAAGCTGAACGCAGGGTCGATGCTGAGCGCCTCGTTGGTGAGCCGGCGCACGTCGGTAAAGCCTTCGCGCGTCATGCTGTAGAAGCGCGGCAGCGCGCGAAGGTAGAGGTCGTAGGCGCTGATGTAGTCGGTCGGCTTCATGCGCGCCTGCTTGATCTCCTCCAGCCGGATGCTCGGCTCGACAGCGCCGACGACGCTCTCGGTCACCTTGTCCTGCAGGTCGAAGATGTCGCTTACGTCGCCCTCGAAGCGGCCAGTCCAGACATGGTGTCCGCTGATCGCGTCCACTAACTGCCCACTGATGCGCACCCGCGATCCTGCTCTGCGGATGCTGCCTTCGAGCACGTAGCGGACGCCCAGCTCGCGCCCGACCTGGCGCAGGTCCACCGCCCGGCCCTTGTAGGTGAAGGACGAGTTGCGGGCGATCACGAAGAAGGAGTTCACCCGGCTCAATCCCGTGATGATGTCCTCCACCAGCCCGTCGGCGAAGTATTCCTGGTCGGGGTCGCCGCTCATGTTGGTGAAAGGCAGAACCGCGATCGAGGGTTTCTCGGGCAGGGGAGGCGGCGCAGCCACCGAGGCGTCGGGCTCGACGCGGTAGGCGCGCACAGGCCGCTCGATGTTCTTGAGGCGCAGGTTGCCGAGCGGCGTGAAGCCGCAGTCGAGCTTGCCCTGCAGG
This sequence comes from Mesorhizobium captivum, assembly GCF_033977165.1. Classification (NCBI taxonomy): domain Bacteria; kingdom Pseudomonadati; phylum Pseudomonadota; class Alphaproteobacteria; order Hyphomicrobiales; family Phyllobacteriaceae; genus Mesorhizobium; species Mesorhizobium captivum. Next base: position 28,899 of record NZ_JAVIJB010000015.1, read on the forward strand.
TGGTCGTAGGCGGTGCCCGAGACGACCACGGTGCCGGGATCGGCGATGCTTTCGAGGCGGGCGGCGATGTTGACCCCGTCGCCGTAGAGGTCGCCGTCCTCCTCGCAGACGACGTCGCCGAGATTGACGCCGATGCGCAAGCGTATCCGCTCTTCCTCTGGCGTCTCCGCCTCGTGTTCTGCCAGGGCCTGCTGGATCGCAATCCCCGAGGTCACCGCGTTGACGACGCTCGCGAACTCGCAGAGCATGCCGTCGCCGGTGAGCTTGACGATCCGCCCCTGGTTCTCGGAGACCAGCGGTTCGAGGAGGTCCTTGCGGTAGGTCTTCAGCCGCTCGAGCGTGCCGCGCTCGTCGCGCTCCGTCAGGCGCGAATAGCCGACCACGTCGCAAGCCAGGATCGCTGCGAGATGGCGCTGCGTGGTCATTGCACCGCTCAGCCAAGCGCCTGCGCGCGGGCCGCCCCGCGTCCATGTCCTGCCAGCTTCCATACGCCCCACCTGCATGGTATCCATCTATCCCAGTCTCCGCTCGTCGCTGGAACGGAGAACGCAGCTTGACCTTGCCTTCACGAAATTTCGCTATCCCGCTTGCGAGGCGTGGAGCGTTCCAGTGGCGCGCTAACAGCCAGCCGACGACACGCCCACGCAGCCTCTGGGGACGCCGACACGCCACTTCCAGAAGGCCGGGGATATTCCCTGTCCTGTGTAACCGGTTGACGTCACCGTGGCGGTGTTTTTGTTTCGGACATCACACCAGATGTTGGTGCTTGGTCTACATCCATGTCACGCCTGCATGGCGCGCCGTTCGATACCGATCGCAACGATTGGCCGCGCCTTTTGTTTAGGACGCGCCTAGAACGCAACCATGAAGATGACAGCGACTTACGATTCGGCGGCGAGCACCCTCACGCTCGTCAAAGCAATGGCGAGCAACATTCCCCATCGCCGATCTGCCGAAGTGGCTGAATTTCTACCGCCAACCCGCCAACAAATGCCGGCGGGGTTCAGCGACTTCAAGCGATTAAATCAAAAGCGGTAGTTCAGGCTCAGAGAAACCGTATGGGTGCTGGGCTTCACGAATGTCGGGCCGACGTCTTGTTCTCCCTCGAAGTTGTGATCCGAGAAATGCGCGTATGCGTAATCCGCGCCGACGATCCACTTATCACTGAGCGCGTAATCGGCGCCGACGCCGATCGTCCAGCCGGTATAAGTCCGGTCAAACTTGGCATCTCCAAAACCGAGAACGCTGTATCCGGTATCGTGTAGGTGCAGGAAGGCCACGCCGCCCTTAACATAGGGGAGGAAATTGCCCATCGCATATCCAGCCTTCGCAACGATGTCGCCTTGCCAATCGGCAGCGGTCTCGAACGTTTCAGTGTCGATCGTCGGCACCGTCTTCTTGTTGAACACCGCGACCAGCCGGGCTTCCGCTCCGAGCACGAAATTGTTGTCGAACTGGTACTGATAGCCCACTTGGCCGCCAATCGAAGCCGACGTGCTATCGCCATCATATCCGGGGGGATCATAATTGGGGATCGTCACATCGCCCTTGAGAAAATTGACGCCGGCCACAGCGCCGATATAGGCGCCTGTCCAATTGTAGGACGTGGGCTCCACTGACAATGCATCCGCAGCAAAGGCTGACGAACAAAGCCCAAATAGAATTGCCGATGTGAGTAGAACCTTCCTCATAACTCGCCTATCGCTCCCGCTCCGCCATTGCATCTAAGGGTTGATAGCATGGCTTTCAGGGGTTGCGCTGTAACACAGCGGCAACAGTGGCGGTGGAGGAAGCGTGGCGAGAGATTGCCTTCCGACGCGGTGAGCAAGGCAGCGTGGTGCTGGCTATCCTGCTCACCGTCCGCGGTAGGTAGTTTCTGTGCGGTTTCTGCACAAAACCGTCGAGCGGATCGGCTCAGTCATTGAATTTTTGGTGCCGCTTGCGTGACTCGAACACGCGACCCCATCATTACGAATGATGTGCTCTACCAACTGAGCTAAAGCGGCCCGGGAAGCAGCTCAGCTTCCAAGATGCGCCGGTTGATAGACTCAACCGTCAGCTAATTCAAGATGGGTGGCTCCGAAATCCTGCGCCCATACGCGGCAATTCCGGTCGGCTGCCGCCGCGCGACAGCCTCCCGCGTCCGCCGCGGCGGCTCGCCGGCTCGCTGGCGGCCGCAATCCGGTCCGCCGGAGCCGATCCGGTGACGGTGACAAAAAATGTTGATTCTTCAACAAAAAACGCCGAAATGGGCTTTGGATGCGTCGGCAAGTCAGCCGCTCGCCCGTTGATTGATTGGTCGCCTGCGGCTAACGATCGATGAACTGTGAGCGAACGCGCAGAGGGAGCTCGCTTGGACGCCATCGAGAAAGCGATCCGCAATGCCTTCGAGAAAGGCAATGCCGAGGACCGGGCGTTTCGCGAGAAGGTCTATCGCTCGGCCTTTGCCGCGCTGGATCGCGTGCTGCAGGCCAATCCGAATGTGACGGTGGAGGCCGCCATCAACCGCCGCAAGGCGGTGCAGGCCAAAATCGCCGAGATCGAATCCGAATTCCTGCCGGCCGTCCAGGCAATCCCGGACGTCATGCTCCCGTCCGAGAGTAGTGCGCCCGCTGGCGATGCCGCGCCGGCGCCGTCGGTGGACACGCCGGCCCGGTCTCCGGCGCCGTCAGTGGACGCGCCGCGGCAGGCGCCGAACCAGGCGTGGTCGTCGCCGTCGATCACCGTCGATGGTCCGGTGCAGCCCGACGACTCGGACGCGCCGCGCTCCCGCGTGCTGCCCCGCGTGCCCGACATCATGCCGGACGAGGCGCTTCCCGATGCGCCCACCCTCGACGATTCTCCTGGATCCTCCGTCGGCAACGGCGCCGAAGTGGCGCCGGACCGCGATGAACGGCGGATCAGGGGCCGGCGCCTGCCGCTGACGGCGATCTTCGTCGTCGCGACGCTTGTCGCCGCCGCCGGTATCGGTCTCTATTTCGCGAAGCAGACCGGCGTCTTCAAGACGGCGGCTGAGCTCAACACCGGTCCGCCGGAAGCGCCGCCGACGCTGGAAGGGGAGGATTCCTCGCAGTCCGCCGACGCCGGCTCGCCGGAAAAGCCGGGCGAGGCGGATCAGTCGAAGAACTGGATCAACGTCTTCCTGCCCAGCGATCCGACCCATGTCAGCACGCCGTCCGACGCCAGCGCCGACGTGATGAAGGACGACACCGGCCAGTTCCTGCGCATCCGTTCCGGCGCGTCCGGCTCGGCGATCGCCTTCGACGTCGGGCAGGGCGTCTTGGAAAAGCTCGCCGGCAAGCATGCCATGTTCGACATCATCGCCCGCTCGGAGGAGGGTAAGGAGACGCAGATCTCGGTCGACTGCAATTTCGGCGAGTTCGGCGATTGCGGCCGCAAGCGCTACGCCGTCGGCCACGAGCGCAACGAATATCTGTTCGACGTGCAGTTTCCGGACAAGCATCCGGGCGCCGCCGGCACCATCGCCGTCAATTCCGACTTCGACAAGCAGGGCAAGTCCGTCGACATCTACGAGATCCGCGTCTCGATCGCGGAGTGACCTTGCGTTATTGACACGCTATCCAACATAGACGCTGCACCCCACCCGCGCCTGCGGCGCTACCTCCCCATCGAGGGGAGGTAGAGCGTAGCGCCAACCCCTACCTCCCCTCGATGGGGAGGTCGGCGCGAAGCGCCCGGTGGGGTGAAGCGCCGACGTCGGATTTCCTAGCTGTCGAGCAGCGCCTGCAGCGTCTCGATGCGGTCGGCCTCGGCTGCCGGCTTATCCCAGCGCAGCCGGGAAATGCGGGGAAAGCGCATGGCGACGCCCGATTTGTGGCGCGTCGAGCGGTTGAGGCCTTCGAACGCCACTTCCAGCACCAAGCCGTTCTGGCGGTCGGCACGCACCGAACGCACCGGCCCGAAACGTTCGATCGTGTTGTCGCGGACATATTTGTCGATCTGCCGCAGCTCCTCGTCGGTGAAGCCGAAATAGGCCTTGCCGACCGGCACCAGCTCTTCCGATCCTTCCGGGCCCGCCCAGACGCCGAAAGTGTAATCGGAATAAAAGCTGGAGCGCTTGCCGTGGCCGCGCTGCGCATACATCAGCACCGCGTCCACCGTGTGCGGATCGCGCTTCCACTTGAACCAGGGACCTTTCGGCCGGCCGGCGAGATAGGGCGAATCCCAGCGCTTCAGCATCACCCCTTCGATGATCGGGTGCGGCGGCGCCTGGCGCAGCCGTTCGAGCGTTTCCCAATCCGCAAATGCGACCAGCGGCGACAGGTCGAAGCGGCTGGGGTCGAGGGTGCCGACGAAGGTTTCGAGCCGTGTCCGGCGCTCGGCGAAGGGCAGGCCGCGCAAATCCTCGCCGTTGATCTGCAGCGCGTCGTAGCAGCGCATGAAGGCCGGGTATTGCTGCTGGATTTTTGGCGACACGCTCTTGCGGTTCAGCCGCTGCTGCAGGTCGGAAAAGGTTCCGGTCGCCTCGCGCGGGTCGCCGACCAAGAGCTCGCCGTCGAGCGCAGCCTCGAAATCCATGGCCGCGGCAAGGTCCGGGAAGGCGCCCGCCACATCGTCGCCGGTGCGCGAATAGAGCCGGCGGATGCCGCCTTCGCAGACCGCTTGCACACGGATGCCGTCCCATTTCCATTCCGCCGCATAGTCGCGCGGATCGAGCTTTTCGAGATCGCCGTCATCGACGGCGTTGGAAAGCATCACCGGCCGGAACAACGCGAGCGCCGCGCTCCTCGGCTTTTCCGCCCGGCCTTCCAGCCAGGCGAACAGCTCGGTGTAGGGCGGCGTCAACCCATGCCAGAGCTCCTCGATCTCGACGACGTCGACTTGGCCGAGATCGGCCAGCGCCTGCTTGGCGAGCCGCGCCGAAACGCCGATGCGCAGGCCGCCGGTGACCAGCTTGATGATGGCGAAGCGGGCCGAGATGCTTGCGCTGTCGAGCAGCCGCGCCAGCACCTGCGGCCCGTCGGAGCGGCTCGCCGCCTGCAGTTTGCCGACCACCTCGGCCAGCGTCGGCGCATGGTCCGGGATGTGGCCGGCGGGCTGCGGCCAGACCAGCGACACCGTCTCGGCGAGGTCGCCGACATAGTCGTAGGAATAGCCGAACAGCACCGGGTCCATGCGCTCGACCACCAGCGCGCGCAGCATCGCCGGCTTCACCGCCGCGATCGAGAGATCGCCGGTGATCGCCGCCAAAGCCAGGCCGCGGTCCGGGTCCTCGACGCTGCGGAAATAGTCGGTAAGCAGCGTCAGCTTGCCATTGCGCGACGGCGTCAGCACCAGCCGGTCGAGGAGCTCGGCGAAGCGGTTCATGGCGCTGTGCACCACGCCAATAGCGAAAGCTGGCGCGCGGCACCCCCCTCTGGCCTGCCGGCCATCTCCCCCTCAAGGGGGGAGATCAGATGTCGCGCCGGCCTTCGCCAATCTCCGGCGTTGCGAGTGATGCGACGGCGCCGAAGCTGCCAATCTCCCCCCTTGAGGGGGAGATGTCCGGCAGGACAGAGGGGGGTGCGAAGGATCACTACGCCGGCGATTAGCGGATCAAGAAACGCCATCAATCGCCCTCGTCCTCGTACCCCACCAGATGCAGCGGCCTCGCCGCGATGCCCTCCAGCTCGCACCAGCGCACCAGCGCCTCCTCGCGGCCATGCGTCACCCAGATTTCCTCCGCGCCTGTTTCCTTGATCGTGGCGATGAGCTCGTCCCAGTCGCCATGGTCGGAAATGATCAGCGGCAGCTCGACGCCGCCCTGCTTGGCGCGCTGGCGGATGCGCATCCAGCCCGAGGCGAAGCACGAGATCGGGTCTGGGAAGCGCCGCGCCCAGCGGTCGGCGAAGGCAGCCGGCGGGCCGACGACGATGGCCCCGGTGAAATCGGCCTTGCCGCCGCTCTCGACCGTCGCCGGCTCCAGCCTGCCGAGATCGATGCCCTGGCTTTGGTAATACTCGCTGAGCTTGGCCAACGCGCCGTGGATGTAGATCGGTCGGTCGTAGCCGGCGTCGCGCAACAGGTGCATGACACGCTGCGCCTTGCCGAGCGCATAGGCGCCGATCAGATGCGAACGCTCGGGAAACTGCGCCGCCGATTTGAGCACGCGCGCGATCTCCTCGTGATCCGGCGGATGCCGGAACACCGGCAGGCCGAAGGTCGCCTCGGTGATGAAGACATCGCACCGGACCGGCTCGAAGGGCCGGCATGTGGCGTCCTTCTGCCGTTTGTAGTCGCCTGAGGCGACGATGCGCATGCCTTGGTGCTCGACGGCGATCTGCGCCGAACCAAGCACATGGCCGGCCGGATGGAAAGTGACGGAGACGCCGTTGATATCAGTCGTCTCGCCGAGGTTCGCGGCCTGCGTCGTCCCGGCAAAGTCCTCGCCGTAGCGCAATCCCATGATGTCGAGCGTCTCTTGAGTGGCGAGCACCGAACGGTGGCCGGAGCGGGCATGGTCGGAATGGCCGTGCGTGATCAGCGCGCGGCCTACCGGCCGCACCGGGTCGATGAAGAAATCGCCTGGCGGGCAGTAGAGCCCTTCCGGCCGTGGCTTGAGCAGGTCGCTGGCGCGCATGCCTTGAAGATAATGGCTAAATTCTGCGCGAGAAGCCCGTTGCAAGAGACTGCTGACTCGTCATACACGCTGCCGCGCAGGAAGAGCGGCGGGCCGAAGCTGCCAAATCTCCCCCCTTGCGGGGGAGATGGCCGGCAGGCCAGAGGGGTGCTGTCCCGCCGACCTTGTATTAATCCTCCGCTCGCGAAAAAGCCCGAATCGCGTGGCGAGGTTTGCGCGGGGCGGATACCGCACGGAGGGATACCATGCGCTGGACCATGGTTGTGTTGGCATCTTGCCTAGTGACGGCCGGCTGCGTCGGCGGCTCGTCGATGGCCGAACGCCAGGACGAGAATATCCAGTCCTCGCTGCAATATGACGATGTGCCTTGCGACCAATTGTTGGCGCAGCGCAATCAGGTGGCGCAGCAAAACAATCTGCCGATCACCGCCAAGCCGACTTTCTCCAATCCGGCGATGGGCTTCGGCCCGTTCACGCCGGACATGCGCTCCAAGGCGCAGCGCGACAGCGACAAGGCGAGCGGCGAGATCGACGCCATGAGCCGCTCGATCGAGCGCCGCGACTGCGGCAAGCCGAAGAAGAAGGACAAGTTCGCGCTGCCTGGCTCGAAGCCGTCTTCGCCGGCTCAGTAGCCCGCTTCGCGGTCGACCAGGTTTTCGAGCTTTTCGCCGCGCTCGAACGCGTCCATCTGCCGGAGCATGATCGGGACCAGATGTGTCGGGTCCGAGGTCGCCGCCGCATGCGGCGTCACGAACACTTTCGGATGGCTCCACAGCGGGCTCGTCTTCGGCAGCGGCTCGACCTCGAACACGTCGAGGCTCGCTTCCTTCAGCGTGCCGTCGGTGAGCGCACGCAGGATATCGGCATCCTTCTGCAGCCGCCCGCGCCCGGCATTGATCAGCACCGCGCCGCCGAGGCCGTTGCGCCTGCGCAATTCTTTCAGCACGCCGTAGTTGATGATGCCTTGCGTGTTGGGGGTGAGCGGCAGCAGCACCACCAGGATGTCGGTGGCGTTGAGGAAAGGGATCAGCCCCGCCTCGCCGGAATAGGTCGAAACGCCCTTCATCGGCCGCTCGCTGCGCGACCAGCCATTGACCGCGAAGCCGAGCGAGAGCAGCACCGATGCCGCGGCGCGCCCGAGATTGCCGAGGCCCATGATGCCGACGGAGATGTCTTCCGCCGGGCGCTGCGGCAGTTCGCGCCAGATCTTCTTCTGCTGCTGCGCGCGGTAGAGCATGCTCTGGCGATGGTGGTCGAGCACCCGCCAGACGACATATTCGGTCATGTGTTGGGTGAGGTTGTCGGCGACGACCCTGACGATCGGCACGTCGGGCAGGCCGGGATCGGCGAAGATATGGTCGACGCCGGCGCCGATCGAGAAGATGGCGCGCAAATTGGGCAGCCTCGACAAGAGATTGGGCTTCTGCTTCCAAACCACCGCATAGGCAATCGACGGATCGGTGGGGCCATCCGGCTCCAGCACCACTTCGCGCTCGGCCGCGAGCAGTTCGCGCCAATGCTGCGGATGAAAGCCGGTGAGGGCAAGCAGGATTTTGCCTTTTTCCATTCGCGGATTTTTCGTCCCTGTTATGTCGGTCCAGCCGGGGGTTACTCGCTGACTACGCCGGTCGGCGCCGTTTCGATCCGGAACGCGGCCGAGATCAGCGCCCGGGTATAGTCGGTTTGCGGACTGCCGAAAATCTGTTCGGACGGTCCGGCTTCGACGATCTGGCCATTGCGCATGACGATCACGTCGTTGGCAAGGGCGCGGATGACCTTCAGGTCATGGCTGATGAAGAGATAGGCGAGGTTGTGCTTGGCCTGCAGGTTGCGCAAAAGGTCGACCACCTGCGCCTGCACGCTCATGTCGAGCGCTGACGTCGGCTCGTCGAGCATGACGAAGCGCGGGTTGAGCACCATGGCGCGCGCGATGGCGACGCGCTGGCGCTGGCCGCCTGAGAATTCGTGCGGATAGCGGTGGCGCGTTTCGGGATCGAGACCGACCTCCTTCAGCACTTCGACGACCTTGTCGTCGCGCTCGTCGGGCGAGAGCTTCGGCTCGTGGATCTTCAGCCCCTCCTCGATGATCTCAGCCACCGACATGCGCGGGCTCAAGGACCCGAACGGGTCCTGGAAGACGATCTGCAACTCGCGTCTCAGCGGCCGCATGGCGCTGAAGGAGAGCTGGTTGATGTCGCGCCCGTTGAAATTGATGGTGCCGTTCGAGGAGATCATTCTGGCCAGCGCGAGACCGAGCGTCGTCTTGCCGGAACCGGATTCGCCGACGACGCCGAGCGTCTGGCCGGCCCGCACGGTGACGTCGATGCCGTCCACCGCTTTCACATTATCCACCGTGCGGCGGAAAAAACCGCGCTTGATCGGGAACCAGACCTTGATCTCCTTGCCGGTCATCACCGCATTGGCCGCGGCATTCGCCGCCGGCGGCTTGCCCTTCGGCTCGGCGGCCAAGAGGTGTTTTGTGTAGGCATGCTGTGGGTTGGCGAAAATCTCCCTGGTCGGCCCGGTCTCGACGATTCTGCCCTTGGTCATGACACAGACGCGGTCGGCGATCTTCCTCACGATGCCGAGGTCGTGGGTGATGAAGAGCATCGACATGCCCTTGCGGCTTTTCAGGCCCGCGAGCAGCTCGAGGATCTGCGCCTGCACGGTGACGTCCAGCGCCGTCGTCGGCTCGTCGGCGATCAACAGTTCCGGCTCGTTGGCCAAGGCCATAGCGATCATGACACGCTGGCGCTGGCCGCCGGAGAGCTGGTGCGGATAGGCATCGAGCCGCTTTTGCGGATCGCGGATGCCGACCTCGGTGAGCAGCTCCAGGGTGCGCGCGCGGGCCTGACGGTCGCCCAGTCCCTGATGCAGCTTCAACACCTCGACGATCTGCTGCTCGATCGTGTGCAGCGGGTTGAGCGAGGTCATCGGCTCCTGGAAGATCATGGTGATCTTGTTGCCGCGCACGCCGCGCAAGGTCTTTTCGTTGGCGCCGAGCAGATCGGCGCCGTGGAAGAGGATCTTGCCCGAAGGATGGCTGGCCGCGGGGTAGGGCAGAAGCTTCAGCACCGACAGCGCCGAGACCGATTTGCCGGATCCGGATTCGCCGACCAGCGCCACGGTCTCGCCCTTGGCGATGTCGAAGGAGATGTGGTCGACGGCTACGGACTGTGTGCCGCCTTGCGCGAAGGCGACGCTCAGATCGCGGACGGAAAGCAGGGGCTCGCTCATTTGAACGTCTTGCGCGGATCGAAGGCGTCGCGCGTCGCCTCGCCGATGAAGACCAGCAGCGACAGCATCAGCGAAATCACGATGAAGCCGGAGATGCCGAGCCAGGGCGCGTTGAGATTGCGTTGCGCCTGCTTCAGCAGCTCGCCGAGCGAGGCGGAACCGGGCGGCAGGCCGAAGCCGAGATAGTCGAGCGAGGTCAGCGTCGAGATCGAGCCTGAGAGCAGGAAGGGCAGGAAGGTCAGCGTCGCCACCATGGCGTTGGGCAGAAGGTGGCGGAACATGATGGTGAGGTTGGGCACGCCAAGCGCCCGCGCCGCGTTGACATATTCGAAGTTGCGCGCGCGCAGGAACTCGGCCCTCACCACGCCGACCAGCGCCACCCAGGAGAACAACAGCATCAGGCCGAGCAGGATGAAGAAACCGGGCGGCAGGATCGCGGAGACGATGAGCAGCAGGTAGAGCACCGGGATCGCCGACCAGATCTCGATGAAGCGCTGGAACAGAAGGTCTGTCCAGCCGCCGAAATAACCCTGCACCGCGCCCGCCGCGACGCCGATCAGCGAGGAGCCGAGCGTCAGGACCAGCCCGAACAGCACCGAGATGCGGAAGCCGTACAACACGCGCGCCAGCACGTCGCGCGCCTGGTCGTCGGTGCCCAGCCAGTTCCAGTTGCCGACGACGCAGTTCTCATCGGCCTCTCCCTTTGGGTATTGGCTGCAACGCTTGTTCTTGTCGTAGAGCCAGGAGGGTTTGGCGGGCGCCGCCTCCGGAATGGCGTTGTTGACGGTCTGATACGAGTAGCGCACCGCCGGCCAGACCATCCAGCCGTTCGAATTGATCTCGTCCTGGATGACCGGATCGCGATAGTCGGTGACGGCATAGAAGCCGCCGAACTTCTCTTCCGGATAGGCGACCAGCACCGGAAACAGGATCTCGCCCCTGTAGGAAACGATGATCGGCTTGTCGTTGGCGATCAGCTCCGAAAACAGCGACAGCACGAAGAGGAGAAGGAAGATCCACAGCGACCAGTAGCCGCGCCGGTTGGCCTTGAAGTTCTGCAGCCGCCGCTGGTTGAGCGGCGAGAGCCGGGGCCGGGCGGCGCGGGCCGGCTTGGTTTCGGCCGAAGCTGCCGTCATCAGACGTCTCTCCGCTCGAAATCGATGCGCGGATCGACCCAGGTGTAGATCAGGTCCGACAAGAGGCCGACGAACAGGCCGAGCAGCGAGAAGATGTAGAGATTGGCGAACACCACCGGATAGTCGCGGTCGATCACCGACTTGAAGCCGAGCAGGCCGAGGCCGTCGAGCGAGAAGATGTTTTCGATCAGCAGCGAGCCGGTGAAGAAGGCCGAGATGAAGGCGCCCGGAAAGCCGGCGATGACGATCAGCATGGCGTTGCGGAAGACATGGCCGTAGAGCACCTTGCGCTCCGACAGGCCCTTGGCCCGCGCCGTCACCACATACTGCTTGCGGATCTCTTCGAGGAAGGAGTTCTTGGTCAACAGCGTCGTCGTGGCGAAGGCCGACAACACAAGTGCGGTCAGCGGCAGCGTCATGTGCCAGAAATAGTCGATGATCTTGTCCGGCCAGGACAACTGGTCCCAATTGTCGGAAACGATGCCGCGTAGCGGGAACCAGTCCCAGAACGAGCCGCCGGCGAACAGCACCATCAAAAGGATGCCGAACAGGAAGCCGGGGATGGCGTAGCCGACGATGACGACGCCGCTGGTCCAGACGTCGAAGGTCGAGCCGTCCTGCACCGCTTTACGGATTCCGAGAGGGATCGAGATCAGGTAGGACAGAAGCGTGATCCACAGCCCGATCGAGATCGACACCGGCATCTTTTCCAGGATCAGGTCGAGCACCGAGATGTCGCGGAAATAGCTGTCGCCGAAATCGAAGCGGGCGTAGTTCCACAGCATCATGCCGAAGCGCTCGAGCGGCGGCTTGTCGAAGCCGAACTGCTTTTCGAGCTTCTTGATGAATTCGGGGTCAAGCCCCTGCGCGCCGCGATATTTCGAGCTGACGCCGCCCGCGACATCGAGATTGGTGGCGCCGGCATCGCCACCGCCACCGCCGCCGAGGCGATCGGTGCCGCCCTGATTGGTGAGCCGGGCGATAACCTGCTCGACCGGACCGCCGGGAGCGAACTGGATGACGGCGAAGGATATCGCCATGATGCCGAACAGCGTCGGGATCATCAGAAGGATGCGGCGCAGGATATAAGCGCCCATCAGGCTACCGGCCCTGCGCGAACGGAAGTGTCAGGCTTTGCCAATTTTTGTCGCCTTGCCCTTGTCGAACCACCACGCCGTTTCGACCGGAAAGCCGAAATCGGGTTTCTGTTCGGGAAAGCCGAACATGTCCCAATAGGCGACGCGGTGATTCGCCAGATAGTATGTTGGAATCCAGTCTAGCCGCGCGCGCAAGACCCGATCGAGCGCTCTGAGCGCCGTCACGAGTTCCGTTCGACTATTCGCTTTGCCGGCTGCCACGATCAGCGCGTCGATGGCCGGGCTTTCGGTGCCTGGATAGTTGCGCTGCCCGGGGATCTTCGCCATCCGCGAATCGTAGAGCATCTCCAGGCCGTCGGCAGTGGGCGTTGCCCCGATCGACCAATGGAGCAGGTTGAAATCGAAGTCGAAATCGCTCTGCCGCTCTTCATATTGTGTCGAATCGACCTGCCGGATCGACGCGTCGATCCCAATCGCCTTCATGTTCTCGGACCATTTGGTGAAGAGACGGACGATGCCATCGTCTTCAGCGAGCATTTCCACGCGCAGTCGCTCCCCCTTTTCATTGACCACGAAATCGCCCGCCCGCTTCCAGCCGGCTTCGGCGAGCAGTTTTGAAGCCTTGCCGAGCAGTTTGCGGTCGCGGCCTGAACCGTCGGATACAGGCTGCATCACTGGTTCGCCGAACGTCTCTGGCGGCAACTCGGCGCGAAACGGTTCCAGCAGGGCCAGTTCCTGGGGCGATGGCAGTCCTTCGGCCTTGTAGTCCGAGCGTTCGAAATTCGATTGCGAACGCTCGTAAGAACCAAAAAACAGGACGCGCTTGGTCCATTCGAAATCGAAGCAATTGGCGATGGCCAGTCTTACGCGCACATCACGGAATTGCGCACGACGCTGGTTCAGCGCGACCGCCTGCATGTCCGGCGTCTTCTCGCCGGGAAACTCACGTTTGACGACCCTGCCATCCTTGAGCGCCGGAAAATCATAACCGGTTGCCCATACCCGCGCGGTGAATTCCTCGCGAAAATGCGTGTCGCCTTTCTTGAAGGCTTCGAACGCCGCCTGGCGATCGAGATAGAAGTCGATGCGAATGCGGTCGAAATTGTTAAGGCCACGGTTCACGGCGAGATCGCGGCCCCAATAGTCGGCGACGCGTTCATATTCGACAGTCTGTCCGGCCATGACGCGCCCTATCTTGTAGGGTCCGGAGCTGAGCGGCGGTGTCATCGTCGAGGCATCGAAATCGTTGGCCGTATAAAAGGCCTTGGAAACGATCGGCATTGCGACGATCGAAAGGATGTTCTGCGCCGACTGTTCGCCATTGAAGGTGAGGTTGAGGGTGACGGGATCGACGGCAACTGCCTCCGTCATGAACCGCAACGCCTTGGACAGGTTCGGGTGGCCCTGATCCTTGTACAGCTTCAATGCGAAGGCGACGTCGTCGGCGGTCAGAGGTGTGCCATCGTGGAACCGCGCCTGCGGCCGCAGGGTGAAGCGGAAGCCGTTGCGGTCTTGCGACAAGGTAACGGACTCGGCAAGCAGGCCGTAGACGGCATCCGGCTCATCGAGCGCGCTAGTCATCAGCGAATCGAAACAGAGTTCGGTGCGCGGCGGTGAATCTCCCTTCAACACCAGGGAATTCAGGGTGTTGAAGGTTAGAAAGCTTTGATTCAGAGTTGCGTTCGGCGGCGCGAAATTCATCTGGCCGCCCTTGGGCGCGTCCGGATTGACATAGTCGAAATGCGTGAAGTCGGGCTTGTATTTCAGGTCGCCGAAGGCCGACAGGCCATGCAACTTGACGCCGGTCGGGGTCTCGGCAAAAGCCCGGCCTGGCAGCAGCGCCGTGGCTGCCGTTGCGGCGCCGAGCGCCAGGAAGTCGCGACGAGGAAGCAGCCGCCGCATCAATTGAGGCCTTTGTACTTGCCGGCCAGCGCCTTTTCCTTCTCGGGGTCGGCCCACCAGGAATCGATGTCGGCGCCGCGGTAGCTGGGCTGCTTTTCCGGCATGCCGAACTTGTTCCAGTAGGCGAGCCAAACCACCGCGCGGTAGTATTGCGGCACGACATAGTAATTCCACAACAGCACCCGATCGAGCGCATGGGTGGCGGCTACGAGATCGTCGCGGTCAGTGGCGAAGATGATGCGGTCGACGAGCGCGTCGACGACCGGGTTCTTGATGCCGGAATAATTGCGCGATCCCGGCGTGTCCGCGGCCTTCGAGCTCCAGAAGTCGCGTTGCTCGTTGCCGGGCGATTCCGATTGCTGGAGTATGCTGGTAATGACGTCGTAGTCGAAATTGTTGACGCGGTTGATGTACTGCGTCTGGTCGATGATCCGCAGCGTCGCATCGACGCCGATCTTGCGCAGATTGGCGATCCAGGGACTGGCGATGACCTGGTCGGTGTCGTTCGAGCCGAGTATTTCGAACTTGAACGGCGCGCCGGTTTTGGCATTTACCATCTTGCCGCCCTTGATCACCCAGCCTGCCTTGGCGAACAGGTCGACCGCCTGTTTCAGATATTTGCGCTCGGCTTGCGGTGCATCGTAGACCGGTAGCTTGAATTCCTGGGTAAACAGCTCCGACGGCAGCTTGTCGCGATACTTCTCCAGGATTTCGAGTTCCTTGCCCTGCGGCAGCCCGCTCGACGCCAGTTCCGTACCCTCGAAATAGCTGTGGGTGCGCGTGTTCGAGTTGTAGAACAGCGTGCGGTTCATCGTCTCGAAGTCGAACGGATAGGTCAGCGCGGCGCGCACGAGCCGATCCTGGAACAGCGGCCGCCGTTGGTTGAGCACGAAAGCCTGCATCGGCTCGGGAGACGTCGTCTTGAATTCCTTCTTGACCACGTCTCCGGCACTCACCGCTGGAAAGTTGTAAGCCGTCGCCCAGCGCCGCGAACTGTTTTCCGGTTTGATGTCTTGAAGTCCACCTTTGGTGAAAGCTTGCCAGGCGGCATTGTCGTCCAGGATATAGGTGAAGCGCTGGGTGTCGAAGTTCTCACGGCCGATCTTCACCGGCAGCTTGGCGCCCCAATAGTCGGGCACGCGCTGCCAGACGATCTCCGAGCCCGGCTTGAAGCTGGCGATCTTGTAGGCGGCCGAGCCCAGCGGCGGCTCGAGCGTCGGCCGGGTGATGTCGCGCTTCTTGCCACTGGCGTCGGTGCCTTCCCACCAGTGTTTCGGCAGCACGACGAGATCGCCGAGGATCTTGGGCAATTCCCGATTGCCCTTCTGGTTGAAATGAAACTCGATCTCGCGATCGGAGATGGCGACCGCCTCGGTCACATTCTCGAAATAGCGGCTGTACATTGGACTGTTGGCCTTCAACACCTGGAACGACCAGACCACGTCGTCGACGGTGATCGGCTGGCCGTCATGCCACTTGGCGCGTGGGTCGAGGCGGTAGGTCGCCGACGAATAGTCCGACGGATATTTGTAGGCCTCGGCGACCAGCGGATGGCTGACGCTGCCTTCATCGGTCGCCTGGTCCATAAGCGTGTCGTAGACCAGCCCGCCGCCGAACTGCGCGAAGCCGGCGGCCGGCGATCCCTGCACGATATAGGGATTGAAGCTGTCGAAGGTGCCGACAGTGACGGAGTTGAACGTGCCTCCCTTGGGTGCATCCGGATTGACGTAGTCGTAGCGCTGGAAATTCTCACCGTATTTCGAGGGGCCGATCAGCGAGGAGGTGGTGTGCCATTCGTCGGCCAAGCTGGCCCCAAGGCTCGCGGCGAAGGCAAGCGCCAGCACCGATGCGAAAAATGTCATTGATGCGAAAGGTGTCCGGGAGCGGCCAACCGTCATGCGTTCTCCTCGTCGCGAACAGTACTGACCGGCAATCTAGATCATTTGACGCCGGTGAAAACCGCAAGGAGCGTCTTTGTCGCCGCATATGCGGTTTTCCTAACAGAAAAGCCGGGACGAACCCGGCTTTTCTGAGGTTGCCTCTATGACAAATCGTTTATTGAGCAGGTGCCGCCGGCTTGGCCGGAGCGGCGCCTTCAGCCGGCTTGGCGGGTGCGGCGCCTTCCGCGGGCTTGGCGCCCTCGGCGGGCTTGGCCTCGGCTGAAGCGCCCGGTTGCGGCAGCGGCTTCGGATTGTCCGACAGCGTGCGCAGATAGGCGATCACATTGGCGCGGTCTTCATCCTTCGGCAGGCCGGCGAAACCCATCGCCGTGCCCTTCACGAACTTCTTCGGCGAGGTGATGAAGTGGTTGAGGTTGTCGTAGGTCCACTTCTCGGCGCCGCCCTTGGAAAAATCCTTCATGCCGGCCGAATAGGCGAAGCCCTCGTGCTCGGCGACGGGGCGGTCGACGATGTCCCACAGATCCGGACCGACCTTGTTCGGGCCGCCCTTCTCGCCGGAGTGGCAGGCCTGGCACTTCTTGAAGATGGCCGCGCCCGCCTCGGCGTTGGCCTTGGCGAGCAGATCGGCGATCGGCTTGGCCTCTGCGGCCGGAGCGGCCGCGCCGCCACCTTCCGCCGGCTCTTGAGCCTCGATGGCGAAGCCAGGCTTCTCGGGCGCAGGCGAAGCGAACAGCGCGTCGGAGACGATACCTACGGAAAAGACCACGAAGACGGTTCCGAGGAATCCGGCAAGCAGCTTGTTGACTTCGGTGGAATCCATACGCCCCTTGCTCCCTTTTCCGGCGGACCGATCCGTCCACTCCGTCCGTCGGTATCGCGAACGGCCCCTCGGGGCCAGTCAAATCGGGCGGAAACTAGGTCTTTTGCTTCGGCGTTGCAACACCTATAAGGGCGCTTCCAGTGAGACCTTTTGCCACTTTCCCATCCGCTTTTTTCGGGCGTCCCGCAGTCCAATGTCGACATTGATCCTGATCCCCGCCCGCATGGCCTCGACACGCCTGCCGGGCAAGCCGCTGGCCGACATCGCCGGCGCGCCGATGATCGTCCATGTCGCCCGCCGCGGCGCCGAGGCCGGGCTCGGACGCGTGGTGGTGGCGACCGATACGGAGGCCGTGGCGCAAGCGGTTCGCGAGCATGGTTTCGAGGCGGTGATGACCCGCGCGGACCACGAATCGGGCTCCGACCGCATCTTCGAGGCGCTGACGGTTCTTGATCCCAAAAACAAGGTCGAGACGATCGTCAACGTGCAGGGTGACCTGCCGACCATCGATCCTGAAACCATCGGCGCATCGCTGCGGCCCTTCGCCGACCCGGCGGTCGACATCGCCACGCTCGGCGTCAAGATCGTGCGCGACGAGGAAAAGACCAATCCGAACGTCGTCAAGATCGTCGGCTCGCCGCTCTCAGCGACAAGGCTGAAGGCGCTCTATTTCACCCGCGCCACCGCGCCGTGGGGGGAGGGGCCGCTCTATCACCACATCGGCCTCTACGCCTATCGTCGCGCCGCGCTCGAACGCTTCGTTACGTTGAAGCCGTCGCCGCTGGAGCGCCGCGAGCGGCTGGAGCAGCTTCGGGCGCTGGAAGCCGGCATGCGCATCGATGCCGAGATCGTCCGGTTGTTGCCGCTCGGCGTCGACACGCCGGACGACCTCGAGCGTGCCAGGCAAATCCTTTCTAACTGAGACATCCAGAGAGACATTGGCGCATGCCTGAAAAGACCAACAGAATTTCCTTCCAGGGCGAGCCCGGCGCCAATTCCGATACCGCCTGCCGCAACATGTTCCCGTCGATGGAGCCGTTGCCCTGTCCGACCTTCGAGGACGCCTTCAACGCGGTGGAGACCGGCAAGGCCGAGCTCGCCATGATCCCGATCGAGAACACGATCGCAGGCCGTGTCGCCGACATCCATCATCTGCTGCCGGAATCGCGGCTGCACATCGTCGGCGAGTATTTTTTGCCGATCCACTTCCAGCTGATGGTGCTGCCGGGCGTCAAGCGCGAAGAGATCAAAAGCGTGCACAGCCATATCCACGCGCTTGGCCAGTGCCGCAAATACATCCGCAAGAACGGTTGGAAGCCGATTGTCGCCGGTGACACGGCGGGGTCGGCCAAGATGGTTTCCGAGGTCAGGGATCGCACCATGGCCTCGCTCGCCCCTGCGCTCGCCGCCGAGCTCTACGGCCTCGACATCATCGAGAAGAATGTCGAGGACACCGATTCGAACGTCACCCGCTTCGTCGTGCTGACCAAGAACAAGCAATGGGCCGAGCGTCCGTCGCCCGACGCCAAGATGATGACCACTTTCATCTTCCGCGTACGCAACGTGCCGGCCGCGCTCTACAAGGCCATGGGCGGCTTCGCCACCAACGGCATCAACATGACCAAGCTCGAGAGCTACCAGCTCGGCGCCTTCACCGCGACGCTGTTTTATGCCGACATCGAGGGCCACCCCGACGATCCGCTGGTCAAGCTGGCGCTCGACGAATTGCGCTTCTTCTCGCGCGAGATGCGCATCCTCGGCGTCTATCCCGCAAGCGCCTCGCGCGAGCAGTGGAAGGTGGCAGATTAGCTTTTTCTCGCCGTTGCAGGAAGGTAGCCGACGCTGCGGCCAGCTCCTTCTCCCCGTCTCTATACGGGGAGAAGTGCCCGGCAGGGTGATGAGGGGCAGCGCTGACTTCGACTGTTAATGCGTCTGGGTTCGGGTCGACGTCTGAAGCCCCGACTTGGCCTATCCAGCGTCTGCGCCGCCCCTCACCTGCCTGCCGGCATCCTCTCCCCGTATAGTGACGGGGAGAGGGGCGCTGCCATCGGCGCTTTCGCCAATCGTCAACGCCGCAGAAAGGGAAGGGGCGGGGCAGCGCGCTCTGGCCGAAACCATTAACGTTGGTGCTGGAACCGCTCTTGTTCAGCCAAAACCCAGCGGCACGTAGTCGATCTCCATGAACGCCTCGACCTCCGGCACCCAGCGGTCGCGCACGAACGCGACGTGGTCGGGGTGCTCGTTGTATCTTGTGTAGGCGGCCTGGTCGGCGAACTCCATCGAGAACCCGAACTGGTAGTCGTTCTTGGGGCTGACCTGGCGCAGCTGCTCGAAATGCGTCACGCCCTTGATCGCTGTCAGGATCTTCTTGGCATCGTGCAGAAACCGCTTCGCCTCCAGCGAATGCGGCGGATGCTTCAGCGTGAACACGACGGTATGGCGGATCATTTCCCTGCTCCTATTCGCTGTCGATCCAGGCGCGGATGAGGTGATGCGCGATCGCCCCCTTCGGCGGCGTGATCAAGCCGCCGGCATGCGTTCTGTCCAGCATCGAGCGCACCTCGTCGCGGAAAAACCAGCGGCAGTCCTCCAGCTCGTTGAGGTCGGCCTGGATGTCCTCGTTGAGCGGCTCGCCGAAGCAGCCGATCATCAGCGAGTAAGGAAACGGCCAAGGCTGGCTGGCATGGTAGACGACGCGGCCGAGCTTTATGCCTGCCTCTTCCAGCGTCTCGCGGCGCACCGCCGCCTCGATCGTCTCGCCCGGCTCGATGAAGCCGGCAAGCGCCGAATACATGCCCGGCGCGAAATGCCGGCCGCGCCCGAGCAGGCATTTCTCGCGCGTCGCCGTCAGCATGATCGCCACCGGATCGGTGCGTGGGAAATGGTCGGCGCCGCAGGCCGGGCAATGCCGTCTGTAGCCGCCGGCGCGCATTTCCGAGCGGTTGCCGCATTTCGAGCAGAAGGCGTGGCTGGCGTGCCAGGCGAGCAGCGCGGCGCCCTGCGCCAGCGCCCCGGCGGCCGCCTCGTCGATCAAGCCCTGCATGTAGACCGAGCGGTAGTCGATCGCCTTCACCGCTTCCGGCAGATTTTCCGGCTCGATGCCGCCAGGTACGGCAAGCACCGGACCGCAGTCCGAAATGCCGAGCAGCACGCCGTGGTCGAGCGAAGCCTCGAAGGCCTGGCTTTCCGCCGCCTCGAACCAAGGGTCGAACATGCCGTCGGCGAGCTTCAGATAGAGCCGGCCGCCATGCATAAGCATCAGCCTTGCCGATTGCTCGGCGAGCGCCTTCTCGACGGCGTCGTCGGCGCGGTTTTCCGATTGCCGATCGATCCGGTTTCCGGCGAAACCGACGAACTGGCTCGGTTCGCGCAATGGCGCGTCAAACAGGCGAAAGCTCATAGGGACTCGGGGTCTCGGGAAAGTGCAGGATGGACACTGGTCGGCTTATAGCGCTGCCTTGATCGTTTCGGCAAACCGTCGGATCTCGGGGCGCTGATAGGGCTCGCGCATGCCGTGCCCCCAGACGGGCCCCGGCCAGCCGGGATCGCCTTCGCTGCGGGCGATGACATGGACATGCAACTGGCGCACGATGTTGCCCAAAGCGCCGGTGTTGATCTTAGTGCAGCCGGTCACCCTTTTCAGCGCCTGCGCCACCATATTGGTCTCGAAGGTCAGCATCGTCTGGTCGAGCGGCGTCAGCTCGTGGATTTCCTCGACGCCCGGCCGCTGCGGCACCAGCACCAGCCATGGCCAGCGGCGATCGTTCATCAGCCTGAGCTCGCACAGGCCGAGCCACATGAGCTGCTCACTGTCCGCCTCCAACCGGGCGTCCAGCGTGAATCCGGCCTTGAGGCCAGGCAGCATGGGCGTTTCCCTCGCTTTTGTAGTCTTTTCCAAACCGGGGAACGCTAGAGCGGCGGCAAGGTGGCTGCAAGCGAATCATTGACCGCTATTGTGGATTTGAAGGGTTCCCCGCCCGCATGGCTTGGCCGGTCATTCACCTCCACCCTTGCATTTCGCCGCCGAATTGCCGATATGGAGCGCGGGAGGTTGGTGGTGGACGATCCACTCGCCAACCGGGTCAGGTCCGGAAGGAAGCAGCCCTAACGAGCCCGGAACGGGTCATTGTTCCAGCCTCCCGCCTCTTCGCCTTTCTCCCGCGACGTTGACGGCGCCGAGCCGTGCGGGCGAGACTATGCGCAGGAATCGACCGCCTGCGGTCCTTGGAGCTTTTGACGGCGAATGAGCGAAGCCGGAAATTTGGGGCCAAAAAATCCGGAGACGGAAAAGGCCGGCGCCTATCGCGTGCTGGCGCGCAAATATCGCCCCTCGAATTTCTCCGAGCTGATCGGCCAGGAGCCGATGGTCCGCACCCTGACCAATGCCTTCGCCACCGGCCGCATCGCCCAGGCCTGGATGCTGACCGGCGTGCGCGGTGTCGGCAAGACGACGACCGCGCGCATTCTGGCACGGGCGCTCAACTACAAGACCGCGACAGTCGATCAACCCTCGGTCGACCTGTCGATCCCAGGCGAGCATTGCCAGGCGATCATGGAAGGCCGCCATGTCGATGTCATCGAGATGGATGCCGCCTCCCACACCGGTATCGACGACATCAGGGACATCATCGACCGTGTCCGCTACGCGCCGGTCGCGGCCCGTTACAAGGTCTACATCATCGACGAAGTGCACATGCTCTCCACCCAGGCCTTCAACGGCCTGCTGAAGACGCTGGAAGAGCCGCCGCCGCACGTCAAATTCATCTTCGCCACCACCGAGATCCGCAAGGTGCCGATCACGGTCCTGTCACGCTGCCAGCGCTTCGATCTGAGGCGCATCGACGCCGGCGCGCTGGTCGCGCATCTTTCCTCGATTGCCGCCAAGGAGGGCATTTCCGTCGACGACGAGGCCCTGGCGATGATCGCTCGCGCGGCCGAAGGCTCGGCGCGCGATTCGCTCTCCATCCTCGACCAGGCGATCGCCCATGGCAGCGGCACGGTCAGCGCCGAGGCGGTGCGCGCCATGCTAGGGCTTGCCGACCGCGCCCGCATCATCGACCTGTTCGAGCATGTCATGAAGGGCGATGTCGCGGCGGCCTTGGCCGAGTTCCGCTCGCAATACGACACGGGCGCCGATCCGGCCGCCGTGCTCACCGATCTCGCCGAATTCAATCACCTCGTTACCCGGCTGCGTTTCGTGCCGGCCGCGGCAGACGACGCTTCGCTCTCGGAGGACGAACGCCGGCGCGGCGCCGAGTTCGCGAGCGCGCTGTCGGTGCGCGTGCTGTCGCGAACCTGGCAGATGCTGCTCAAGGGCATTCCCGAGGTGCAGTCCTCCAACCGCCCGGTCAGCGCCGGCGAGATGGTGCTGATCCGGCTGGCACACGCCGCCGACCTGCCGACGCTGGACGAGGCGCTGAAATCGCTGGAAGGCGCGGCAACGGTGCCGAATGGCGCGCCGCGCGTCAACGGAGCGCCCACCGGCAATGGCGGCGGCGCAAGTGCTGTGGCGCAGGCCCGGATGCCGACCTCCACCGGCGGCGCGCAGACGATGCGCCTGGTCGAAGCTGAGCCCGTGCCAGCCGCCTTCGTTCCGGCCCCGGCGCCAGTGGTCGAAACGCCCGCCGTTCCGGTGAAGTCGCTGGCCGATATCGCTGCACTTGCCGACGCCAATCGCGACATCGCCTTCAAGGTGCAACTGAAGCGCTATGTGCGGCCCGTGCGCATCGAGCCCGGCCGCATCGACGTCACCTTGACCGACGATGCGCCGAAGATGCTGCTCAACGACCTGACCGCGAAGCTGCGCGCCTGGACCGGTCGCAACTGGCTGGTCTCGCTGTCGAAGGAGGAAGGCGGCCAGACGCTGGCCGAAATGGAGACGACGAAGCGCGAGAACGCCTTCTCCGATGCCAGGAGCGACCCGACGGTCGCCGCCATTCTCGCCCGCTTTCCCGGCGCCAAGATCATCGACGTGCGCATTCCGGATGTGCCGGACGTGGAAGAGACCGGGGCCGACCTGCCGGTCGAGCCGGCCGCCGACGACGACGAAATCTAGAGCATGATCCCGAACCGAAGAACCGCGTCAGAGAAAAGTGGGAACCGGTTTTTGCTTCGCTGACCTACGGTTCGGACAAGATCATGCTCCAACAAAAGAAACCAAGAGGACGTTTGCAATGAAAGATCTTCTCGGCCTGATGGGCAAGGCGAAGGAAATGCAGGCCAAGTTCCAGGCCATGCAGGACGAGATCGCCACGCTGGAAGCCACCGGACAGGCGGGTGGCGGACTGGTCAGCGTGACGCTGACCGGTAAGTTCGAAATGAAGGCGCTGAAGATCGATCCGTCGCTGCTCAAGGACGACGAGGTCGAGATCCTCGAGGACCTGCTTTTGGCCGCTCACAATGACGCCAAAAATAAGGTCGAGCAGGTTATGCAGGAAAAGACCAAGGCGCTGACGGCAGGTCTACCTATACCACCCGGAATGAAATTGCCGTTCTGAGGCGGCTGCCGTCAGTTAATTGATTATGAACGAAAATCAAGCCCGGGCCGCTATATTAACTATTTTGCCGGCAATGCTCACGGGCTCATTTCGCGACATTCATAAAGTTTTACCCAAGTCCAGAGGTTGCTAACCGTCTAGCCATCTTTTTGCCTGAAAGAGTCTCATTCTTGCCACATCTCGGGGCGGGCTGGCATCTGGAAATGAGGCTTTTTTGTTGATCGCGACGCGATGGAAGACGCCGCTGCTGCTTATCGGCATCGCCGCTTCCCCCTTGTTCCTGGCCGGCTGCAGCCAGACCGCTTCACATGGCATGTCGGTGGCGAGCCTTGCCGACGCCGTCACGCCGAGCTTCCTCAGCTCGCGCTCCTACAGATACACGATGAAGGACAAGGAATGCCTGCAAAGGGCGATGTTCTTCGAGTCCAACCGGTCGAGCCGCGACGGCATGATCGCCGTCGGTACGGTCGTGATGAACCGGCTGCGCTCGGGCCAGCACGGCAGCACCATCTGCGAGGTCGTCGGCGAGAGGGGTCAGTTCGCGCCCGGCGTGATGACACGGCCGATGAATTCGAGGGCGCTGCCGGATGTCGAGGAGGCCGCCGAGGCGGTGCTCAAGGGCGAGCGCAAGGCCAAGCTCAAGAACACGATGTATTTCCACACCGCCGGGCTGCGGTTCCCTTACAACAACATGCACTACACGATGGTCGCCGGCGGCAACGCCTTCTACGAGAAGCGCGGCCGCAACTGGCAGCCGCTGCCCGATGAACCCATGGTCGCCCTGGCCTCCGGCAAGTCGCAGAAGACCGACCCTGCCGCTCCGGTGCTCGTCGCTTCCGCCGAGCCGGTGAAGACGATTGTCCATCCGGATCCGGCCAAGCAGGCCGCTATGACCGCTGCCGCGGCGCCGTCGCGTACGGCCAAGCCTGCGAGTACTCCCGACGAGCAGACCTACACGGCATCAGTCGCGACTGCGCAGAAGTCCGGCCGCGTCACGGCGAAGCCGACGGTGGTGGCGATGCAGGAACCGATGGAGGAACCGGATGCGTCCCGCTTCGGTGGCACGCTGAAGGGCCGGTACGTCACCTCCGTTCCAAGCGCGCCGCGGGAAGCGGCGATGGGGTTCGAGTCGACGCCTGAGAACACCGACGCCATCGGCGCGCTGATCGTCAGCCAGAACCGGCCGCTCTAACCTGCTCAGCTCACTTGCTCGATGATCCGTCATGGCAGCATGGCGGATCACGTGCCATTGCGGACTGTTCCAAACCGCTCTGAAAAATCCTAGATCAGAGTGATGTCGAAACGAATCGCCGGTCCAGAGATCGAACGCCTGATCCAGCTCCTGGCCAAGGTGCCGGGGCTCGGGCCGCGTTCGGCCAGGCGCGCCGCCCTCCATCTCATCAAAAAGAAGGAGCAGTTGCTCGAACCTTTAGCCGCCGCCATGGGCGAGGCGGTCGACAAGGTGCGCATCTGCTCGACCTGCGGCAATGTCGACACCTCCGACCCTTGCATGATCTGCACCGACCCGCGCCGCGACGCCGGCACGCTGATCGTCGTCGAGGACGTCTCCGACCTCTGGGCGCTGGAGCGCGCCGCCGCCATGAACGTGCGTTATCATGTGCTCGGCGGCACGCTGTCGCCGCTCGACGGCATCGGCCCGGACCAGCTCAACATCCGCTCGCTGGTCGACCGCGTCGCCGGCGGCGAGGTGAAGGAAGTGATCCTCGCCGTCAACGCCACCGTCGAGGGCCAGACCACCGCGCACTACCTGACCGACCAGCTCTCGGGCCTCGACGTCAAGGTGACCAGACTCGCGCATGGCGTGCCGGTCGGCGGCGAGCTCGACTATCTCGACGAAGGCACGCTGGCCGCCGCGCTGCGATCGAGGACGGCGTTTTGAGGGAGTTGGGGAGGGGGCACTTGGAAATGACAGCATTCCTTCGCGCCCCCCTCTGTCCTGCCGGACATCTCCCCCACAAGGGGGGAGATCAGATGCCACGCCGGCTTTCGTCAATCTCCAACGTCGCAGGAAGAGGCGGGGCGCCGAAGCTGCCAATCTCCCCCCTTGTGGGGGAGATGTCCGGCAGGACAGAGGGGGGCGCGACAGAACGCAACCTTCGCATATTTACCTTCGCGTTTTTGTTCGCGAGCTTTGTCGTCCTTCTCCTCACGCACCCCTCCCGCGCAGCCCCCATCGACGACCAGTTCCAGGCGTGGCTGCAAAACGACCTCTGGCCCGAGGCGCAGGCCAAGGGTATCTCCAAGAAAACCTTCGACGCCGCCTTCATCGGCGTGAAGCCGAACCTGAAATTGCCGGACCTCGTCTTGCCCGGCAAGAAGCCGACGACGCCTGAAAAGCAGCACCAGGCCGAGTTCGGTCCGCCCGCCAACTATTTCGCCGAGAAAATCATTCGCCCCGTCACCGCCGGCGGACGGTCGCGCGAGAGCACCAACGCAAGAGTGCTCGGGCTGATCGAGAAGCGCTACGGCGTGCCTGGCGAGGTCGTGCTGGCGATCTGGGGTCGCGAGACCGGCTTCGGCGCGGCCAGGATGCCTTACGACGCCTTCGAGGTGCTGGGCACCAAGGCGTTCATGTCGACCAAGAAGGATTTCTTCCGCGCCGAGGTGCTGGCGGCGCTCGAGATCGTCGAGCGCGGGCTCGCCCCGGTCAACGCGATGAAGTCGTCCTGGGCCGGCGCGCTCGGCCAGCCGCAATTCATGCCGACGTCGTTCCTGAAGCACGCCGTCGATTTCGACGGCGACGGCCGGCCCGACATCTGGAATTCGACGCCCGACGTGCTCGCCTCGATCGCCAACTACCTCGTCCATTATGGCTGGGCGAGGGGGCGCGGCTGGGGGACCGAGGTGATCGCGCCGACCAACGTCTCCTGCTCGCTCGAAGGACCTGATCAGGGCAAGAAGATTTCCGACTGGGTGGCGATGGGCGTCAGGCGCGCGGACGGCAAAGCGTTCCAGGCCAGCGAGCTGAAAGCCGAGGGCTTCCTTCTGATGCCGGCCGGGCGCAGCGGCCCGGCCTTCCTTGTCACGCCGAACTTCTATGTGCTGAAGGAGTATAACACCAGCGACCTCTATGCGCTGTTCATCGGCCACGCCGCCGACCGCATCGCCAAGGGCGACACCACCTTTGCCGGCAACTGGGGCCCGGTCGGCGATCTCCACCGGTCCGATATCGCGTCGCTCCAGCGGGCGCTGGAGGCGAAGGGCTACGATGTCGGCAGCGCCGATGGCCTGCCCGGTTTCAAGACGCGTCGCTCGATCGGCACCTGGCAGTCGAAGAACGGCAAGGCCGCGACCTGCTTTCCCGACGCGAGCCTGGTTGCGCAGCTGAAATGACGGCGACCTTCAAGGGTCAAGGTTTAGCAGATTCTTCCTGATTGGAGGCTTCGATTAGCCGGCGCACGGGTCGACTAGTGGCGGCCCATTCTGGCCCAATAAGCGATCTCGCAAAATGCGCGTTGCGGGTTCGAACGCCGCCGAATAGGGTGTTGACCAACTGGACAAAAACCACGACGGTAAGTGGTCCAAGCCGCCGTCGGCTTCGCAAAGAATAATGCAGCCCTGAGCCGGGAACTCAGGTCAACAAAACAGGGAACGATCACCATGATGCTGGAAAAGTTTGCTCTCCGTAGCTTGCTTGCGGGTGTGGCAATGTCTGCGCTGCTCGCGGCGCCCGCCTTCGCGGTCACGCCTGCCGACACGCTGGTCGAAGGCTTCGCCATCGACGACATCATCTCGATGGATCCGGGCGAGGCGTTCGAGCTGTCGACCGCTGAGGTCACGGGCAACACCTATGACCTGCTGGTTCGGCTCGACCTCAGCGACACCTCCAAGGTCAAGGGCGACCTCGCCGAGAGCTGGACCGTTTCCGACGACGGCATGACCTACACCTTCAAGCTCAAGCCCGGCATGAAGTTCGCTTCCGGCAATCCGATCACCGCGGCCGACGTCGCCTATTCCTTCGAGCGCGCCATCAAGCTCGACAAGAGCCCGGCCTTCATCATCAACCAGTTCGGCATCAGCGGCGACAACGTCACTGAGAAGGCGAAGGCCGTCGACGACACCACCTTTCAGTTCACCGTCGACAAGGCCTATGCGCCGAGCTTCGTGCTCAACTGCCTGTCGGCCACTGTCGCCTCGGTCGTCGATGCCAAGCTGGTCAAGGAACATGTCGCGGCCGTCACGCCCAGCGCCGACTACAAATGGGACAACGACTTCGGCAACGCCTGGCTGAAGACCGGCTATGCCGGCTCGGGCCAATACAAGCTCCGCGAATGGCGCGCCAACGAAGCCGTCGTCCTGGAACGCAACGACAACTACAATGGCGAGAAGGCGAAGCTCGCCCGCGTCATCTACCGCAACATGAAGGAAAGCTCGGCGCAGCGCCTGGCGCTCGAAGCCGGCGACATCGATGTCGCACGCAACCTCGAGCCGAACGACCTCGATGCCATCGCCAAGAACGCCGACCTCACCACCACAAGCGCGCCGAAGGGCACGGTCTATTACATCAGTCTCAATCAGAAGAACGCGAATCTCGCCAAGCCGGAGGTTCGCCAGGCGTTCAAATATCTGATCGACTACGACGCGATGAGTTCGACGATCCTCAAGGGCATCGGCGAGATCCACCAGTCGTTCCTGCCCAAGGGCGACCTCGGCGCGGTCGACGAGAATCCCTTCAAGTTCGACGTCGCCAAGGCCAAGGAACTCCTGGCCAAGGCCGGCCTGGCGGATGGCTTCAGCGTCACGATGGACGTGCGCACCGGCCAGCCGACGACCGGCATGGCGGAATCGATCCAGCAAACCCTGGGCCAGGCCGGCATCAAGCTGGAGATCATTCCGGGCGACGGCAAGCAGACGCTGACCAAGTACCGCGCCCGCAACCACGACATCTATATCGGCAATTGGGGCCAGGACTATTTCGATCCCAACTCCAACGCCCAGACCTTCGCCTCGAACCCGGACAATTCCGACGCCGCCAAGATCAAGACGCTCGCCTGGCGCAATGCCTGGGACATTCCGGACCTGACCAAGCAGACCGAGGCGGCGCTCTTGGAGAAGGATTCGGCCAAGCGCGCCGATATGTACAAGGACTTGCAGCAGAAGATCCTCGACACCAGCCCCTTCGTCATCATCCACCAGCAGCTCGAAGTGGCGGGCTTGCGCAAAAACCTCAAGGGCTTCGCGCTCGGCCCGAGCTTCGACACCAATTTCGTCTGGTCGGTCTCGAAGGAATAGTACCAGCGGAACGCGCCGCGTGAGCGTAGCTGACAACCAGGCGGCGGCCGGGCGCGGCCGCGCCCGTGCCGTGGCCATTTTATCATCGATCGGCCGCTTCCTGGTCATCGCGGTGACGACCTATCTCGGTCTTCTCGCGGTGACCTTCTTCATCGGCCGCGTCATCCCGATCGATCCGGTGCTGGCCGTGCTAGGCGACCGGGCGCCGACCGCCGTCGTCGAGCGCACGCGCCGCGAGATGGGGCTCGACCTGCCGCTGATCCAGCAGTTCTACATCTACGTGAAAAGTGCGCTGAGCGGCGATTTCGGCACCTCCGTGCTGACCACCAATCCGGTGATGTCCGACATCCGCCGCGTCTTCCCGGCGACGATCGAGCTTGCAACGCTGGGCACGATTATCGGCGCCGTCATCGGCGTGCCGCTCGGGGTGCTGGCCGCGGTGCGGCGCGGCAGCCTGATCGACCAGATCGTGCGCATCATCGGCCTGATCGGCTATTCCGTGCCGATCTTCTGGCTCGGGCTTCTCGGGCTCGTCCTGTTCTACGCCAAGCTGCAATGGGTCGCTTTTCCGGCGCGGCTCGACGTCGTCTACGAATACACTTTCACGCCGATCACCGGCTTTTATCTCCTCGATGCGGCGATACAGGGCCAGTGGGACGTCTTCTACGACGCCTACCGCCACATCATCCTGCCGGCTTCGCTGCTCGGCTACTTCGCGCTCGCCTATATCAGCCGCATGACGCGCTCCTTCATGCTGAACGAGATGGCGCAGGAATACATCGTCGCCGCGCGCGCCAAGGGCCTGTCGGAAACGCGCATCATCTGGGGCCACGCGCTGCGCAACGCCGCGGTGCCGATGGTAACGGTGATCGCGCTGTCCTATGCGAGCCTGCTGGAAGGCTCGGTGCTGACCGAGACCGTCTTTTCCTGGCCGGGCATCGGGCTATACATCACCAACTCGCTGCAGAATGCCGACATGAACGCTGTGCTCGGCGGCACCATCATCATCGGCTCGGTGTTCATCGGTATCAACCTTCTGTCCGATTTGCTTTACCAACTGCTCGATCCGAGGACGAAGGCCGGATGAGCAGAGGTATCGCACCTTCGGGCTTGGCTGCGGCCAATCACCCCCACTCCGGCCCTTCGGGCCACCTCTCCCCCTGCCCGGGGGAGAGGAAAAGCTGGCCGCACGCTTGGCGCCTTTCCTCTCCCCCGTCGAACGGGGGAGAGGTGGTCAGCGAAGCAGACTGGAGTGAGGGTCGACAGCTTCAAGAGGCATCGTCATGACCGCCTCCGACGCCGGCCCCCTCTCCCGTCGCGAATGGTTGCTGTCGGAGCGGCCGGCTTCGCGCATGCAGGCAAGGCTCGGCCGCGCCTATGTCGCGTGGCGGCGTTTTTCAGCCAACCGGCTGGCCCTTGTCGGCCTGCTGATCATACTCGCGCTGGTGGCGGTTGCCGCCTTTGCCGATGTGCTGGCCCCCTATTCGCCGACCGTGGGTGACCTGAAGAATGCCCGCTTGGTTCCGCCCGGCGCCGCGCACTGGTTCGGCACCGACGACCTTGGCCGAGACATCTATTCGCGCATCGTCTACGGCTCGCGCTGGACGCTCTACGTCGTCATCCTCGTCGCCATCATTGCGGCTCCGATTGGTTTGCTCGTCGGCACCGTCGCCGGCTATGCCGGCGGCTGGACCGATGCGATCTTGATGCGCATCACCGACATTTTTCTCGCGTTTCCGAAGCTGGTGCTGGCGCTGGCCTTCGTGGCGGCGCTTGGCCCCGGCATCGAGAACGCGGTGCTGGCGATCGCCATCACCTCCTGGCCGCCATACGCGCGCATCGCCCGGGCCGAGACGCTGACGGTGCGCAACTCCGACTACATCAAGGCCGTGCAACTGATGGGCGCCTCGCCCTTCCGCATCGTGCTGCGCCACATCATGCCGCTCTGCATATCCTCGCTGATCATCCGGGTGACGCTCGACATGGCCGGTATCATCCTCACCGCCGCCGGCCTTGGCTTCCTCGGCCTCGGTGCCCAGCCGCCGCTGCCCGAATGGGGCGCGATGATCGCGTCCGGCCGCCGCTTCATCCTCGACCAGTGGTGGGTGGCCGCGGCACCAGGCGCCGCGATCCTCATCGTCAGTCTCGGCTTCAACCTGCTCGGCGACGGTTTGCGCGACGCGCTCGATCCCCGGAGTGGTGACCAATGAGCGGCGACCAATGAGCGGCAATCCAGATAGGCAGCAAAAAGGCACGCTGCTCGACGTCGAAGATCTGCGCGTCACCTTCCCGACGCGTACCGGCGTCGTGCAAGCCGTGCGCGGCGTCTCCTTCTCGCTCGGCCGCGAGCGGCTCGGCATTGTCGGCGAGAGCGGCTCCGGCAAGTCGCAGACCGGCCGCGCCATCATGGGCCTGACCCCGCCGCAGGCTATAGTTTCGGCGAAGAAGCTCGGCTTCGACGGCATCGATCTGCTCTCCATATCGCAGGGCCGGCGCCGGGCGCTGCGGGGAAACCGCATCGCCATGATCCTGCAGGATCCGAAATACTCGCTCGATCCGGTGATGACCATCGGCCGCCAGATCGTCGAAACGCTGCGTACGCACGAAAAAGTCTCCAAGGCCGAGGCGCGCGAGCGGGCGCTGGAGATGCTGCGGGCGGTGCAGATCCGCGACCCGGGCCGGGTGTTCGACCTTCACCCGCATGAAGTCTCGGGCGGCATGGGCCAGCGCGCCATGATCGCCATGATGCTGATCGCCGGGCCGGAGCTGATGATCGCCGACGAGCCGACCTCGGCGCTGGATGTCACCGTGCAGCTCGACGTGCTCAACATCCTCGACCGGCTCGTCGCCGAGCGCGGCATGGGCCTGATCTTCATCTCGCACGATCTGCGCCTGGTCTCCTCATTCTGCGACCGCGTCGTCGTCATGTATGCCGGCAAGGTGGTCGAGCAGCTCAAGGCCTCCGAACTGCGCGACGCCCGGCATCCCTATACGCGCGGCCTGCTCAATTGCATGCCCCGGATCGGTTTCGAGCGCCATCCGCTGCCGGTGCTCGACCGCAAGCCGGAGTGGGCGGCATGACGGCAGCGCTTTCCGTCGAAGGGCTGGAGGTTGTCTTCGACCGTTTTCGCGCGCTTAAGGGCGTGAACCTCGAAGTGCGTGAAGGCGAATCCTACGGACTGGTCGGCGAGAGCGGTTCCGGCAAATCGACGCTGCTCAAGGCCATCACCGGCCTGGCGCCGGTCTCCTCGGGCACCATCACCGTCAACGGCAAGACGCTTGGCAAGAGCCGCGACAAGGCCTTCTATCGCGAAGTGCAGATGGTCTTCCAGGATCCGTACGGCTCGCTGCATCCGCGCCAGACCGTCGACCGGCTGCTGCAGGAGCCGCTCGCAATCCACGGCATTGCCGACGGCGAGAAGCGCATCGAGCGCGCGCTCTATGAGGTCGGCCTCGGCAACGGCTTTCGCTTCCGCTACGCGCACCAGCTCTCCGGCGGCCAGCGCCAGCGCGTGGCGATTGCCCGCGCGCTGATCCTCGAACCCTCGATCCTTTTGCTCGACGAGCCGACTTCGGCGCTCGACGCCTCGGTGCAGGCGGAGGTGCTTAACTTGCTCGAAGAGGTGCGCCGGCGGCGCAAGCTCACCTTCCTGATGGTCAGCCACGACCTCGCCATCATCACCCATATGTGCGAGCGGCTGATGGTGATGCAGAACGGCGAGGCGGTCGAGACGCTGACCGCGAGCCAGCTCATCGGGCATCGGGTGAGCGAAGACTATACGCGCAACTTGCTCAGGGCGAGCGAGGGGTTTGTGAGGGTGTGACGGAACGCGGCGCAACTCATTTTATGCCGCACCGCTTTCCGCTAAGGCTTCTTCCCGCTCCCGCTTCGGCTCCTTGATCCTGAACCACGTCACGTAAAGCGCCGGCAGGAACAGCAGCGTGATCGCGGTGCCGGCGATGATGCCACCCATCATGGCGTAGGCCATAGGCCCCCAGAACACTTCGCGCGCGATCGGGATCAGCGCCAGGCTCGCCGCCGCGGCCGTCAGCGCGATCGGCCGCATGCGATGCTCGGTCGCCTCGATCACGGCCGCCCAGCGGTCCTTGCCCTCGGCGACGAGGTCCTCGATCTGCACGATCAGGATGACCGAGTTGCGGATCAGGATGCCGATCAGCGCCAGCACTCCGAGGATGGCGACGAAGCCGAGCGGCGCGCCGCTCGGTACCAGCGCCGCGACCACGCCGATCAGGCCGAGCGGCGCCACCGCCACCACCAGGAACAGGCGCTGGAAGCTCTGCAGCTGCACCATCAGGATGGTCGCCATGATGAACAGCATCAGCGGCACCACTGCCGCGATCGGGCCCTGGCTGTTGGCGCTTTCCTCTACCGAGCCGGCCGTCTGCACCGAATAGCCCGGCGGCAGCTTGGCGATGAAGGCGTCGACCGACGGCTTCAGCTCGTTGACGACCGTCGCCGGCAGCACGTCGCCGACCAGGCCGGCGCGCACGGTGATCGTCGGCGTGCGGTTGCGCCGCCACACCGTCGGCTGCTCGAGGTCGTAGCGGAAGTTGGCGATTGCCGCCAACGGGATCGACTCGCCGGTGCCGGTCGGCAATTGCATGTTCTGCAGCGTCGAGATCGAGCTGCGGTCCGCCTCGCGCGAACGCGCCACCACGTTGATCAGATAGGTGGCGTCGCGCACCTGGGTGATCGTCGCGCCGCCGACCGTGCTGTTCAGCGCGCTGGCGATGTCGGAAGAGGTGATGCCGAGCTGGCGCGCCTTGTCCTGCAGCACGTCGACCCTGAGCACGCGTTGCGGCTCGTTCCAGTCGAAGGTCGGCGCGCCGAGCTTCGGATTGACCGAGATGATGCCGGCGAATTGCTGCGCCAGCTCGCGCACGGTCTGGATGTCGGGTCCGCCGACGCGGTATTGCACCGGACGCCCCACCGGCGGCCCGAGCTCGAGCGGCTTGACGAAGGCGTCGGTGCCGACGAACTCCTCGCGCAGCAGCTTCTCCAGCGCCGGCTTGACCCGGTTGCGCGCATCGATGCTCTTGGTGACGATCACGGTCTGGCCGAAATAGGGATTGGCCGGCTGCACGTCATAGGCAAGCAGGAAGCGCACCGCGCCCTGGCCGATATAGGACGAGAAGTGGTCGATGTCGGGATTGCCGACCAGCGCCCGCTGCTCGAAGCGCTCCATCTGGTCGCGCGTCTCGGCGATCGAAGCGTTCTGCGGCAGGTTCCAGTCGACGATCAGTTCAGGCCGGTCGGAGGGCGGGAAGAACTGCTGCTGGACGAGGCCGAAGCCGGCGATCGAGGCGGCGAACAGAAGCACCGTCGCGATAATGGTCAGCCAATGACGGCGCACCGACAGGACAAGTACGCGCCGGAACATGGAGGTGAATCGCCCCGGCTGGTCGTGGTGCTTGGCCTTCATCGTCGCCGGCAGGATGGTGACGCCGAGCAGCGGCGCGAAGAGCACGGCGACGATCCATGACACCAACAGCGACACCGCGATGACGACGAACAGCGTGAAGGTGTATTCGCCGGCAGCGCTCGAGTTGAGGCCGATCGGGATGAAGCCTGCGACCGTCACCAGCGTGCCGGTCAGCATCGGGAAGGCGGTGGACGTGTAGACATAGGTCGCCGCCTTGCGCAGGTTGTCGCCGACCTCCAGCCGCGCCACCATCATCTCCACCGCGATCATGGCGTCGTCGACCAAAAGGCCGAGCGCGATGATCAAGGCGCCCAGCGAAATGCGCTGCAGCGAGATGCCGAGATAGGCCATGACGGTGAAGGTGATGGCCAGCACCAGCGGGATCGACAACGCCACGACGAAGCCGGCGCGCAGGCCAAGGCTGATGAAGGAAACCGCGAGCACGATCGCCACCGCCTCGAACAATGCCCGTGTGAATCCCGACACCGCTTCCTCGACGATCACAGGCTGGTCGGCGACCAGATGCACGCCGACGCCCACCGGCAGGTCGGCCAGCACCTTGTTCATCTCCTCGTGCAGCGCTTCGCCGAACTGCAGCAGATTGGCGTTGGGCTTCATGCCGATGGCGAGTCCGATCGCGTCCTGGCCGTTGAAGCGGAACAGCGCCGTTGGCGGATCGACATAGCCGCGCCTGATCGTCGCCACATCGCTCAGCCGGAAGAAGCGGTCGTTGACGCGCAGGTTGATGGCGCGCAGGCTCTCCTCGGAGGTGAACTGGCCGCCGACACGCACGCTGATCCGCTCCGGGCCTGACTGGATGACGCCCGACGGCGTGATCGCGTTCTGCGCCTGCAGGCTGGCGACGATCTGCTGCTGGTTGAGGCCGAGCGCCGCGATCTGGCGGGACGAGAATTCCAGATAGATCGCTTCGTTCTGGGCGCCGACGAGATCGACCTTGCCGGCGTTCGGCACCGTCAGGATCTTGGTGCGGACGTCCTCGACATAGTCGCGCAGCTGGCGCGGCGTCAGCCCGTCGGCGGTGAAGGCATAGATGTTGCCGTAGACGTCGCCGAAGCGGTCGTTGAAGAACGGCCCCTGCACACCCTGCGGGAACTGCGACGCGATGTCGTTGACCATGTTGCGCACCTGCAGCCATGTCGGCACGACGTCGCGCGCCTTGGTGTTCTGCTTCAGGTTGACGAAGATGACGGTCTTGCCTGCGGTGGTGACGGATTTGGTGTAGTCGAGGCTGTCGAGCTCCTCGAGCTTCTTCTCGATGCGGTCGGTCACCTGGCGCACCGTCTCGTTGACCGAGGCGCCCGGCCAGTTGGCCTGGATCAGCATCGTCTTGATGGTGAAGGCGGGGTCTTCCTCGCGTCCGAGGTTGAGGTAGGAGAAGATGCCGGCCACCACGAAGACCAGCATGAAATACCAGACCAGCGAGCGGTGGCTGAGCGCCCAGTCGGAGAGATTGAAGCCTTTCATCAGACCCCTCCCTCCGGCACTTTGACCTTCTGGCCCTCACTCAGGCTGTGCACGCCGGCGGTGACGACGCGCATCCCGGCCTCGAGCCCCGACGCCACGGTGAAGGTGCCGCCATTCTTCGCGGCAATCCTGATCTCGCGCGCGCTTACGCTCGAGGACTGCGGATCGACGATCCAGACCTTCTCGGCGCCGTCCTTTTCGAGCAGCGCCGATATCGGCAGGGTGATTGTCGGCGCGACCTTGGTCATGCGGGTCGCGGTGATCGTCGAGCCCAGCCGGAATGCCGACGGCGGATCGGTCAGCGTCAGCCGCACGCGGCGGGTGCGGGTCGAGCCTTCGGCCTGCGGCGCGATCTCGCGCAGCTTTGCCTCGGTCGTGATGGTGGGGAGCGACTGCAGGATGATCTGGAACGGCGTGCCGACGGTGAGCTCGCCGGTCAGTTGGTCCGGGATGTCGACCACCGCCTCGCGCGGATCGGTGCGCGCCACGGTGACGACGGTTTGTCCGGGCGAAACAGTCTGGCCGACCTCGGCGCCGACCTCGGTGACGACGCCGTCGAAATCGGAAAATAGCCGGGCATAGCCGAGCTGCTCCTGTGACTTGGCCAAAGCGGCATTCGCCCGCTCGACCCCGGCCGCCGCCGCTTGCCGGGCCTGCTGCGCGGCGTCGAACACGGCCTGCGAGGTGTTGGCGGAAGCGAGCAACTGGCGTTGGCGTTCCTCGCTGGCTGCGGCATTGGCGAATTGCGCCTGCGCATTCGACAAATCCGCCTTCGATGCCTGGACGGCGAGCTCCAGCGCCGTCGGATCGAGCGCCGCGATCGTCGTCCCCTTGGTCACGATGTCGCCGACCTTGACGTCGCGCGAGACGACGCGGCCAAGCAGGCGGAAAGCAAGGTCGGCGCTATATTGCGGTTCGACCGAGCCGGCGAAGCCGAAGGTCTCGACGGTCTTCGGTTCGACGACCATCGACAGCACCGGCCGAATGATCTCGGGCGGCTTCTCCTCCGAGCGCGAGCAGGCGGCAAGCGATGCAATGAGCAGGAGCGCGGCAGTAAGCGGCAGCCGGTTCATTGGCTCACTCCTGCGATCTCGATCGTCTGGCCGGGACTGAGCAACTGCCCGCCCGCGGTGACGACGTTCTGGCCTTCTTGCAGCCCCTTCTCGACGACGACTACACCGGAATCGAAGGCGAGCACCTCGATCGGCGTCGTCGTCACCGCCTTGCTCGACGGATCGACGATCCAGACGGCGGGTTTGCCGGCGGTCGAGGTCAGCGCCTGCCAGGGCAAAAGGATGGCTTTCACCGGCTTGGCGCCGACCGTGCCGATGACGGCCGCGCCCAGCGGCATACCGGCCGGCGTGTCGGGTATGCCGATCTTGACCCGGATCGATCCCGACGCCGTATCGACCGCCGGCGAGATTTCGCGCACCTTGCCAACCGCCCGGACCTGCGGGTCGGAAAGCAGGGTGATCGTCACCGCCGGGGAAGGCGGCGTCCGGGCGACCAGCGTCTCATGGACATTGAAGACAGCGTCGCGGTCGCCGTCCTCGGCGACGGTGAAGACGGTCTGCGCCGCCTGCACCACCTGTCCCGCCTCGACCTGGCGTGCGGTGATCACGCCGGCGGCCCCCGCTTTGAGCTCCGTGTAGGAAAGGTTTTCCTTGGCGTTGGCCAAGGCGCTTTGCGCGGCCTCGACGCTGCCTTGCGCCACCTTCAGCGTCTGGTTGGCGGTGTCGAAATCTCGTCTCGTCGTAAAGCCTTGCGAAAGCAGCGTCTTTTGCCGTTGGTAGGTGGCCGTTGCCTGGGTGAGCTGCGCCTGCGTCGCGTCGAGGTCAGCCTGCGCTGAGCGCAGGTCCGATTCCTGTTCCTGCGGATCGATGCGGGCAAGCACGGCGCCCTGGTCGACATGCTGGCCGACATCGACCAGCCGTTCGGCGACACGGCCGCCGACACGGAACGACAGATTGTTCAGCGTGCGGGCCGCGATCACGCCTGTCAGCGAGGTCCTTGGCGCGTAGTCGGCAAGCGCCACCGTCTGCGTGGTGACCATCACCGGCAGTTTCTTTTCCGTCGCCTGCTGTTTCTGGCAGCCGGCGACGGAGAGGGTGGCGGCGCAGGCCAGCAGCAAAAAGACATTTGAACGAGACAGGAGGCTGGGCGGCGAAGACGGCAAGGCGGACGATGTCGCGTTCCTGCTCATAATTCCCCTCAGCCCGCGGGAAGCCGCTCCTGACGGCGGCACGTCGCGGATAAAAGAGGATAATCGATCGGCTGGAAAAGGAAACCATTTCCGCACGTTCATCGCCGGCCTGGTTGAGATCGATTTCGGCCCGAAGCGGTTCACCGTTTCATGGAAACGGCGAGCCGCTCGATGTTTTTGTTGGACGCAATTCCGCACGGAAAACCGCTTCACACTTTTCCTGGAATTGCTTTTAGGGCAGGCCCAATCGACCGGGCCAATGTGCCGACTTGAGGAAAACCTGAAATAAGGTCAGAAGAGGCTTTGACGGCATCAAAAACAGAACGGGCGCCTGCCCGATGAGGGATGAGATGAAGAATTCAGCCATTTCCGAACGCAAGAACCAGTCGATCTCGCGCGGCGTCGGCATGACCACGCAGATCTATGCCGATCGCGCCGAGAATTCGGAAATCTGGGATGTCGAGGGCCGCCGCTATATCGACTTCTCGTCGGGCATCGCCGTGGTCAACACCGGCCATCGCCATCCGAAGGTGATCGAAGCGGTCAAGGCGCAGCTCGACCGCTTCACCCACACCTGCCACCAGGTCGTGCCCTATGAGAGCTATGTGCGGCTGGCCGAGCGGCTGAACGGCATGCTGCCCGGCAAGTTCGACAAGAAGACGGTCTTCGTCACCACCGGCGCCGAGGCGGTCGAGAACGCCATCAAGATCGCCCGCAACGCCACCGGCCGCCAGGCGATCATTGCGTTTTCCGGCGGCTTCCACGGCCGCACCTTCATGGGCATGGCGCTGACCGGCAAGGTCGTGCCGTACAAGGTCGGCTTCGGCGCCATGCCGGCCGATGTCTTCCATGCGCCGTTCCCGGTCGCGCTGCACGGCGTGTCTGTCGCGGATTCGCTCGGCGCGCTCGACAAGCTGTTCAAGGCCGATGTCGATCCGGCCAGGGTAGCCGCCATTATCGTCGAGCCGGTGCAAGGCGAGGGCGGCTTCTACGAGGCGCCGCGCGATTTCATGACGGCGCTGCGCAAGATCTGCGACCAGCACGGCATCCTGCTTGTCGCCGACGAGGTGCAGACCGGCTTTGCCCGCACCGGCAAGATGTTCGCCATGGAGCATCACGACGTGGCCCCCGATCTCACCACCATGGCCAAGAGCCTCGCCGGCGGCTTCCCGCTATCGGCTGTCACCGGCCGCGCCGAGATCATGGACGCGCCCGGCCCCGGCGGCCTTGGCGGCACCTATGGCGGCAGCCCGATCGGCGTCGCCGCGGCCCATGCGGTGCTCGACGTCATCGAGGAGGAAAAGCTCTGCGACCGCGCCAATGCCCTGGGTGCCAGGCTGAAGCAGAGGTTGGAATCGATCCGCGACGACGTGCCGGAGATCGTCGACATCCGCGGTCCGGGCTTCATGAACGCCGTCGAGTTCAACGATGTGAAGAAGGGCCTGCCCTCGGCCGAATTCGCCAATGCGGTGAGGCTGAAGGCGCTCGACAAGGGCCTCATCCTGCTCACCTGCGGCGTCTACGGCAACGTCATCCGTTTCCTGTCGCCGATCACCATCCAGGACGGCGTCATGACCGAGGCGTTGGACATTCTGGAGAGCTCGATCCGCGAAGTGCGGGCGGCTTGAGCCAACCCCCTACCTCCTCCTTGTGGGGAGGTCGGACCGAAGGTCCGGGTGGGGGTCGGCGCCGTCCCCCGCCCGTTGCTTCGCAGCGACCCTCCCCACAAGGGGAGGGCAAGCGCGTCAGCCCGCGGCTCTTACCGGCTCGCTGAAAGCGGCAAGCGCCGCCTTCAGCGCATCCGGCCCGGCTGCCACGGTCTGCGGCGCTGGTGAGAAGCCGGCGCCGAGCATTTTGCGCCCGAGCATGTGGTCGGCCGGACGGTTGACGGATTCGATGCCGAGCAGCCGATTGCCGGCATAGTGGTAGATGGAGAACCTGTTCTCGGCCGGCTCGCCCAGCACGACATGGCTGTCGCCGCCTTGGGTGAGGCCCACCATCTGCAGCTTCATGTCGCCGATATCCGACCAGAACCACGGCACCGCCGAGAAGGGCTCCGCATGGCCGAGGATCGTGCGCGCGGCGAGCCGCGCCTGGTCGGTGGCGTTCTGCACCGATTCCAGCCGCACGTCGCCGCCGGTGAACCAGTGCCGGTAGGAAGCCGCATCGCCGACCGCGAGGATTTCCGGGATCGAGCTCTGCATATGCTGGTCGACGCGGATGCCGTTGCCGGTGGCTAAGCCGGCGGCTTCCGCCAGCTCGACATTAGGCACCACGCCGATGCCGATGATCACCAATTGCGCCGGCAGGCGTTCGCCGCCCGACGTAATCGCGGCCGAGACGCGGCCGGCGTCGCCTTCGAGGCGGGAAACCGTGGTTCCTGTCATGATGCGCACGCCCGTCGCTTCCAGGCGCTGGCGCGCATGGGCCGCGATAACCGGCGCAACGGCACGGCCGAGCAGCCGGTCGACGGCCTCGACGACGGTGACCTTGCGGCCGGCGGCCCGTAGCGTCGCCGCGATCTCGAGACCGATGAAGCCGCCGCCGAGGATGACGACGTCCTCGCTCTGCGCGCTGAGCTCGCGGATCAGCCGCGCGTCGGCCAGCGAGCGCAGCGATACGACGCCGGCGAGTTCCGCGCCATCGAGTTTGAGCAGGCGCGGCCGCGATCCGGTCGCGAGCACCAGCCGGTCGAAGGCGAGCGTGCCGCCGCCGGAGACGTCGAGCCTGCGCGCGCCGATCTCGATCCTGTCGATGCGCACGCCCGGCCGGTAATCGACGCTGTTGCCGGAATAGAAGGCTTCGCCGCGCAAAGGCTGCGGCTTGGCCTCGGCATCCTTGATGAAGGTCTTGGACAGCGGCGGCTTGTGATAGGGCAGCTCGTTCTCGTCACCGATCAGGATGACCGGTCCGTCATAGCCTTCCTCGCGAAGGCTTGCGGCCGCCTGCACGCCGGCATGACCCGCACCGACAATGACCACCCCGTTCTTCATCGCAGTCCTTTTTGCCTTTGAAATCTAGGATCTTCCGCCAGGTGGCGATTGTCTGCCGCCGCCGCAAGAGCCTTGATCCGGGTCGCACCCAGAATGGCCGCCTGTCAATCCGGATGTTCGACGGAACCACCGGCATAAAGTTGATAATTGCAGTTTAGAATAATTCTAAACTGTTGTTTCAATTGAATTTTCTCTGGCGAACCAGTTGACTTCCAGCCGCTCCGCCGCTTTATGGAGGGCTGCGCTCCCGGCGCATTCCTTTGATGTCTGGGCCTTGAACCCTTTCGATTGGAGGCATTTCGGTGTCTTTTGCTGATTGGCCGCGCCGTCGCGCGGCAACCTTGCCTTTCCGGTCATTCGTGCTCGCGCTGGCGCCGCGCGCCGGCGGCGGCACATCTATGTCATTGAATTTCTGAGGAGATGGGATTGATGAAAGCGATAATTTCGCCACGGATTGTCACGCCACGTTGGGGCAGCAGGCTGGCCGCGATCGGCGCCACCGTGGCGTTGACGGCCGCCGTGTTCGTGCTGCCGGCGAAAGCCGAATCCGACGCGAAGGCCGTCATCAAGACCTATGCCGACATCGCGCTGGCAAAGTATGAAGATTCGCTGACCACCGCGCAGGCGCTCGATAAGGCTGTCGATGCACTCATCGCCGCGCCCTCGGCCGAGACGCTCAACGCCGCTCGTGAAGCCTGGAAGGCGGCGCGCATCCCCTACCAGCAGACCGAGGTCTATCGCTTCGGCAACAAGATCGTCGACGACTGGGAAGGCCGGGTGAATTCCTGGCCGCTGGACGAGGGCCTGATCGACTATGTCGCCAAGAGCTACGGCACCGAGTCGGACGAGAACGCGCTCTATACGGCCAATGTCATCGCCAACAAGGAGATCGAGGTCAACGGCAAGAAGGTCGACGCCTCGAAGCTGACGCCCGAATTCCTCTCCGGCACGCTGCAGGAAGCCGGCGGCGTCGAGGCCAATGTGGCGACCGGCTATCACGCTGTCGAATTCCTGCTCTGGGGCCAGGACCTGCATGGCACGGGACCCGGCGCCGGCGAGCGTCCTTATACCGACTACGATCTCAAGAACTGCACCGGCGGCAATTGCGACCGCCGCGCGGAATATCTGAAGTCGGCGAGCGATCTGCTGGTCTCCGACCTGCAGGAGATGGTCAACGACTGGAAGGAAGATGGCGCTGCTCGAAAGAATCTCGTCGATGGCGAGACGAACGCCGGCATTTCGACAATCTTCACCGGCATGGGCTCGCTGTCTTACGGTGAACTTGCCGGCGAGCGCATGAAGCTCGGTCTCCTGCTGCACGACCCGGAGGAGGAGCACGACTGCTTTTCCGACAACACCTACAACTCGCATCTCTACGACGCGGTCGGCATCCGCGCCGCCTATCACGCCAGCTACACGCGCCTCGACGGCACAGTGGTTTCCGGCCCGTCGGTCTCCGACATGGTGAAGGCGGCCGATCCGGCGATCGGCAAAGAGCTGTCGGACAAGCTCGACGTCACGGTCGCCAAGATGGAGGCGATCAAGGCGCGCG
The DNA here is from genome assembly GCF_033977165.1 of Mesorhizobium captivum. Taxonomy (NCBI): domain Bacteria; kingdom Pseudomonadati; phylum Pseudomonadota; class Alphaproteobacteria; order Hyphomicrobiales; family Phyllobacteriaceae; genus Mesorhizobium; species Mesorhizobium captivum. Next base: position 70,999 of record NZ_JAVIJB010000015.1, read on the forward strand.
CGCTCGCCGGCGAGGCCTATGACCAGCAGATCGCCGAGGGCAATACCGAAGGCAACGCCACGGTGCAGGCCGCGATCGACGCGCTGATCGACCAGACCAAGTCGATCGAACGCGCCGTCGGTTCGCTCAAGCTCAACGCCATCGCCTTCGAGGGTTCCGACAGCCTCGATGCGCCGGACAAGGTGTTCAAGTAAGCGACGGTCCAGTACCAGCCACACGGCGCCGAATGGCGCCGTCAGCCAGAGCAAGTAAATGCTGATCTGCCATTGCAACATCATCACTGAAAAGGAGATCGAGCAGACGATCATCGGTCTGCTGGATGAAGATCCCTGGCAGCTTATTGTACCGGCCAAGGTCTATCATGCCATGCGCAAGCGCGGTCGCTGTTGCGGCTGCTTTCCAAATGTGGTGGAAACGATCATTCGGGTCACCGAGAACTACCACGCCCGTTCAGAGGGGAGCGGCGCGGACATCGTGTCACACCTGGATCGCGTAAGAGGCTTGCGGGTCCAATACGGGAGCAGATTCCATGAAAGGCGAACCGCAGATCATCGAGCGGCTTAACGAAGCCCTGTTTCTGGAGCTTGGGGCCGTCAATCAGTACTGGGTCCACTATCGTCTGCTCGAGGACTGGGGCTACACGAAGCTGGCAAAGAAGGAGCGGGCGGAATCGATCGAGGAGATGCACCACGCCGACCGGCTGGTGGCCCGCATCATCTTCCTCGAAGGACACCCGAACCTGCAGTCCGTCGCGCCGCTGCGCATCGGCCAGAACGTCAAGGAAGTGCTCGAATCCGATCTCGCCGGCGAGTATGACGCGCGCACCTCCTACAAGCGCTCGCGCGAGATCTGCCAGGAGGCAGGAGACTACGTGTCGATGAAACTGTTCGAGGACCTTTTGTCCGACGAGGAAGGCCATATCGACTTCCTGGAGACGCAGCTCGACCTGCTTGCCTCGATCGGCGAGGAAAAATACGGCCAGCTCAACGCCGACTCGGCCAACGAGGCGGAGTAAGGACATGCGGGAATGCGGCGCCCCGTAAACCTTTTGCGCCGCGCGCGGCGGGCCGACATTGATGGCCTGCCGCACCAGAAGAGCCCGCGATATAGGATTTATCGCGGGGTTTTGCTTCTGCTGGCAATAACGCTTTCCGCTATCGCCACGGCCGGCGAGCCGGTGCCTGCCGGCCTTGCGTCCAGCCGCACCGACCTGACGCCGAAGGATCAGGCACGGGTCCTTGCCGTCACCCGGCCGACCACGGACTTTACAAAACCCGAGCAGTTCGAATTGATGCAGGGCGGCGCCGGCACGTCGGAGAAGGACGTCAATCGCGACGCCTTTTCGCAGTCTTCCGCCAACATCACCTTCGAGGAAGAAGGCACCTTCAAGCTCGGCAACGCGCTTTTCCGCAAGAACTGGGTGTCGTCGCCGTCGTCGACGCAGGCCTCTGACGGGCTCGGCCCGCTGTTCAACGAACGTGCCTGCCAGAACTGCCACCTGAAGGATGGGCGCGGACGGCCACCGGAAGGCGGCATCGGCTCCTCGTCGATGTTCCTGCGGCTGGCGCGCGACGCAAGCAATGCCGAAGAGAGGGCAGCGCTTGCCGACCACAAGGCGCTGAACTTCCCCGATCCGATCTACGGCTCGCAATTGCAGGATCTTGCGGTTCCAGGCCTCAAGGGCGAAGGCCGCATGCGTGTCGAATACTCCGAAGAGAAAGTGACGCTCGGCGACGGCTCCGTCGTTTCGCTGCGCAAGCCGACCTATACGGCCGAGGGCCTGGCCTACGGCCCGCTCGACCCACGCACCACGCTCTCGCCGCGCCTGACGCCGCCGATGATCGGCCTCGGCCTGATCGAGCAGATCGCGCCCTCCGACATCCTCGCCCATGCCGATCCGGACGATCGCGACGGCGACGGTATCTCCGGCAGAGCGAACATCGTTCGCGATGCGCTGAGCGGCGAACCGACGCTCGGCCGCTTTGGCTGGAAGGCGCAGGCCGCATCGATCCGCCAGCAGGCCGCCGATGCCTTTGCCGGCGACATCGGCATCTCGACGCCGGAGGAGCCGAAGCATTGGGGCGACTGCACACAGGCCGAAAAGGCCTGCTTTGCCATGCCGGATGGCGTGCAGCAGCGCCTGGGCACGGCGGAAGCGCCGCCGCCGGTCATGGACCTCGTCACCTTCTATTCGCAGAACCTTGCGGTGCCGGCGCGGCGCGATATCGGCACACGGCAAGTTCTTGCCGGCAAGAAGCAGTTCTACGAGATGGGCTGCATTTCCTGTCACACGCCGAAATTCGTCACCATGCGCGGCAACAAGGCGCAGGCCTTCCAGCTGATCTGGCCCTATTCCGACTTCCTGCTGCACGACATGGGCGAGGACCTTGCCGACGGGCAGCGTGTGGGCGAAGCGAGCGGCAGCGAATGGCGCACGCCGCCGCTCTGGGGTATCGGCCTGACCGCGACGGTCAACGGCAACAGCTTCTATCTGCATGACGGGCGCGCGCGCACGCTTGCCGAGGCGATCCTCCGGCACGGCGGCGAGGGCCGGAAGGCGCGCGACCGCTTTGCCGGCGCCGCCGCGGCCGATCGCGATGCGCTGATCAAATTTTTGGAGTCGCTATGATGTCGAAACGCCTGGCAGCCGCGCTTGCCTTTCCCCTGTTTCTGGCTGCTGCATGGCCAGCCTCGGCCGCGGTCAAAGCCTCCGATGTCATTGGACGCGCGATCGACGGCTTCGTGCGCCCGGCCTATGCCAGCCTCGACGATCGTGCCGCGAGCCTGACCAAGGCGATGCGTCAGCTTTGCGATAGCCCGTCACAGCAAAATCTGGACGCGGCGCGCGCGGATTTTTCCGCAACAGTCGAGGCCTGGTCGGTGGCCGAGATCATCGCCTTCGGGCCGATCAAGGAAAACAACCGGCTGGAGCGCATGCTCTATTGGCCGGACCGCAAGAGCATCGGTCTGAGGCAGGTGCAGGCCACGCTCGCCGCGAAAGACCCTTCCGCGACGGTTCCGGCGCAGTTGGCGGGAAAGAGCGTCGCCATGCAGGGGCTGGGCGCGCTCGAATATGTGCTGTTCGGCGATGGCGCGGAGGTGCTTGCCAAAAAGGATGAACCCTACCGCTGCGCCTATGGCGCGGCGGTCGCCGGCAACATCGAGGCGATCGCCGGCGAGGTCCGCGACGCCTGGAGCAAGCCGTACGGTTTTGCCTCGCTCTGGGCCAATCCGGGACCGAAGAACCCGCTCTACCGCGACGGCACCGAAGCCGTGACGGAGCTGGTCAGCGTTTTCATCAACGAGCTGGAAATGATCCGCGACGTGCGGCTCAAGGGCTTCCTTGGCGCAAAACCTGACGCAGACAAACCGAAGCAGGCGATCTACTGGCGCTCGCAAAACACGACGAAATCTCTGGCCGGGAACCTGTCCGGCATCGACCAGTTGTTCCAGGCCTCGAAGCTCGGCGATGCGCTGCCCGCCGATGCTCGATGGATGGCGGAATCCATCCACATCCAGCTCACCAACGGCGTGGCGACCGCGAAGTCCGTCACCGGTCCGATCGACAAGGCGCTCGCCGATCCGGCGCTGCGCGGCAAGCTCGAGCATTTCGCGCTGATCACCTCCAGCCTCTCGACCCTGATCGGCACGAGGATGACCGCCGAGTTCGGACTGACGGCCGGCTTTTCATCGCTGGATGGGGATTGATGCTTTGAGGACCTCGCTCATCGACCGCCGCGATTTCCTGCGCGCCGCCAGCGCCAGCTTCGCCGCTGCTATGGCGCCGCGCGCCTGGGCGGATACGTTGGCAGTGGACGCCGTCTTTGCCACGGCCTTCGTCAAGCGCGACGGCGGCTTCGGCGCCGCCGTGCTCTCCGAGGCGGGCAGGATCCTGCACACTGTCGATCTGCCCGACCGTGGCCACGACGTCGCCTTCGATCCGGTGTCGAAGCGCTCGGTCGTCTTCGCCCGCCAGCCCGGCACCTTCGCGGTCGTCTTCGACCATGCCGGCCGCGAGAAGCCATTGACCATCGCCAGCATCGCCGGCCGGCATTTCTTCGGCCATGGCGTGTTCTCGCCCGACGGCGCGCTGCTCTACGCCACCGAGAACGATTTTGATAACGCCGCCGGCGTCGTCGGCGTCTATGACGCGAAGGCGAAATTCAATCGCATCGGCGAGTTCCCGACCTATGGCATGGGCCCGCACGAACTGCTGCTGCTCGGCGACGGCAGGACGCTCGCCATTGCCAATGGCGGCATCGAGACGCATCCGGATTTCGGTCGCGCCGAGCTCAACATCGCGACGATGAAGCCGTCCTATACGCTGGTCGACCGCGTCACCGGCGACCTGATCGAAAAGCACGAGCTGCCTCCGGCGCTGCACCAGCTCTCGATCCGCCACATGGACCGCGACCAGGCCGGCACCGTCTGGTTCGGCTGCCAGTATCGCGGGCCGGCGACCGACTGCCCAGCGCTGGTCGGTCGCGCCGCGCGCGGCAAGGAGCTAGAGCTTTTGGAGATGCCGCGGGACGTGCTCTCCGGCTTTCGCAACTACATCGGCTCGGTCGCCGCCAATCCTGCCGCCGGCACGGTCGCCGTCACCTCGCCGGAAGGCAATTCGCTGGCTGTGATTGATGCCGCCAGCGGGCGCGTGGTCGCAACCAGGTCGCTTGTCGAGGTTTGCGGTCTTGCCCCGGACAGCGCCGACTTCATGGCGACGACCGGCGCCGGCGAGATCGTCGGCGGTGCCGGTGCTTCGCGCTCCGAGCCCGACTATGTTTGGGACAACCACATGCTGCGCATCGCGGCCACGGCCTGACGGCCGGAAGCAAAGCCGCTTAACATTTATGCGGCCTGGCCCTTGCAGCGGCGGGCCATGCCGGGCACAGGGAAGGCGTTCGATCCAGTGCGTTAACCGGCCACATGAAGCTGCCCGTATGAAGCTGCCTGCATGAAATTGCTCGCCATCGACTGTGCCGCCAATCTCTGTGCCGCCTGCGTCTATGACGCGGGCGCGGGCATCGAGCTTGGCCGGCAAGCGCTCGATCTGGGCAAAGGCCATGCCGAGCATCTGATGGCCGTCATCGAGACTGCCCTGAAGGCCAGCGGGATCGATTACCGAGGCTTGGGTGCCGTCGCCGTCTCGATCGGGCCGGGTTCCTTTACCGGCCTGCGCGTCGGCGTGTCCACCGCGCGCGGCCTGGCTTTGGCATTGAAAATCCCTGCCATCGGCGTGACGACGCTGGAAGCGCTGGCGGCGGAGGCTGCAGATGCCTTTCCCGGCCGCCCCGTGCTTGCCGCGCTCGACGCCGGCCGCGAGGAGCTCCATGCGGCTCTTTTCGACAAAGCGTTAGTTTTGACTTACGGTCCTGCGGTGGCCACCCTTTCCGAAGCCGCCGCAATGGCAGTCAAGGCGACCGCGGTTCTAGCCGGCACCGCCGCGCCGCAGATTGCCGCGGCAGCAGGACCTACCTTCGACATCGGGCCGGTCGCCGCTACGGCGGATATCGCGACCTACGCCAGTCTCGCCGCCGCCAAGGGGCCAGGCGAAAAGCCGAAGCCGCTTTATCTGCGCGGCGCCGACGCCAAGCCGCAGGCTGGTTTCATTTTGCCGAGACAGGACCAGCCGAAAGGTCATGGTGTGGAAAAACACGGCCAGAGTCCCCGAAAGCGGGGCTCAGGAGAAAAAGGGTCCTGATGCGCATACCTTTTCTTCAACCGCGCCGCAGGGACTATGCGCTGGAGCCGCTGACGGTTGCCGACAGCGGCGCCGTCTCGGTGTTGCACCGCGAGGACTTCGTCCGGCCCTGGACCGATGGTGAGTTCGCGGCGCTCCTCGAACAGGACACCGTGTTCGGCTACGCCGCGCGCGAGACCGGACAGGGAGCAAAGCCTCCGGTCGGCTTCGTTCTGGCGCGGCTCGCGGCCGGCGAGGGCGAGATCCTGACAGTCGCGGTCGCCCGCGCGCATCGCCGCCAGGGGCTCGGCTGGCAATTGATGGACGCGGTGCTGCGCGAATTGCATGCGCAGCGCGCCGAGGCGCTCTTCCTGGAAGTCGACGAGACCAATGCACCGGCGATCGCGCTCTACCGCAGGCTCGGCTTTCGCCAGGTCGGCCAGCGTCCGAACTACTACCGGTCGACCGAGCACGGCCCGACCGGCGCGCTTGTCATGCGCCGCGATCTTCGCTAGCTGAACTGGCGGGCAGGGCCGGAGCGAATGATCAAGAAATTGAGGGTTTTCCTGGCGCTTGGTCTTGTCGTCGTCGGCTCGCTTGTGCTGGTGCCGCTTCAGATACTGTCGATGAAGACCGGACTCTGGCCGGAGACGGTCGTTCTGAAAATCTGGCACCGCATGATCCTCAAGGCGCTCGGCATGCGCGTGCACGTGAAGGGCAAGCTGTCCAAGGAACGTCCCTTGCTCATCGCGGCCAACCACATCTCCTGGACCGACATCATGGTGCTCGGCTCTTTTGTCGATGTGAAGTTCATTGCCCGGGCCGACATGGAAGGCTGGCCGCTGATCGGCATGCTGTCCAAGCTCCAGCGCACCGTCTTCATCGAGCGCGACCGCAAGCGCACCTCCGGCGACCAGGCGAGCGAGATCGCCAGGCGCATGGCCAGGGGCGATGCGATGGTGCTGTTCGCCGAGGGCTCGACCGGCGACGGCAATCTGGTGCTGCCGTTCAAGAGCACTTTGTTCGGTGCGGCCTCGATGGCGATCTCGGAAGGGGCCGCAGACCAGGTGTTCATCCAGCCGGTGGCGATCGCCTACACGCGCCTGCACGGCGTGCCGATGGGCCGCCGTCACCGGCCGATCGCCGCCTGGATCGGCGACCAGGATCTGATGCCGCATTTGAAGGGTTTGCTTGCCGAAGGCTCGCTCGATGCCGAAGTGCATTTCGGCGATCCGGTGCCGTTCTCCAAGGGTTCGAACCGCAAGGAAACGGCAAGATTGATGGAAGCGAAGGTGCGCGAGATGATGCAAGCCACGCTCGCTGACCCACGTCCCAGCCGCTAGCGCACAAAGCGAAAACCGAACGAGCGGCGCCGTAACCCGCCAGAATCGTCTGTTTTTTGTCACGGAAAGGCGTTAGAAGCCGCCCGATGGAATTGAACACGATTGAAAGTCACGAGATCGGCGCTACGCCCGAGCACTCGGCTGGCGCCGCCCCGGCGGCGAAAAAGGTCTTCGTCAAGACCTATGGCTGCCAGATGAATGTCTATGATTCCCAGCGCATGACCGATGCGCTGGCCGCCGACGGCTATGTCGCGACCGACGCCGTCGAAGACGCCGACCTGGTGCTCCTCAACACCTGCCATATCCGTGAGAAGGCGGCCGAAAAGGTCTATTCCGAGCTCGGCCGCATCCGCGACATGAAGGCCGAGCGCGCCGAGGCCGGCCGCGAGTTGCTGATCGGCGTCGCCGGCTGCGTGGCGCAGGCCGAGGGTGCCGAGATCATCCGACGCGCGCCCGCGGTCGATCTGGTCATCGGCCCGCAGACCTATCACCGTCTGCCCGACGTGCTGGCGAGGGTGCGCGGCGGCGCAAAGATCGTCGAGACCGACTACGCCATCGAGGACAAGTTCGAGCACCTGCCGCAGCCGAAACGCACCGAGTTGGCCAAGCGCGGCGTCACCGCGTTTCTCACCGTACAGGAAGGCTGCGACAAGTTCTGCACCTTCTGCGTCGTGCCTTATACGCGCGGCTCCGAAGTCTCGCGCCCGGTGGCGCAGATCGTCGCCGAGGCCGAGCGTCTGGCCGAGGCCGGCGTGCGCGAGGTGACGCTGCTCGGCCAGAACGTCAACGCCTGGCACGGCGAGGGCGAAAACGGCGAGGAATGGGGTCTTGGCCGCCTGCTTTTCCGCCTGGCGGAAATCCCTCGCCTGGCCCGGCTGCGCTATACGACCAGCCATCCGCGCGACATGGATGACGAATTGATCGCCGCCCACCGTGACCTGCCGGCCTTGATGCCCTATCTGCATTTGCCAGTGCAATCTGGCTCCGATCGGATACTCAAGGCGATGAACCGCAGGCACACGGCACGCGACTATCGGGCGCTCATCGATCGCATCCGCGCTGCCCGCGGCGACATCGCCATGTCGGGCGATTTCATCGTCGGCTTCCCCGGCGAGACGGAAGAGGATTTCGAGGCGACGCTCGAGCTGGTGCGCGACGTGAACTACGCCTCTGCCTTCTCGTTCAAATATTCGCCGCGCCCCGGTACGCCGGGCGCCGAGATGGACGGCCACGTTTCCGAGGCCGTGAAGGACGAGCGGCTGCAGCGCCTGCAGGCGCTGATCAACGAGCGGCAGCAGAGTTTCATTGCCAGCCTGGTCGGCCGCACAGTCAGCACGCTGATCGAGAAGCCGGGCCGCCGCCCTGGCCAGAAGGTCGGCCGCTCGCCTTGGCTGCAGCCGGTTATTGTTGACGACAAGGCCGGTGGAATCGGTGACATTATTGACGTACGAATCACGAAGACAGGTCCAAACAGCCTGTTCGCCGAGTTGGCCTGATGCATGTCGCCCAAAAGTGCTCGCGGTTTTGGGCAACGACATGCATAGCCACAAGCCTCGGCAGATGAGGAGAGACGGTTGAGCGCTGCTGAACTGAAGAATCCGCCCCAGAACCAGGCATCCGGGGCCTCCGACATGGCGCACATCGTACTGACCTTCGACAACAACAAGCTTGCCAGCGCCCTTTACGGCCAGTTCGACGAAAACCTGGCCCGGCTCGAGCAGAAGCTCGGCGTCGACATCCGCTCGCGCGGCAACCAGCTCGCCATCAAAGGCACGGCTTCGGCCGCCGAACAGGCGCGCCGCGCGCTGGATACGCTCTACGGCATTCTGCAGAAGGGCGCCGATATCGGCCAGTCGGATGTCGACGGCGCCGTGCGCATGGCGATCGCCGCCGACGACCAGCTGACGCTGCCGACCATGGAGCGCAAGGGCAAGGTCTCGGCCGCCCAGATCGCGACGCGCAAGCGCACGATCTATGCCCGCTCGCTCAACCAGGACGCCTATATGCGCGCGCTGGAGCGCTCCGAAATGGTCTTCGGCATCGGCCCGGCCGGCACTGGCAAGACCTATCTGGCGGTGGCGCATGCGGCCATGCTCTTGGAGCGCGGCATGGTCGAGCGCATCGTGCTGTCGCGCCCGGCCGTCGAGGCCGGCGAGCGGCTGGGCTTCCTGCCGGGCGACATGAAAGAGAAGGTCGATCCGTATCTCAGACCGCTTTACGACGCGCTCTATGACATGATGCCGGCCGACAAGGTCGAGCGGGCGATCGCCGCCGAGGTTATCGAGATCGCGCCTTTGGCCTTCATGCGCGGCCGCACGCTGGCGCATGCGGCGGTGATCCTCGACGAGGCGCAGAACACCACGCCGATGCAGATGAAGATGTTTCTGACCCGTCTCGGCGAGAACTCGCGCATGATCGTCACCGGCGATCCGACGCAGATCGACCTGCCGCCCAACACCAAGTCGGGCCTGGTCGAGGCGCTGCGCATCCTCGACGGCGTGCCGGGCATCGTCACGGTCCGCTTCAACGAAGGCGACGTCGTGCGGCATCCGCTGGTTGCCGAGATCGTCAAGGCCTATGACCGCGACGGCAAGCTGGCCAGGGGTCTCGGCACCGAGAGCTGATCAAAAGCCCCATGGCTGAAAATCCGGGATCCAGCGGCGAGACGCCGGTCGACATCGATATTTTCGTCGAGGCCGGCGACTGGCCCGCGGAAGCCGAGCTGGCGCGCCTGGTCGATCGGGCCGTCGCGGCCGCCTTTGCCGAGACCGGCTCGAACGGTGCCTCCGAGCTCAGCATCGTTTTTTCCGACGACACTCATATCCAGACCCTCAACGCCGGATGGCGCGGCAAGGACAAGCCGACCAACGTCTTGTCTTTCCCGGCTTTTTCCTTCCCGAAAGGCGGCAAGCTGCCGCCGATGCTGGGCGACATCGTGCTGGCCTCCGAGACCGTGGTCCGCGAGGCTGCCCTGGAAGACAAGCCGCTGGCGAACCATATCACCCATCTCGTCATCCATGGCCTGCTGCATCTTCTGGGCCATGATCACGAGACCGACGCCGAGGCCGAGGAGATGGAAGCGATCGAGCGCGCAGCGCTTGCGAGGCTTGCCATTCCCGATCCCTACGCGTAACAGAAAAGACCAATTGACCTGATGGCGATGAACGACAAACCAGAACCTGCCGCCCGTCCGGATGCCGGCAGTGCTGCCAAGCCTTCCGAAAAGTCGGAAGAGGGCTCCAGTCCGAGTATTCCGACCGGCAGCGTGGCCGCTGAGCCTTCGCATGCCGGTCCTTCACTCTTCGATCGCGTGCTCGGCCTGTTTCGGCACCGCAACGGCACCAATTTGCGCGAGGAGATCGCCGATGCGCTTGCCGAGACGGCGAGCGATGCCGAATCCTTCTCGCCCGGCGAACGCGCCATGCTCAACAACATCCTGCGCTTGCGCGAAGTGCGCGTCGAGGATGTGATGGTGCCGCGCGCCGACATCGAAGCGGTCGAGATCGCCACCAATCTTGGCGATCTGCTTGGCCTCTTCGAACAATCCGGCCATTCCCGCATGCCGGTCTATTCCGAGACGCTCGACGACCCGCGCGGCATGGTCCACATCCGCGACGTTCTTGCCCACATCACCAAGCTCGCCCGCGTCAAGAAGGGCCGCGCGAACAGGAAGAACCCGGCGCCGACCGTTCTCGATCTCGCCCAGGTCGATCTCGCGCGCACGATCGGCGATCTCGACCTGATCCGCCCGGTGCTGTTCGTGCCGCCTTCCATGCTTGCCTCCGACCTGATGGGACGCATGCAGACGACGCGCACTCAGATGGCGCTCGTCATCGACGAATATGGCGGCACCGACGGCCTCGCCTCGCTCGAGGATATCGTCGAGATGGTGGTCGGCGACATCGAGGACGAGCACGATGACGACGAGCCGATGGTCACCCAGACGGGCGACGGCGTGTTCGTTGTCGACGGCAAGGCCGAGATCGATGAGGTCGCCAAGATGATCGGTGAGGATTTCGCCGCCGGCGAGCATGGCGAATATGTCGACACCATCGGCGGCATGATCTTCAACACGCTTGGCCGCGTCCCGGCCAGGGGCGAGGTGGTGCAGGCCATACCTGGCTTCGAGTTCCACGTTCTCGACGCCGACCCGCGCCGCGTCAAGCGGGTGCGCATCGTGCAGAGCCCGAAGGGCGAGCGGCAGCGCCGCCGCGCGGCGCGCACCGAGCAGGCTTGATATTTTCGCTCATGCCGGTCGACGATCCGTTCAAGCACGCCGTCCTCGGTTCCGGCGTCTTCTATCGAAAACCGCGCGCGGCTCTCGCCTGGCTTCAGGCGGCGTTCGGCTTCGAGCCGAGCATGGTGGTGAGCGATACGGACGGATGGCTCGTTCATGCCGAAATGCGGTTTGGCGACGGCTACATCATCGTCGATTCCGAATGGGCGGAGCACATTGCCAGCCCGGCTTCGGTCGGCGGCAGGAACACCCAGTCGGTCTACATCCGTTTGAAGGAAGACCTCGACGCCCATTGCGAAAAAGCGCGAGCGGCGGGGGCTGAAATCATCGACCAGCCGGCCGACCATTTCTATGGCGAGCGGCAATATCGCGCCCGCGATCCGGAAGGCCATGTCTGGACATTCACGCAGACCGTGCGCGTAGTGCCACGAGAGGAGGCCGAGAGACTAAGCGGCCTGCGCATCGAGGGCTGGCATCGCTAATGCACGTCGCCCGAAAGTGCGCAGCGGTTTTGGGAAAAACGACATGCACAAAGAAATCTAAAGCGCGTCGCTCGACTTCGTTTCGACGCGACGCGCTTTAGAAAGACGTTTCCTCAAATCACCGTCATTTGGAGCAGGCGGCGCGGCCTGTTAAATCTCTGGCTCCCTGATTCGCGCGACTTGGGAAGCTATATGCAGCGCTTTGCCGGCCGGATAATTCTGCTGTGGGGGTGGCGGCGATCGCTGGTGGCGTTTTTCGCGGGCGCGCTCGCGGTTCTCGCTCAGGCCCCTTACGATTTCTTCGCCGTCTGCTTCGTCTCGTTTCCGGTGCTGGTCTGGCTGCTCGACGGTGCGACCGGCGAGGCCTCCGACAGGTGGCTGAAGCGCCTGAGGCCGGCCTTTGCCATCGGCTGGTGGTTCGGCTTCGGCTATTTCCTCGCCGGCCTCTGGTGGATCGGTCAGGCACTTCTGGTCGAGGCCGACAACTTCGCCTGGGCCTTGCCTTTCGCCGTGGTCGGCATCCCCCTCGCGCTTGCCTTTTTCTACGGCTTCGCGGCGGTCGTGGCACGGCTTTTCTGGAGCAGCGATATCGGCCGCATAGCAGCTCTCGCCTTCGGCTTCGGCCTTGCCGAGTGGCTGCGCGATTTTCTCTTCACCGGCTTTCCGTGGAATGCCGTCGGCTACGCCGCGATGCCGGTGCCGATCCTGATGCAGAGCGTGTCGGTGACCGGCATGATCGGCATGAACGCGCTTGCCGTCTTCGTCTTTTCGTTGCCCGCTCTCATTGCCGCGCGCCGGCATCTGAGGCTGGGCCTTGTCCTGTTCGTCATCCTCGTCGCCGCCGATGTCGGCTTCGGCTATTTCAGGCTTGCCGCCCCGGCCGAGCCTGCCACCCGCTCGATCGATGTTCGCATCGTCCAGCCCGCCGTCGATCTCAGCGAGAAATGGGACGCCTCGGTGCGCGACCGCATCTTCGCCACGTTGTTGGGGATATCGGGGAAAGCGCCGGAGCGAGGCCATGCCAAGCCGCAGCTGGTCCTGTGGCCGGAAACATCGGTGCCGTTCCTGTTCACGGAGCGTCCGGACGCGCTGACGGCACTGGGCGATATGCTGGGCGACGGCCAGATGCTGATCGCCGGCGTCGTGCGCGAGGAGGGCAGCTCGGGAAATGCCGGCAGCCGTTATTACAATTCCGTGGTGGCGATCAATGACAAGGGCGAGATCACTGACGCCGTCGACAAGGTGCATCTGGTGCCCTTCGGCGAATATCTGCCTTTTGCCGGTCTGTTCGAACGTTTCGGCATCGGCCAACTCGTCGCCGGACCGATGAATTTCGCCGCCGGCAACGAACGGCATCCGATCGCGATGCCGAACGGCCTGCGAGCGGTTCCCTTCATCTGCTACGAGGTCATCTTTGCGGACCTTGTGACGGTTGACGCCGCGTCATCCGAACTTATTGTGAACGTCACCAACGACGCCTGGTTTGGCGACACGCCAGGCCCGTACCAGCACTTCAGGCAGGCGCAGATTCGCGCAGTGGAGAACGGGTTGCCATTGTTGCGTGCGGCCAACAACGGCATCTCCGCCGTTGTCGATTCGCGCGGGCGCATCGTCGATGCCCTGGCGGTCGACGCGCGCGGCGCCATCGATGCGCATGTGCCGATTTCTGGGCGCGCCCTGCTGTCCGCCGACCAGCGGCGCATTAACGGATTGCTGATCATGTTGCTGTTTGCCCTGACGGCCTTCACATTGAATGTAAGGCAGCGGCTACGGGTGAATTGACAGTCGGCACATTAGAAACTCATACTGTAACGCCTAAAATTTTCTCGAAGTCGGCTGGAGGGGTCTGTTGGGGCAGGTGGCTCCGGCTTCGTTTGGGCGGGAAAAATAGAAAAAGCCGGAAAAATTCGGCGAGGAAAAAATGACAGAAGAGAACAAGAAGAAGCCGAATCCGATCGACATCCATGTCGGGAGTCGTATTCGGTTGCGTCGCAATATGCTTGGAATGAGCCAGGAAAAGCTGGGTGAAAATCTCGGCATCACGTTTCAACAGATCCAGAAGTACGAAAAGGGGACGAACAGGGTTGGCGCCAGCCGTCTGCAGGCGATAGCCTCCATCCTGAGCGTTCCCGTCGCCTTCTTCTTCGAGGACGCCCCGGGTCAGGAGGCCGGGGCCGGCAACCGGGGATTTGCCGAGGACGCCTCGATGGCCTTCGCCATCGAATTCTGCGGCAGCCCCGAGGGGCTTCAGCTCAATCGCGCCTTCGTCAAGATTCCGGACGTCAAGGTGCGGCGCCGGATCATCGATCTTGTAAAGTCCCTTTCGCCGGACGATGCCGAGTGATTCTAGGCTCCTGCTGCCGGCGGTGCCGCCGGTGGCACAAGCCGATTGTGCCGATATTCATGCCAGATCCGTCGCGCCGCTTGACGAGCGGCGCCCGGCACCGCTAACACGTGGCGCGCCAAAATCGGCAGCCCTGCCGATCTTTTTCAAGAGGGGACACCCGTGACGCGGCAGAACTATCTCTTCACCTCGGAATCCGTCTCCGAGGGCCATCCCGACAAAGTCTGTGACCGTATCTCCGACGAGATCGTCGATCTCGTCTATCGTGAAGCCAAGAAGACGGGCATGGACCCGTGGAAGGTGCGCGTTGCCTGCGAGACGCTGGCCACCACCAACCGCGTCGTCATCGCCGGCGAGGTCAGGGTTCCCGACACGCTGCTGAAGAAGGACAAGGCCGGCAACATCCTCAAGGATGCGTCGGGCCACCCGGTCGTCAATCCGGCCAAGTTCAAGTCGGTCGCCCGCAAGGCGATCCGCGAGATCGGCTACGAACAGGCGGGCTTCCACTGGAAGACGGCCAAGATCGAAGTGCTGCTGCACGGCCAGTCGCCCGACATCGGCCAGGGCGTCGACAATGCCGCCGACCGCCAGGGCGAGGAAGGTGCCGGCGACCAGGGCATCATGTTTGGTTACGCCTGCCGCGAGACGCCGGACCTGATGCCGGCGCCGATCTATTACAGCCATAAGATCCTCGAATTGCTTGCCGCCGCGCGCCATGAAGGCAATGGCGAGGCCGGCAAGCTCGGCCCGGATGCCAAGAGCCAGGTCACCGTACGCTATGCCGACGGCAAGGCGGCGGAAGTGACGCAGATCGTGCTTTCCACCCAGCATCTCGATTCGAGCTGGGATTCCAAGAAGGTCCGCAAGGTCGTCGAGCCCTACATCATCGAAGCGCTTGGCGATCTCAAGGTCGCCGAAGACTGCAACTGGTACATCAACCCGACCGGCAAGTTCGTCATCGGTGGACCCGACGGCGATGCCGGCCTCACCGGCCGCAAAATCATCGTTGATACCTATGGCGGCGCAGCACCCCATGGCGGCGGCGCCTTCTCCGGCAAGGACACCACCAAGGTCGACCGTTCGGCCGCCTATGCGGCGCGCTATCTCGCCAAGAACGTGGTGGCGGCCAAACTCGCCGATCGCTGCACCATCCAGCTTTCCTACGCCATCGGCGTCGCCCAGCCGCTGTCGGTCTATGTAGACCTGCATGGCACCGGCAAGGTCGACGAGGCCAGGCTCGAAGAGGCGTTGCGCAGGGTGATGGACCTGTCGCCGTCCGGCATCCGCCGTCACCTCGACCTCAACAAGCCGATCTACGCCAAGACCTCGTCCTATGGCCATTTCGGCCGCAAGGCCGGCCGCGACGGGTCCTTCTCCTGGGAGAAGACCGATCTCGCCAAGGTACTCAAGGACGCGGTTGCCGATGCGATTGCCGCCTGACGGCGTCGCCAAGCGTATCCATGGAGCCAAACGACAGGCCGAGCCGCGCGACCGAAGCTTTCTTCGGCCGCCGGCACGGCAAGGCCATTCGCCCGCAACAGGCTGCGGCGCTTGAAAGCGGCCTGCGCGCCTACAGGCTCGACCTGACGGTCGAGGCGCCGGCGGATCTCAAGACGCTGTTCGAGGCGAAGGTTTCTGCCCTTCAGCTTGAGATCGGCTTCGGCGGCGGCGAGCATCTCTTGCATCGCGCGACGGAAGCGCCGGCGACCGGCTTCATCGGCGTCGAGCCCTTCGTCAACGGCATGGCCAAGATGATGACGGCGCTCGACAAGCGCCCGCTCGCCAATCTGAGAGTCTATGACGACGACGCCACACGCCTGCTCGACTGGCTGCCGCCGGCTTCGCTCGATGGCATCGACCTGCTTTATCCCGATCCCTGGCCGAAGAAGAAGCACTGGAAGCGGCGCTTCGTCAGCCCGGCCAATCTCGACCGGTTCGCCCGGGTGCTGAAGGCGGGCGGCAGGTTCCGCTTCGCCTCCGATATCGACAGCTATGTGAACTGGACGCTGCTTAACTGCCGCGCCCATGGCGCCTTCGCCTGGCAGGCGAGCGAGTCTGCCGACTGGCACCGGCCCTATGAGGGTTGGCCCGGCACGCGCTATGAAGCCAAGGCCCTCCGCGAGGGAAGGCGGCCTGCCTATCTGACTTTTATCAGGAAGTAGGTCGGAGAATCATTCAAAGGGGCCCGAAGCGCCCATTGTCGGTTGTTAGAAGCGGCCGATCTTGTCGAAAGCGGTCGGGTCGATGCCGAGCTTCTTCAGGTCGCCGCGGCGCGGCTTGCGTCCGGCCTCGACGGCGCGGGCCGCGGCCGCCGCGCTGCCGAAAGTGTTGAAGAAATCACCGATGACGACAAACAATCCACGGTCCATATGATTACCTTCGCGCGCCACCGCGCGCGTCCTTTTTTCGCTGCAACATAGATGGTGACGACACATCGGTTTACAAAGGACTGCATGGCCGCCATGCGCGGCGCGCAACGCAACTCAGGCGGGTTCTGCCTCGAGACATGCAGAATTGACGAACCAATTTGGTTCCACCACATTGATAGTGAACCAGAATGGAGACAGGATGATGAGTGCCTTCACCGTGCGGCTTCCTGATGAGACTGTGGCCAAGCTCGACCAACTGGCCGAAAAGGTGGATCGCTCTCGTTCCTACGTCGCGGCTCAAGCGATCGAAGACTATGTCGCCAGGGAGGAATGGCAGCTTGCCGAGATCGAGGCAGGCCTGAGCGAGGCCGATCGAGGTGAGTTTGCAAGCGAGAAGGAATTGGCCGACGTCATCGCGAAGTACGTTAAGCCAGGCCTTGGGCGATCAAGCGCATCCGGTGGACCCGGCGCGCTTTGCGGCGGCTCGACCAGATCGGTGTTTATATCGAGAACGATAATCCTGGAGCAGCGGCGCGAGTCGTTGCCCGAATTGTCTCCTCGGCCGGTAATCTCGCCGAGCAACCCGCTATGGGGCGAGTTGGACGCATAAAGGGCACGCGGGAGCTGGCGCTGACGGATATCCCATACATAATTCCCTATCGAGTGGTCGGCGGCGAGATCGAGATACTCACGGTGATGCACGCAGCCCAGCAGTGGCCGCTCCAGCTATAGACGCCCGCCCAGAGCCCTCTGACGTCAGGCTTGAAACACAGGCCGGGATCGTCTATATCAGCATCAAATTCTTGGTCGGTATGACGAAGAGTGGGTCCTCCCGGTCCCGCTCTTTTTTGTTACCTGGCCGGAGTGACGAAGCGACAGGAATCTTATGACCGCAGCGGCAAGCCAAGCCGACGACCGTATCATCCGCGAAAGCGGTATCGATGCGCGCATTGCGATGATCGTGCAACCGGTGCTCAAGGCCATCGGCTTCCGCCTTGTTCGGGTGCAACTGACGGGGCAGAACGGGCTGACGCTGCAGATCATGGCCGAGCGCGAGGACGGCACCATGACCGTCGAGGATTGCGAAGAGGTCAGCCGCGCGGTGTCGCCGGCGCTCGATGTCGAAGATCCGATCGAAAAGGCGTATCATCTCGAAGTGTCGTCGCCGGGCATCGACCGGCCGCTGATGCGCAAATCGGATTTCGCCGCCTGGACCGGCCACCTGGTCAAGATGGAGACCTCGGTCCTCATCGGCGACCGCAAGCGCTTCAAGGGCAAGATCGCCGAGGCGGATGCCGACGGCATCCTGCTGGAGCGCGACAAGGCGGCCTATGGCGAAGAGCCGACGGTGCGAGTGCCTTATGACGCGATTGCCGAGGCGCGGCTGGTGCTGACCGACGATTTGATCCGCGAGGCCCTGTCGAAGGACAACAGGGCCCGCAAGGAAGCGAAGAAACGCCGGGGCGAAGCGGAAGACGCCGCCGCCGGCGAAGAAAACGAAACCGAACAGGAAAGTTGATTGACCTTCGGGCCGCGTGCCCCGGGGCGAAGTCGGGAGAAAGACAATGGTTGTAAGCGCCAACAGGCTTGAACTGCTGCAGATCGCCGATGCGGTCGCGCGTGAAAAGTCCATCGACAAGCAGATCGTCATCGCCGCCATGGCCGATGCGATCCAGAAGGCGGCGCGTTCGCGTTACGGTCAGGAAACCAACATCCGCGCCGACATCAACCCCAACACGGGCGAGATGAAGCTGCAGCGCCTCATGGAAGTGGTCGAGAAGGTCGAGGACTACGCGACGCAGATCGCTCTTTCCACGGCGCGCGAGCGCAACCCCGACGCTCAGCTCGGCGATTTCATCGCCGAACAGCTGCCGCCCATGGATTTCGGCCGCATCGCCGCCCAGTCGGCCAAGCAGGTCATCGTCCAGAAGGTGCGCGAGGCCGAGCGCGATCGTCAGTATGACGAGTACAAGGACCGTATCGGCGAGATCGTCAACGGCACCGTCAAGCGCGTCGAATACGGCAACGTCATCGTCGACCTCGGCCGCGGCGAGGCGATCATCCGCCGTGACGAGCTGATCCCGCGCGAGAACTACAAGTATGGCGACCGCGTCCGCGCCTATGTCTATGACGTGCGCCGCGAGCAGCGCGGCCCGCAGATCTTCCTGTCGCGCACGCATCCGCAGTTCATGGCCAAGCTCTTCACCATGGAAGTCCCGGAAATCTACGACGGCATCATCGAGATCAAGTCGGTCGCCCGCGATCCGGGCTCGCGCGCCAAGATCGCGGTCATCTCGCGCGACTCCTCGATCGATCCGGTCGGCGCCTGCGTCGGCATGCGCGGCAGCCGCGTCCAGGCGGTGGTCGGCGAATTGCAGGGCGAGAAGATCGACATCATTCCGTGGTCGCCTTCGGCCGCCTCCTTCATCGTCAACGCGCTGCAGCCGGCGGAAGTCGCCAAGGTGGTGCTCGACGAGGATGCCGAGCGCATCGAGGTGGTGGTGCCGGACGACCAGCTGTCGCTGGCCATCGGCCGCCGCGGCCAGAATGTGCGCCTTGCCTCGCAGCTCACCGGCTGGGATATCGACATCCTGACCGAGCAGGAGGAGAGCGAGCGCCGCCAGAAGGAATTCGTCGAGCGCTCGGCGCTGTTCATGGAGGCCCTAGACGTCGACGAGATGGTCGGCCAGGTGCTCGCCTCCGAAGGCTTCACCAGCGTCGAGGAAGTCGCCTATGTCGACTCCGGCGAGATTTCCTCGATCGACGGCTTCGACGAGGACACCGCGTCGGAAATCCAGACCCGCGCCCGCGAATATCTGGAGAAAATCGAGGCCGAGCATGACGAGAAGCGCAAGGCGCTCGGCGTCGAGGACGAACTGCGCGAGATCCCCGGTATCACCACGGCCATGATGGTGACGCTCGGCGAGGACGGCGTGAAGACGATCGAGGACTTCGCCGGCTATGCCGCGGATGACCTGACCGGCTGGAAGGAGCGCAAGGACGGCGAGACCAAGGTGTACCCGGGCGTGCTCGCCGATCACGGCGTCTCGCGCGCCGATGCCGAAGAGATGGTGCTGGCCGCTCGCAAGAAGGCCGGCTGGATTTCCGAGGAAGAACCGGCCACTGAAGAAGCCACGGCCGGCGAAACCGTCGGTGCGTGAGGTGACTACCAATCGCAGGGTCCGTGGACGAGATGAACGATCGTACCTGCATCGTCACGCGCAGGCAGGCCGAAGCGGATGAACTGATCCGCTTCGTCGTCGGCCCGGATTCGGCCGTCGTCCCGGACATCAAGAGAAATCTGCCCGGCCGCGGTTGCTGGGTCACCGCTGATCGCCTACATATCGACAAGGCAGCGGCTAAGAACCTGTTTGCCCGTGCCTTCAAGGCGCAGGTCGCGGTTCCCGCCAATCTCGGCGATATGGTCGACGGGCTGCTTTCCAGATCCGCTCTGGGCATGCTGGGTCTTGCTCGCAAGGCCGGAGCGGTCGTTCTCGGCGCCGCCAAGGTAGAGGCTGCCGTGCGCGACGGGCAGGCGCTGTTTGTGCTGCACGCGACCGAAGCCTCGGACGACGGCGTCCGCAAGATCAGTCAGGCGCGGCGGGCGACCGTCCATCTCGGCGGCCCGGCCATCCTTGCCTACAAACTTTTCCCCGAGGCCGAGTTGAGCTTGGCATTGGGGGGTACAAATGTGATACATGCTGCCGTCCTCGCGCAGGACGCGGGTAAGGCGGTTGAGAAGCGCATGGTTGCGCTCGACCGGTATCGGGGCGGAACCCCGGACGATTTGGCAATGCTTGCGGCCGTTGCTGACGAAGATGATGCCGCAGAGGATATGGAATGAGCGATACGAAATCGGGCGACGACAAGACGTTGAGTGTTACGCCGAAGAAGACCTTGACGCTGAAGCGCCCCGGCCTCGAGCAGGGCACCGTGCGCCAGAATTTCTCGCACGGTCGCACCAAGTCGGTCGTGGTCGAGACCAAGAAGCGCAAGTTCTCGCTGCCCGGCGACAAGCCGGAGCCGGTGGCGCCGTCCGTCTTCACGCCGAAGCCCGCAGCCGCGGCGCCTGCGCCAGCCGTGCAGGAAGCGCCGAAGGCGCCGCCCCCGCCGCCGGAACGCTCCGGCATGGTGCTGAACGAATTGTCGCGCGGCGAGATGGAAGCGCGCCGCAGGGCGCTCGAGGGCTCCAAGGCGCGTGAGATCGAGGATCGCCAGCGCGCCCAGGAAGAGAGCAAGCGCCGCGCCGAGGAAGAAGAGCGCCGCAAGCGCGAGCGTGAGGAATCCGCCCGCCGCCAGGCCGAGGAAGAGGCCCGTCTGCAGACCGAGGCCGAGTCCCGCCGCCGCGCCGAGGAAGAGGCCCGCCGCCGCGCCCCGCAAGCCGCCGAGCTGGCGACGGTCGACGAGGAGGAGGAGGTCAAGCCGCGGCGCCCTGGTGGCGCCGGCGCCGGAGCGCCTCTGCGCCGTCCGGCCACGCCGGAAGTCGCGCGGCCGGCCAAGCCCGCCAAGGGCGAGGAAGACCGCCGCCGCGGCAAGCTGACGCTGAACACCGCGCTGTCGGATGACGATGCGCGCGGCCGCTCGCTGTCGTCGATGCGTCGCCGCCAGGAAAAATTCAAGCGCGCGATGCACAACGAGCCGCGCGAGAAAGTCATGCGCGAAGTGATCCTGCCCGAAACCATCACCATCCAGGAACTGGCGCAGCGCATGTCCGAGCGCGCCGTCGACGTGGTCAAGTTCTTCATGAAGCAGGGCCAGATCCTAAAGCCGGGCGACGTCATCGACGCCGACACGGCCGAGCTGGTCGCCTCCGAATTCGGCCACACGGTTCGCCGCGTTGCCGAGTCGGACATCGAGGAAGGCCTATTCAACATCGCCGACCGTGCGGAAGACCTGGTGTCGCGTCCGCCCGTGGTGACGATCATGGGCCATGTCGACCACGGCAAGACCTCGCTGCTCGACGCCATCCGCAACGCCAATGTCGTCTCCGGCGAGGCCGGCGGCATCACCCAGCACATCGGCGCTTACCAGGTCGAGAAGAACGGTCAGAAGATCACCTTCATCGACACCCCCGGCCACGCCGCCTTCACGGCGATGCGCGCCCGCGGCGCCCAGGTGACCGATATCGCCGTGCTGGTGGTGGCGGCCGACGACAGCGTGATGCCGCAGACGATCGAATCGATCAGTCACGCCAAGGCGGCCGGCGTGCCGATCATCGTGGCGATCAACAAGATCGACAAGCGCGACGCCGACCCGCAGAAGGTGCGCGCGGAACTCTTGCGCCATGAAGTGTTCGTCGAATCGATGGGCGGCGAGGTGCTGGACGTCGAAGTGTCGGCGACCAAGGGCACCAACATCGACAAGCTGCTCGAGACGATCCTGCTGCAGTCCGAAGTCCTCGACCTCAAGGCCAACCCCGATCGTACCGCCGAAGGCGCCGTCATCGAAGCCAAGCTCGACAAGGGCCGCGGTCCCGTCGCCACCGTGCTGGTGCAGACCGGCACGCTGATGCCGGGTGACATCATTGTCGCCGGCAACGAATGGGGCCGTGTGCGCGCGCTGGTCAACGATCGCGGCGAGCATGTGCCGGAAGCACCGCCGGCAATGCCGGTCGAGGTGCTTGGCCTGCAGGGCACGCCGCAGGCGGGCGACCGCTTCGCCGTCGTCAACAACGAGGCGCGTGCGCGCGAGATCACCGAGTATCGTCAGCGCCTGGCGCGCGAGAAGGCGGTGGCCAAGCATGCCGGCCAGCGCGGCTCGCTCGAGCAGATGATGTCGCAGCTGCAGACGAGCGGCCTCAAGGAATTCCCGCTGGTCATCAAGGGCGACGTGCAGGGCTCGATCGAGGCGATCAACGCCGCGCTCGAAAAGCTCGGCAACGACGAGGTGCGCGCGCGCATCGTGCACGCCGGTGCCGGTGGCATCACCGAAAGCGACGTCTCGCTCGCCGAGACCTCGGGTGCGGCGATCATCGGCTTCAACGTCCGAGCCAATGTGCAGGCGCGTGCGGCCGCGGCCGCTGCCGGAATCGAGATCCGCTACTATTCGATCATCTACAACCTGGTCGATGACGTGAAGGCGGCGCTCTCCGGCATGCTCTCGCCGGAGCGTCGCGAGACCTTCATCGGCAATGCCGAGATCCTCGAGATCTTCGACATCACCAAGGTTGGCAAGATCGCCGGCTGCCGTATCACCGAAGGCAAGGTCGAACGTGGCGCGGGCGTGCGCCTGATCCGCGACAACGTCGTCGTCCACGAGGGCACGCTGAAGACGCTCAAGCGCTTCAAGGACGAGGTTTCGGAAGTGCCGGTCGGCCAGGAATGCGGTATGGCCTTCCAGAACTACGAGGACATGCGCGTCGGCGACGTCATCGAGTGCTTCCGCGTCGAGATGGTGAGCAGGACGCTCTAAATTCGGATATACTTGCCGAAATGACCCGGGCGGCGGCCGAAAGGCTGCCGCCCAGACCCTCATGCACATTGAGAGATGTGGCGTGGTCCCATCCCGCGCTTCACGATTTCAGGACCGAAGAAAATGTCCCGTTCGACACCATCAGGCCCCTCCCAGCGCATGCTGCGCGTCGGCGAGCAGGTGCGGCATGCCTTGTCCGAGACCTTGCAGCGCGGCGAGATCATCGACCCGGTGATCGAGAACAGCGTCGTCTCGGTGTCAGAAGTGCGCATGTCGCCCGATCTCAAGATCGCCACCGCTTTCGTCTCGCCGCTGGGCGCCGGTGACGCCGGTGTCGTGGTCGAGGCGCTCAACAAACATGCGAAATTCATCCGTGGCCGCGTCTCCGGTGCGCTGAGGCAGATGAAGTACATGCCGGAGTTTCGCTTCCGGCTCGACACGTCCTTCGACAATTTCGCCAGGATCAACGAATTGCTGAAGTCGCCGGAAGTCGCGCGCGACCTCGGCCCTGATGACCGCAACAACAACGACAAGGACGAGGAATAAGTGGCGCGGCGCGGCAAGAAGAAGGGCAGGCCGGTTTCCGGCTGGGTGGTGCTGGACAAGCCGGTCGGCATGGGCTCGACCGAGGCGGTCTCCAAGATCAAATGGCTATTCCAGGCGGAGAAGGCCGGCCATGCCGGCACGCTCGATCCGCTGGCCTCCGGCATGCTGCCGATCGCGCTCGGCGAGGCAACCAAGACCGTGCCTTACGTTCAGGATGGCGCCAAGGTCTACCGTTTTACCGTCGCCTGGGGCGAGGAACGCACGACCGACGACCTCGAAGGCCCGGTGACGAACAGCTCCGACCGGCGCCCGGCCGAGGCCGAAGTGCGGGCGCTGCTGCCGAAATACACCGGCATCATCATGCAGACGCCGCCGCAATTCTCAGCCATCAAGATCGCCGGCGAACGCGCCTACGACCTCGCCCGCGACGGCGAGACGGTCGACATCCCCGCCCGCGAGATCGAGATCGGACGCCTCGATCTCATCGAGCACAATGGCGAGCGCAGCCTCTTCGAAGTCGAATGCGGCAAGGGCACCTATGTGCGCTCGCTGGCGCGCGACATGGGCCGCGATTTGGGCTGCTTCGGCCACATCGCCGAGCTGCGCCGCGTCGAGGTCGAGCCGTTCACGGCCGGCGATTTTGTCACCGTCGCAGAACTCGAAGCGGCGCGCTTCGGCGACAAGACCGATGAAGGTGCTGGCGAAGCCGAGGCGCCGGTCGATTTCGGCGCCATCGATGCGCTGCTGGTCGACACCGCTGTCGCGCTCGATTGCCTGCCGCAGGTCGCGGTCAGC
Source organism: Mesorhizobium captivum (assembly GCF_033977165.1). Classification (NCBI taxonomy): domain Bacteria; kingdom Pseudomonadati; phylum Pseudomonadota; class Alphaproteobacteria; order Hyphomicrobiales; family Phyllobacteriaceae; genus Mesorhizobium; species Mesorhizobium captivum. The sequence continues at coordinate 95,203 of NZ_JAVIJB010000015.1, forward strand.
GACGACGCGGCGACGAAGATCCGCCTTGGCAATCCGGTCATCATTCGCGGCCGCGACGCGCCGGTCGAGGCGGAGGAGGCTTGTGCCACCGCGCGCGGCAAGCTCGTCGCCATCGGCGCCATCGAGCAGGGCATGTTCAAGCCCAAGCGGGTCTTTGTCGGTTGACGACACTCAGCTAGCGCAATTCCAGGAAAAGTGTGTAACGGTTTTCCGTCCGGAATTGCGTAGAAACAAATAGTTAGAGCAGTTCGGCGCGTTTCCGTGAAACGGTGAACTGCTCTAGTTTCGGTCTGGGTGCACGCCCGGGGAGTTCGTGGCCCGGAGGAATCATGGCAAAGGCTGATACCGTCAGGACAAGGGCGCCGCTGAAAACCCGCCGGCCGCCGGTCGGCGCTTCGCCGGGCACGCTGATCGCCGATCCGGCGGCGCGGCGCAGCGAGCTTCGGCTGACGCTGATCTCGCCCGAAAAATTCAAGACCATCGACAATGCCAGTATTGACGATCTCAACACCCACTGCGACCGCTGGCCGGTCGTCTGGCTGGATTGTACGGGGCTTGCCAACATCCCGCTGATCGAGGAGATCGGGCGGATCTTCAGCCTGCATCGGCTGGCCCTGGAGGACGTCGTCAACACCGGTCAGCGGCCGAAGGTGGATTTCTTCGAGGATCATGCCTTCGTCGCCATGCGCATGATCGACGACGTCACCGCCCATCGCTACGAGCAGATCGCGGTGTTTTTCGGCAAGAACTTCGTCGTCACCTTCCAGGAGCGTGAGGGCGACCCGTTCGATCCGGTGCGCAAGCGCGTCGCGGCGGCCATGCCCAACCGGCTGCGCTCGCGCGGCGCCGACTATCTGGCCTACGCGCTGATCGATGCCATCGTCGACAGCTATTTCCCGCCGATCGAGGCGGCGAGCGAACAAGTCGACGGCATCGAGGACCAGATGCTGAACGCGCCGCACAAGCATCGGATGCGGCAGTTGCATGAGTTGCGGCGCGACGCCAACGTGCTGAAGGGCGTGCTGTGGCCGATGCGCGATGCGCTGGCGACGCTGATCCGCAACGATGTGCCCTTCGTAAAGGCCGAGACCAAGATATTCTTCAACGACACGCTCGACCATTCGCTGCGCCTGATCGAGCTGGTCGAGAACCAGCGCGATATGCTGACCGGCCTGATCGAGATGCACCTGTCGCTGACCCAGGCGCGCACGAATGACGTGATTTCCTATCTGACGATCGTCTCGGTGATCTTCATGCCGCTCACTTTCTTCGTCGGTGTCTGGGGCATGAACTTCGAGCCGGAGAGTTCGCCCTGGAACATGCCGGAGCTGAAGTCTTACTACGGCTATCCTGCGGCTCTGTTGTTCATGCTGGTCGTCGCTTTTGGGCTCGTCGCCTTCTTCAAATGGAAGAAGTGGCTGTAGCCCAAAGCAACCCTCTGTTTTTGCGACAAGACCTGCGACAAGCCGGCTTGACAATTGGGCTGGTGTTTTGCCGGAAATTGCACTATATGCGCCGCAGCTTCGCGCCCTGACGCGTTGCTTGCACCGGCCCCTGCTGGACGACATCCCGGCTGAGGGCGTCCCGTTTCCTCGAACAGATAAGGAAAAACACGATGTCGATTACTGCCGATCGCAAAAAGGAATTGATGACCGAATTCGCAACCGCCAAGGGCGATACCGGGTCTCCGGAAGTCCAGGTTGCCATCCTTTCCGAGCGCATCAAGAACCTGACGGAGCACTTCAAGGACCACAAGAAGGATAACCATTCCCGCCGTGGCCTGCTTGCTCTCGTCTCCCAGCGCCGCAGCCTGCTTGATTACCTCAAGCGCAAGGACGACGCGCGCTATCAGACGCTGATCGACAAGCTCGGTCTGCGCCGTTGACGAATTGACCGGCGGGCTCTCTGCGGAGGGCCCGCCGGTCGCGCATTGGCGCATCGGATGGTCCGGTGTTCCGATGCTGAAAAACGAAATTTGCATTCGCGCATGGCGCGTTCCGGAAACAAGGGTTTTCGGCGTCATGCGCAAGGCCGGCCCAACCGGTCGGCCAGACCCGGTTCCGGGAGTGCAGAGGGCAACTCGGAACCGCCCGTGGACGGTCATGGGGCAGGATTGCAGGATGCTCGCTCGGCTATTGCCGGACCTATCGAGCTTCCCGTTGTCTTGCCCGTGGCTGCCCGAAGGAAGCCAGGGAAGGGATGATCCGCGACCGTTGAGACGGCGTGGCCCTTTCCGCATATGAAGGACAAGATATGTTCAATCAGCACAAAGTGGAAATCGAGTGGGGCGGCCGTCCGCTCATCCTGGAAACCGGCAAGATCGCCCGCCAGGCCGACGGCGCTGTGCTCGCCACCTATGGCGAGACCGTGGTTCTCGCCACCGTCGTTTCGATGAAGGAGCCGAAGCCCGGCCTCGACTTCTTTCCGCTCACCGTCAACTATCAGGAAAAGACCTATGCCGCCGGCAAGATCCCGGGCGGCTATTTCAAGCGCGAGGGCCGTCCGAGCGAGAAGGAAACGCTGGTTTCCCGCCTGATCGACCGCCCGATCCGCCCGCTCTTCGCCGACGGCTACAAGAACGACACCCAGATCGTAGTCACCGTCGTCCAGCACGATCTTGAAAACGATCCGGACATCTTGTCGATCGTCGCCACTTCGGCCGCGCTCACGCTCTCCGGCGTGCCCTTCATGGGCCCGATCGGCGGCGCTCGCGTCGGCTATATCAACGGCGAGTATGTGCTCAATCCGCATATCGACGAGATGGAGGAATCGAAGCTCGACCTCGTCGTCGCCGGCACTACCGACGCAGTTCTGATGGTCGAATCCGAGGCAAAGGAGCTCAGCGAGGACGTGATGCTCGGCGCCGTCGTGTTCGGCCACAAGAGCTTCCAGCCGGTAATCGACGCGATCATCAAGCTGGCCGAGGTCGCCGCCAAGGAGCCGCGCGACTTTACTGCGCCGGACTATTCCGAGCTCGAAGGCGAGATGCTGAAGATCGTCGGCGACGAGCTGCGCGAGGCATACAAGATCACCGACAAGCAGTCGCGCTACGCCGCCGTCGACGCCGTCAAGGCGAAGGTCAAGACAGCCTTCGCGCCGGCCGAAGGCGAGGAAGCCAAATACTCTTCCGAGCAGATCGGCAGCGTCTTCAAGGAGCTCCAGGCCAAGGTCGTGCGCTGGAACATCCTCGACACCGGCTCGCGCATCGATGGCCGCGACCTGAAGACCGTTCGCAAGATCGTCTCCGAGGTCGGCGTGTTGCCGCGCACCCATGGTTCTGCGCTGTTCACCCGCGGCGAGACCCAGGCGCTGGTCGTCGCCACGCTCGGCACCGGCGAGGACGAGCAGTATGTCGATTCGCTGACCGGCATGTACAAGGAGAAGTTCCTCCTTCACTACAACTTCCCGCCCTATTCGGTCGGTGAAACCGGCCGCATGGGCTCGCCGGGCCGTCGCGAGATCGGCCACGGCAAGCTTGCCTGGCGCGCGATCCGCCCGATGCTGCCGTCGGCCGATCAGTTCCCCTACACGCTGCGCGTCGTCTCGGAGATCACCGAGTCCAACGGCTCGTCCTCGATGGCGACCGTCTGCGGCACCTCGCTGGCGCTGATGGATGCCGGCGTGCCGATCGCCAAGCCGGTGGCCGGCATCGCCATGGGCCTGATCAAGGAAGGCGAGCGCTTCGCGGTGCTCTCCGACATCCTCGGCGACGAGGACCATCTCGGCGACATGGACTTCAAGGTCGCCGGCACCGCCAACGGCGTCACCTCGCTGCAGATGGACATCAAGATCGATGGCATCACCGAGGAGATCATGGGGATCGCGCTCGGCCAGGCCAAGGACGGCCGCCTGCATATCCTCGGCGAGATGGCGCATGCGATCTCCGGCGCGCGCGCCGAGCTCGGCGAGTTCGCGCCGCGCATCGAGGTTATGCACATCCCGACCGACAAGATCCGCGACGTCATCGGCTCCGGCGGCAAGGTGATCCGCGAGATCGTCGAGAAGACCGGCGCCAAGATCAACATCGAGGATGACGGCACGGTCAAGATCGCCTCGGCCAACGCCAAGGAGATCGAGGCGGCGAAGAAGTGGATCCACACCATCGTCGCCGAGCCGGAAGTCGGCGAGATCTACGAGGGCACCGTCGTCAAGACGGCCGACTTCGGCGCCTTCGTCAACTTCTTCGGCCCGCGCGACGGCCTAGTCCACATCTCGCAGCTCGCCAATGAGCGCGTCGCCAAGACCTCCGACGTCGTCAAGGAAGGCGACAAGGTTTGGGTCAAGCTGATGGGCTTCGACGAGCGCGGCAAGGTCCGCCTGTCCATGAAGGTCGTCGACCAGGCGACCGGCAAGGAAATCGTTCAGGAGAAGAAGAAGCCGGAAGGCGAGGAAGACGCCGCCTGATCGACGTTTCCCGATAATCGAGACGGGCGCGCCGCAAGGTCGCGCCCGTTTTTGTTTGAAGAGTTGTGTGAATGGCCTCAGAGCCGCTGAAAACGCTGTTTTTTCCCTTCGAGGCCGAGGCGCTCCCTTTGCCGCGAAAAGATGCTCACGTGCTGTTCCTGGGTGCCGAGCCCGGCTTCCGTTTGCCTGCCGGCTTCGACGCCGCGCTGCATCTCGTGCAAGGCTTCCGGCCGCATTTTCGCGCCCTGCAGGCGGCCGGCTACACAGTCGCGCCGCGGGCGGAAGGTTCCGGCTTCGACGCCGCCCTGGTGCTGGCCGGCCGGCATCGCGGCCAGAACGAGCTGCGGATCGCGGAAGCCATCGAGCGTGTGGTGCCGGGAGGGCTGATCGTCGTCGCCGGTGGCAAGGACGATGGCATCGACAGCCTGCGCAAGCGCATCGATGCGCTGGTGTCGCTCGAGGCGCACCTGCCGAAACATCACGGCGTCGCCTTCTGGTTCCGCCGGGCCGGCATGGACGCGGCCCGGACGCTTCGCGCCGCCAACCCCGACCTCGTCGTCCAAGGACGCTTCCGCACCGCGCCTGGCATGTTTTCGTTTGATCGGATCGACGCCGGCTCCAAGTTGCTCGCCGCGCACCTGCCCGACAATCTCGGCGGCAACGTCGCCGATTTCTGCGCCGGCTGGGGTTATCTGGCGGCAGAGGTGGCGGAACGCTCGAAGGGCCTCTCCGCTCTCGACCTCTACGAAGCGGATTTCGAAGCCCTGGAAGCGGCCAGGATCAATGTCCATGCTGATCCTGGCCCACGATTCTTCTGGACCGATCTGTTGGCCGAAGCCGTTGAACGACGCTATGACGCAATCATCATGAACCCGCCGTTTCACAGCGGCCGGGCGGCGGAACCGGGCATCGGCGCCGACATGATCCGTGCGGCGTCGAAGTCGCTGAAGCCAGCAGGGCGGCTGGTCATGGTCGCCAATCGCCAGCTTCCTTACGAGCAGGTGCTGGCGGCCACGTTCTCCAGCCACGTCGAGGTCGCGCGCGACGGCATGTTCAAGGTGTTTTCGGCTCGCCGCTGAGGCGGTTACTGCAGGCTGACGAGGCGTGCTGGCTCGCGCGTAGTATGTGTGGGTCGCGTCTGGCCGAGCTCGATCTTGAGCGGCGCAGGACGCCCGAACAGATAGCCCTGCACCACCTCGCAGCCGGCGGCTCTCAGCAGCGTTGCCTGGTTCTCGGTCTCGACGCCTTCGGCGATGATGCCGACGCCCAGCGCCCGCGACAGTCCGACGATGGTCGAGACCACGGCGCCCGAGCTGGAGTCGGTGTCGATGCGGCTGACGAAGGAGCGATCGATCTTCAGCTTGCCGAACGAGAAGTCGATCAGATAGCTCAGATTGGAGTAGCCGGTGCCGAAATCGTCGACGGCCACCGAGATGCCCATATCGGCGAGCTGCCGCAGGATGACGGCCGCACGGTCGCGGTCCTGCATCATCGCCGTTTCGGTGACTTCGAGCTCCAGCCGCGACGGCTTTATGCCGGTCGATGCCATCGTCTCGCGCACGATGCCGACGAAGTCCTTGGTCATGAACTGGACCGGCGAGATGTTGACGGCGACGAAGCAATCCTGCGGCAGATACTGCGCGTCGCTGCAGGCCTTGCGCAGCACCCACTCGCCGATCGGATTGATCATGCCTGTTTCCTCGGCGATCGGAATGAACTCCATCGGCGGGATCATGCCGCGTTCCGGGTGCTTCCACCGGATCAAGGCCTCGTAACCGACCACGCGGCCGGTCGGCATGTCGAATTGCGGCTGGTAGTGGAGGCTGAAGTCGCCGCGGTCGAAAGCGGTTTTCAGCTCGGATTCGATCCATTGCCGGTAGTCCGCCACCCGCCCCATATCGGCATGGAAGACCGACCAGTTGCCGATGCCGCTTGCGCGCGCATTCTGCAGCGCGAGGTTCGAGCGGCGAAGGACGAGCACCGGATCGACGCCGTCCTTCGGCATCGCCACGATACCGACGGACATGCTGACGGACTGCAGGTGCGTCTGGAGCTGGTAGGGCTCCATCATCCGGTTGATGAATATTTCGAGGAAGCGTTCGAGAGACCCCCGGATCTCGCGGTCCGGCAAGAGCACGGCGAATTCGCCGGCGCCGAGCCGCCCGATCACAACATCCTCCGGCATGCTCTCCTTCAGCCTTTTGGTGAAGGCACGGATCAGCTCGTCGCCATGGCTGTAGCCGATGGCGTCGTTGATCTGCTTGAAGCGGTCGATGTCGATATCGATCAAATAGACCGGTTCGCCGGTCCCTATCGTTTCCGCTGCCGCCGCCGCCACCTTTCCGACGATCGCCTGGCGCGTCAGCAGGCCGGTCATCTTGTCGAAATGCGTTTCCTTGAAGACATATTCGGCCGATTCATCAACGCCTGCGAAGAAGGACATGGCGGCGCCACCGGCGGAAAGGGCACACAGCGCGGCGATGATGGCCGCCATCGTCTCGGCAGACATGCCGGCCAGTCCGTCACCGAAACCGAAGCGCAGCCCCCAGAGCCCGAGGATAAAACTGCCCATGCCCGAGCTGGCGATGGTGATCAGCCGGAACAGCGGTGTTCGCTTCGGGTTGCTGACTGCAGACATGCAAGGTCCCTGACACTACAGGACCTTCTAGCGGATACCTCCTTAAAATCGGTTTCCGCCGATGCCTCCAATTTTACTGGAAAGTACTTTTTGCGTTAGCGAATTATTCGCGGTCGCCGCCGTTCTGTTTCAGTTCCTCGAGCGCCGGCATGGAGACGATGTGATAGCCGGAATCGACATAGTGGATCTCGCCGGTGACCCCGGAAGACAGGTCGGACAGTAAGTAGAGCGCCGAGCCGCCGACCTCGTCGATGGTCACCGTGCGCCGCAGCGGCGAATTGCGCTGCTGATAGGAGAACATGTGGCGCGCGTCGGACACGCCGGAGCCGGCGAGCGTCCGCACCGGTCCCGCCGAGATGCCGTTCACCCGGATGCCGCGCGGGCCGTAGTCATTGGCGAGATAGCGCACGCTTGCCTCGAGCCCGGCCTTGGCGACGCCCATGACGTTGTAGTTCGGCATGACCCGCACCGACCCGGCATAGGTCAGCGTGATCATCGAGCCGCCCCTGGTCATCAGCGCGGCGGCGTTGCGGGCGACCTCGGTGAAGGAATAGCAGGAGATCACCATGGTGCGAACGAAGTTGTCGCGGCTGGTGTCGGCGTAGAGGCCCTTGAGCTCGTTCTTGTCGGAAAAGCCGATGGCGTGGACGACGAAATCCAGCCCGTCCCAGGCCTTGCCGAGCGTCTCGAAAGTGGCGGTGACCGAGGCGCTGTCCTCGACGTCGCAAGGCACGACCAGCGAGGCGCCGAGCTTTTCGGCAAGCGGCTTGACGCGCCTCCCGAACGCGTCGCCCTGGTAGGTGAAGGCAAGTTCCGCACCGTGTTCGGACAGTTTCTTGGCGATGCCCCAGGCGATCGAATGATCGTTGGCGACTCCCATGACAAGCCCGCGCTTGCCCTTCATCAACCCTTCCATAAAAGGCAATCCTTATGCGGAATAGCGCTGGAAAATCAGCGTTGCGTTGGTGCCACCGAAACCGAAGGAATTGGACAGGACGGTGTCGATCTTGGCGTTGTGGATGCGCTTGCGCACGATCGGCATACCCTCGAATTCCGGATCGAGCTCCTCGATATGGGCGCTCTCGCCGACGAAGCCGCCCTGCATCATCAGGATCGAGTAGATCGATTCCTGGACCCCGGCGGCGCCGAGCGAATGGCCGGTCAGCGACTTGGTCGAGGTGATGAAGGGTATCTTGTCGCCGAACACCTCGCGGATGGCGCCCATCTCCTTGGAATCGCCGACCGGCGTCGAGGTGCCGTGCGTGTTGATGTAGTCGACGGGCGTCGTAACCGTGGCAAGCGCCTGCCGCATGCAGCGCACCGCGCCTTCTCCCGAAGGGGCAACCATGTCGTAGCCGTCGGAGGTGGCGCCATAGCCGATGACCTCGGCATAGATCTTGGCGCCGCGCGCCTTGGCGTGCTCCAGCTCTTCCAGCACCAGCACGCCCGCGCCGCCGGCGATGACGAAGCCGTCGCGGTTGACGTCATACGCGCGCGAAGCGGTCGATGCTTTGTCGTTGAACTTCGACGACATGGCGCCCATGGCGTCGAACAGGTCCGACATCGTCCAGTCGAGATCCTCGTGGCCGCCGGCGAACATCATGTCCTGCTTGCCCCACTGGATCAGCTCGTAGGCATTGCCGATGCAATGCGCCGAGGTCGAACAGGCCGACGAGATCGAGTAGTTGACGCCATGGATCTTGAACCAGGTGGCTAAAGTGGCCGAAGCGGTCGACGACATCGCCTTCGGCACCGCGAACGGGCCGATGCGCTTCGGGCTGCCGTTCTTGAGCGTGGTTTCGGCGGCTTCGACGATGGTCCTGGTCGACGGTCCGCCGGAGCCCATGACGATGCCGGTCCGCTCATTGGTGATGTCGCTTTCGCTTAAGCCGGCGTCCGCGATCGCCTGGTCCATGGCGACGTGGTTCCAGGCGGCACCTTGGCTTAGGAAGCGCATGGCGCGGCGGTCGATCATCGCCGAGGGGTCGAGCGTCGGCGCGCCCCACACCTGGCAGCGGAAGCCGTGCTCGGCAAAAGAATTGGAAAAGCTGATGCCGGACTTGGCATCGTAAAGCGAGGACTGCACCTCGTTGGCGTTGTTGCCGATCGACGACACAATGCCGAGGCCTGTCACTACGACACGTCTCATTCGCAACTCCTTCCGGCGTACTTTGGCGGAAAACCTAGTCGGTTTTCGCCTTCGATCATACGCAAAATAAACTGCCGCGGCGTCCTTGCGCATCCGTCGGACACGCGAGGCCCCGTGGCGGTGGCGATCAGGAAGCCGACTGCTTGGACAGGCCGACCTTCAGATCCGTTGCCGCGTATATGGGTTCGCCATCCGCCTTGAGCCAGCCATCGGCGATGCCGAGCACGAGGCGTCCGCGCATCACGCGCTTGAAGTCGACGCCGTATTCGACCTTCTTGACCGACGGCGTCACCATGCCCTTGAACTTCACCTCGCCGGTCGACAGCGCCATGCCCTTGCCCGGCTCGCCGAGCCAGCCGAGATAGAAGCCGGTCAATTGCCACATGGCGTCGAGGCCGAGGCAGCCCGGCATGATCGGATTGCCGATGAAATGGCAGGCGAAGAACCAAAGATCCGGCTTGATGTCGAATTCGGCGCGGATGAAACCCTTGTCGAAGGCGCCGCCGGTCTCGCTGATCTCGGTGATGCGGTCGAACATCAGCATCGGCGGGTAGGGCAGCTGGGCGTTTCCCGGTCCGAACAGCTCGCCGCGGGCGCAGGCAAGCAGTTCCTCGTAATCGTAGCTGGACTTTTGACCCGCCATTAACTCCGTCCCCGTTTCCGTTCCGGGCGGCAGGGCGCCCTCGGTCGTTGGTTTCCTAACACACTCTGTTTGCGGCCGGAAACCGGCGTTTGCGCTTAACCCGTGCGTCTGCCTGGGTCAATGCGCGCTATTGATCGCATTTGGGCGACAGAATATATGTCGAGAGGTGTCCAGTTTTTGGCAATGACGTCTTTTTGCCATTCTGGGCCTGTCTATGGGGCTGGGCCACGAGCTTTGACGGGATAGATGGATTCGGGCTGCCGGAAGGAAAATGTCGCTGTGGACAAGCGGGTTCGCGAAGCCGGCCTGAGGCCGACGCGTCAACGCATTGCGCTGGCCGATCTGCTTTTCGCCAAGGGCGATCGTCACCTCTCGGCCGAGGAGCTGCATGAAGAGGCGATTGCCGCCGGCGTGCCGGTTTCGCTGGCGACCGTCTACAACGCGCTGCACCAATTCACCCAGGCCGGCCTGCTGCGCATCCTCTCGGTTGAGGGGTCCAAGACCTATTTCGACACCAACACCTCCGATCACCATCATTTCTATGTCGAGGGCGAGAACCGGATCTTCGATATCGCGAGCGGCCCGGTGAGCGTCTCCAACCTGCCGGACCCTCCGGAAGGCATGGAGATCGCCAATGTCGACATCGTGGTGAGGCTGCGCCCGAAGCGCCGCGATTGATCCGCCCATGATGAGACCTGTGGATCTCGCGATCCGGCTTGAATGGGTCGCGGCTGCCGTGGCGGCCATCGTCTTCTACAAAATGACCGGTGTCTCCTGGTGGCTGTTTGCGCTGCTCATCCTGGCGCCTGACCTGTCGATGCTGGGATACCTCGCAGGCCCGCGGATCGGTGCGATTGCCTATAACGCCCTGCACATCCTGATCGTCCCGCTCGTCCTTGCGCTCGTCGGCGTCCTGTTTTCCGGTCCGGTCACGTCAGCCGTGGCGCTGATCTGGGTCGCGCACATCGCCATCGACCGCGCCCTGGGCTATGGCCTGAAACTATCCACCGGTTTTCAGGATACGCATCTCGGTCGCATCGGGCGCTAGACCATGATCCCGAAAAGCGGGACCGGTTTTCGGACAAGATCATGGTCAAGACAAAATAGTCAGTTCTTGACCTTTTCGCCAGGATAGGCACCCCAAACCTGCGACTGGGCCATCCAGCCGGTATGGCCGTCAAAGGTCATCTCGCACCATTGACCGTCGCATTTCTTGATCGAGCCTATCACCCCCGGCTCGATGATGGCGACGACGTTGGCGTCCTTGTTGGGCTCGTCGAGCAGATTGATTCGCCCGCCCTTGCCGCGCTGCCAGGGCGCAACGATCGCCGTGCGGCGGCCCGAGAGCAGCGACTGGTTGATCCAGCCCTCGGAGCCGTCGGCATCGCGCACGCGGCGCCAGGTGTCGAATTCCTGGATGACTTCCATCGGCAACCCGGCCTTCATGTACATCCAGTTGACGGAATAGTTGGCGCCCGGGCCGACGCGCGAGTTGACGCGCGGCGGCTTAAGGCTGACGAAGCGCGGCAGCGGCAGGCCGCTCGGCCCTAGAGTCACCGTTTGCGCAGGGGCGGCGGCACTTTGCGCGGATGCCTGCGGCACGCAAAGCATGGCGCCGAGAACGGCTGCGCTGAAAGCCAGGCGAAGCGACGCGAAACCAGACACTTTCGTTCCTTTCGGCGCCGGTCCGTCGGGATGAGCGCCCCTTTTTCTTTGTCTTCGGCGGCACCGCTTGTTACAGGAGTGGGCTGGTGCCGCGATCGGCTACAAGTTTCGCCGGTCTTGGTTAAAGAGGTCTCAACGAGATCGGTTTCGAGGAAGCTTCGGGGATACAATGGCAGGCAAAAAACGGCCCCTCGTCGTCATCACGCGCAAGCTGCCCGATCCGGTCGAAACCCGCATGCGCGAGCTGTTCGACGCGCGCCTCAATGTCGAGGACCGGCCGATGACCCAGCCGGAACTGGTCGCGGCCGTCAAGGAAGCCGACGTGCTGGTCCCGACCATCACCGACCACATCGATGCCGCGCTGATCGCCCAGGCGGGCGAGAACCTGAAGCTGATCGCCAATTTCGGCAACGGCGTCGACAAGATCGACGTCGCCGCGGCGGCCAAGAAAGGCATCACTGTCACCAATACGCCGAATGTGCTCACCGAAGACACCGCCGACATGACCATGGCGCTGATGCTTGCCGTGCCTCGCAGGCTCGCTGAAGGTGCCAACGTGCTCACCGGCGAGAAGAAATGGGCCGGCTGGTCGCCGACCTGGATGCTCGGTCGCCGCATCTGGGGCAAACGCCTCGGCATCGTCGGCATGGGTCGCATCGGCACGGCGGTTGCGAGACGCGCCAAGGCGTTCGGCCTGTCGATCCACTACCACAATCGCCATCGTGTGCTGCCCGCGGTCGAGGACGAGCTGGAAGCGACCTACTGGGAGAGCCTCGACCAGATGCTGGCCCGCATGGATATCATCTCGGTCAACTGCCCGTCGACGCCGGCGACCTTCCATCTCTTGTCCGCCCGGCGGCTGGCGCTGATGCAGCCTTCAGCCTACATCGTCAACACCGCGCGCGGCGACATCATCGACGAGGAATCGCTGGTCAAGCTCATCCATGACGGCAAGATCGCCGGCGCCGGCCTCGACGTCTACGAGCACGAGCCGGCGCTGAACAGCAAGCTTTTGAAGCTCGCCGCCAGGGGCAAGGTCGTTCTTTTGCCGCATATGGGCTCGGCCACGCTCGAAGGCCGCATCGACATGGGCGAGAAGGTGATCATCAACATCCGCGCCTTCTTCGACGGCCACCGCCCGCCGGACCGCGTGCTGCCGCTCAGGACCTGAGAATACCTCGGGTGTTCAGGCGACGGTAACGACGCCGTCGCCATCGACTTTGACGGCGCTTCCGCGATAGGTCTCGAACAGGCCACGTCCGAGCCGAACGGCCATCGGCGTTTCCCAGCCCATTTCCCGGGCGACGATCAGTCCGAGCAGCAGGATGGCGTCAGGCTCGTGTAGCACCAGCGCGGCCGGCGCACGGCCGTTGTGGACCAGCTCCATCAGCACCGCCGAAGCCGACGATGAGCCGATCGTGCCCGGCAGGAACAGCACGCGGCCGGAAATCACCTCGCCATTCTGCGGGTGGCGGACGTCGGCGATGCGGCCGGTCTTGGGGTCGACGCCGCCCCAGAAGCTGATAGGCGCCGTCAGCACCAGCGCTTCGCCTTCGCCCGCCTTGCCCGGCACCAGGATTTCGGCGGCGCTCATGCGGCGATATCCCTGAATGTCGCCCTGCCGGTTACTGCGCTTTCGACGCAATCGGCGAGCGAGGCATAGAGCACCCCGTAACCGGTGTTGCCCGGCGCGTAATGCGCGAACTTGCCCGAATTGGTCATCAGCACGCCGCCGTCCAGATCCGGCATGATCGGCGTCACCACCACGCAGGTATCGGCGACGATGACGACCCCGCTTGTTTCGAGCGCCTTTCGTCTGCCGTCCTGCTCGAGCGAGGCCAGCACGTGGCGGCCGGTGCAGGCATAGATCGGCACGGCAAGCCGTCTTCCGGAGATCAGCCGCTCCAGCGTGCTAAACTCGGCGTCTGACAGATGCGGACTGCCGATCGCCACCGCGTCGATCGCCTTGGTCGCTGCGGCGGTCGACAAGCCGGCGCGAGCTTTCGCCACCATCTGCGGCGTGACGTGGATCACCGCCTCCGGTTCCGGCCCGGCCAGAATGATTTCGGCGTCGGGAGCCTCCGGCGTCACGCCGGCAATATGGAAGAGCCCGACCGCGCCGGACGACGCAGCCGCTGCGCCGAAGGCCTTCAGCGCATCCTCACCGGGGTGATTGGCGATGCCCGAGACGACGCCGACCGCATTGCCGACCTCGCGGCCGTAGAGGCTGCCCAGCACCGGCCAGGCGATCTCAGACGCGAGGAAGGAAGGAGGAAGATCGGAGACGTCGAACATCAGCCGCGCTCTGCGGTTCTCCGGGCGATGCAGGCCATAGTCGGGCGCTTGGCCGGTTATGGCGCAGGCAATGTCGAGGAAGTCGCCGTAGCGGTTGGTGCGGGCGCCCAGCACCGAATTGCAGAACACCACGGCATTGGACTCGCCCCAGGCGACATCGCTGCCCTGTGCGGGCCTGTGCCCGGCCTGATAGGGCGCGCAGGTCCAGCTCTGCTCGCAGCCGAGCCTGCGATAGGCCTCCATCATCCGCCGCGCCATGCCGCGCTGCGGCTCTTCCAGCCGAATGCGCGAGCAGCCCATCAGGTCGAGCGCTCCGACATTGAGCGTCGAGCGCACCGCCACCCTGGCGCCGTCCTCGACCAACCGCTCGGCGAACAAAGTGCCGGAATCGCCGTGATACAGCGCGCCGTCGATATGCGCCGAAGCGATCGGGATCAGTCGCGGGGCGCCAAGCAGGCGGGCGCTTTCGGCGACGATGCGCATCGCCATCCCCGCGCCGTCCTTGCCGGCGGCGATTGCCTGTTGTTCGGGGCTGAGCGCGAGGCTCAAGACAACGCCTTTCGCATGGTGATCGAGGTTGGCTGGTCGTAGCCCTCATGCGCCGTGCGCGCGGTCTCGCGAAAGCCGAGACGAGCAAAGGCCGCGTGATTTGCGGCGAGCTCGATCCGCGTCTGCAGCTCGATCGCATGCTTGCCGCGCCGGCGGGCAAAATCCTCCACGGCCTGCATCAGCCGCCCGCCGATGCCTCGCCCCTGAAGGCTGGGCTCGACGGCTAGCTTGCCGACATAGAAATCTTTCGCCCGCTCCAGCGCGAAGACGCAGCCGACAATCCGACCATTCTCCACCGCCAGGAATGCAGTCTCGTGCCTCGCCTTGCTCTTGAGGCTCTCCGACGTCAGCAGACGCGCCGAGGATGGCGGGTCGATGACGCCGTCCATATAGGCGAAGGCGCGCAGGATCAGCGCCAGCAATTCGTCCCACCGTGCGAAGTCCGGCGGAAGATCGCTGACAAGGAGAGCGGCCGGCTGGTCCATGCGCTCAGACCGCCTTGTAGCGGACGGTGTCGAAACGGGCGGTGAGCCCGTCATAAAGCAACAGCCGGCCGACCAGCGGCTCGCCGATCCCGGCAATCAGCTTGATCGCCTCCATCGCTTCGAGCGTGCCGATAACGCCCGTCAGCGCGCCGACGATGCCGGCGACGGCGCAGGATGGCACCAGCCCTTCGGGTGGCGCTTCCGGGAACAGGTCGCGGTAGCTTGGATTGCGCTTGCCGTCGGCGCCCGTTTCGTACGGCTTCAGCACCGTCACCGAGCCGTCGAAACGGCCGACGGCGGCGGTGACCAGAGGCCTCTTTTCCAGGGCGCACGCATCGGCCAGCGCATAGCGTGTCTCGAAATTGTCGGAGCCGTCGACGACGACGTCGTAGCGAGCGACAAGGGCGGGGGCGTTTTCAGCCGTCAGCCTGAGGCGATGCAGTTCCACCCTGACATTGGGGTTGATGCGCATGATTGCCGCCGAAGCGCTGTCGGTCTTCGCCATGCCGATGGTGTCGCTGCCATGGATCACCTGCCGCTGCAGGTTGGACAGCGAGACATCATCGTCGTCGACGATGCCGAGCGTGCCGACACCTGCCGCGGCAAGATATTCGAGCACCGGTGCGCCCAGCCCGCCGGCGCCGATCACCAGCACCCGCGCCCGCTTCAGCTTCTGCTGGCCGGGGCCGCCGATTTCCGGCAGCACGATGTGGCGGGCATAGCGTTCGAGCTCTTCGTCGGTGAGGGCGGCATTGGTCATGGCCGGACCTTATAGCTGGTGCAAAGCCTTGTCATGTACGGGCGAGGCGAAGCCTTGTCCCGCAGCGCATGTACGGGCAAGGCGAAGCCTTGTCCCGAAGGCCAAGCGCTGACGCCCGTTGGGTTTTTCAAAAGGCTAGCCGGTCGGCCCGACGTTGCCGTGATCGACCGTCAGGAACTGCGCCCGCCCGGCAAGGCTTGAAAACAGCGCCGCGTCGGTGCCGGTCATGAAGGCCTGGCAGTTCAGCTCCTCGAGGATGGAAAACAATGCCGCCCGCCGGCCGCTGTCGAGGTGCGCGGCGATCTCGTCGAGTAGCAGGATCGGCGTCAGGCTCGACATCTCGCCGGTCAGCCTCGCATGCGACAATACGATGCCGACCAGCAGCGCCTTCTGCTCGCCGGTCGAGCAGAGTTCGGCAGGCATCGACTTCGGCCGGTGCCGGACCGCGAGATCGGAGCGATGCGGACCGTCGAGCGTGCGGCCGGCGGCGCGGTCGCGCTCGCGGCCGTTGGCGAGAGCGGCGCGAAACCGCTCCTCGACATCGACCGCCGGCGCGACGGCGATCTCGCTCTCCAACTCGCCGGAGAGGCTGATGTCGGCCTGTGGAAACGGGCCGCTGCCAGGCAGCTTGTCGATCATGGCGGTAAGCAGCCGCACCAGTTCCGCCCGCGCCGCCGCGATCGCCACCCCCGTTTCGGCCATTTGCGTCTCGATCGCGTCGAACCAGCCGCTGTCGCGGGAACCTTCGGTAAGCAAACGGTTACGGCCGCGCATTGCCTTTTCATAGTCGAGCGCCCGCTGGCCGTGGCTGGGGTCGATCGCCAGCACGAGCCGATCGAGGAAGCGGCGACGGTCGGCGGCCGGCCCCGGAAACAGCCCGTCCATCGCCGGCGTCAGCCAGACGACTCGCAGCCATTCCAGCATGTCCTCCGCCGACTTCGCCGGCGCGCCGTTGATGCGAACGCGTCTGCCGCCTTCTCCGGCACCGTCGCCGCCGGCAATGCCGGTGCCGATTTCGACCTGGCCTTCCGGTCCCTCGATGCGGGCATGCAAGGCAAAGCCGCCGTCACCGCCCTCGCGCGCCACGTCGGCATAGGGGGCGCGACGGAGCCCGCGTCCGGGTGTCAGCAGCGAGATGGCTTCGAGCAGATTGGTCTTGCCGGCACCATTGTCGCCGGACAGCACAACGATGCCGGGGCCGAGCTCAAGCGAAAGTCCAGCATAATTGCGAAAATTGGTAAGCGTAAGCTTACTTATGTGGGTCTGTTCCGGCAACCGCTATCCGTCCGTGCAAGCCGCCGTAATCATCGCTCCATCGCCAGCCGGCGCGAAACCGGATGCGGCTACACCCGCATCGGCATCAGCACATAGAGCGCGGTCTCGTCGGCCATGTCGTGGATCAGCGTCGGCGAGCCGGCGTCGGCCAGCATGAACTTCGCCTCCGAGCCGGTGAGTTGGGCTGCGACATCGAGCAGATATTTGGCGTTGAAGCCGATCTCGATCGGGTCCGACGTATAGTCGGCCGCCAGTTCCTCGGTGGCGCTGCCCGAATCCGGATTGTTGACGGCAAGCGTTAGCTGGCCTTCGATGATCGACAGTTTCACCGCCCGGCCGCGCTCGGACGAAATGGTCGAGACGCGGTCGACGGCGGCGGCGAAGCTCTGGCGGTCGATGATCAGCTTCTTGTCGTTGCCGGTCGGAATGACGCGTTGATAGTCCGGGAAGGTTCCGTCGATCAGCTTCGAGGTCAGGATGACGCTGCCGATGGTGAAGCGGATCTTGGTGTCCGACAACTCCGTCGTCACCGCCACATCCGGATCGTCGACCAGCTTCTGCAGCTCGCTCACCGTCTTGCGCGGGATGATGATGCCGGGCATGCCTTCGGAGCCCGCCGGCGCGTCGATCTCGGCGCGCGCCAGGCGGTGGCCGTCGGTCGCGACCGAGCGCAGCTTCAGCTTGCCGCCGGTCTCATGCGTGTGCAGGAAGATGCCGTTGAGATAGTAGCGCGTCTCTTCGGTCGAAATGGCGAACTGCGTTTTTTCGATCAGGCCCTTGAGCGCCACCGAGTCGAGCCGGAAGATGTGCGAGAAGGAGCCGGCCGAGAGTTCCGGGAAATCGGACTGCGGCAGGCACTGCAGGCGGAAGCTGGAGCGTCCGGACGTGACGGTCATCGCGTTGCCGTCCTCGTCGGTCTTCAGCATCACCTCGGCGCCGTCGGCGAGCTTGCGCACGATGTCGTAGAGCAGGTGCGCCGGGACCGTCGTCGCGCCGCCGCGCTCGACCTTGGCGGGCGTGGCTTCCGTCACTTCGAGGTCGAGGTCGGTCGCTTTCATTTCCAGGCTGGCGCCTTCGGCGCTGAGCAGCACATTCGACAGGATCGGAATGGTGTTGCGCCGCTCCACCACGCGATGAACGTGGTTGAGGGACTTCAGGAGATTGGACCGTTCCAGGATAACACGCATGACGAAACAGGCTCGCTTCAATGAATGAGCGGGTCACCGGGGAGCGGCATCCCGCGAAAGCTCCGAAAAGCTCAGAATCTGTGTAAGCTGACAGTAAAAAGCCTGCAAGCGCAAGCCCGCGACACCGGTTCCGGCCGGTTGCGCGGGCTTTCTGGGGATAAAGCCGGCGAAGCGCTCAGGCCTGCTCGTTGATCAGCCTTCTGAGCAGCTCGAGTTCCTGCGCCAGCGTGTTGTCGGCACCGGAAAGATCCTCGATCTTGCGCACGGCATGCAGAACCGTCGTGTGGTCGCGGCCGCCGAAGCGCCGTCCGATCTCGGGCAGCGAGCGCGGCGTCATCACCTTCGACAGATACATCGCCACCTGGCGCGGCTTGACGATGGTGCGCGTGCGCCGGTTGGACAGCAGCTCCGTCTTCGACACGTTGTAGTGGCGCGCCACGATGCGCTGGATGTCCTCGATGCGCACCCGCTTCGGCTCGCCCGAGCGGTAGATGTGGCCGAGGATCTCGTCGATGCGGTCGATGGTGATCTGCGGTTCGAAGGACTGGCGAAACAGAAGCTGGTTGAAGGCGCCTTCGAGCTCGCGCCCGCTGCCCGTCACCGTGCGGGCGACGTGATCGAGGATCTCGTCCGAAATGTCGAGCGAGGAATCGTCGATCTTGGCGGTGGCAAGGCGCAGCTTCAGCATGCCGAGCCGCATGGCGAAGTCCGGCGCCGACATTTCGAGCGCCACGCCGCCATTGAGGCGCGAACGCACGCGCGGCTCCAGCGATTCCAGTTCCGACGGCGGCCGGTCGGCGGCGACCACCACCTGCTTGGCGCTGTCGAGCAGCATGTTGATGAGATGGCAGAACTCATGCTGGATCGACTTGCCCTGCAGGAACTGCATGTCGTCGATGATCAGGAGATCGATGTCGCGCAGCTGCTCCTTGAGGGTGAGCGCATTGTTGTCGCGGATCGCGGTGGCGAAGCGCCACATGAAATATTCCGCCGTGAGATAGACCACCCGCGACTTCGGGTTGTGCCTCAGCGATTCCGCCGCGATCGCCTGTAAAAGGTGCGTCTTGCCGAGGCCAACGGTCGCGTGAAGGAAAAGCGGATTGAAGCGCACCGCGCTCGACTGCGATTCCGCCACCGCCTTGGCCGCCGCGAAGGCCACCCGGTTCGAGGGCCCTTCGATGAAAGAGGTGAAAGTATAGCGCGGGTCGAGCGGTGACCCCAGCACATTGTGGCGGAACTCGGTCTCCGCCGGCATGCCCTGGCGGGGCGCCGGCGTCCGCTCCACCCGGCCGGCGCTCGCGGTGCCGGCGGCGAGCGCGGTCTGCGCCTGCTTGGTCATCTTGCGCGCAGGTGCGATCTCAGGCTCGACATTGTTGCGGCCCTGCCGCGTGGCGGTCCGCACGATGATCTCGATCTTGAGAAGGTCCGGATCCTCATGTCTCCACAGTTCCGCGATAAGGTCGAGATAGTGGCCGTTGATCCACGACCGCAGGAAGGCCGTGGGCACGGAGATGCGGACAATGCCGCGCGAGGCCTCGGCAACCTTCATGCGGCCAAACCAGCTCGAGTAGACCTCGGCTCCCAGACGCGCCTTAAGCTGGGTCTTGACCCGCTCGAACTTCTGTTCAGCGTCGCTGGATGCCGTCATTCCGTCCCCTCCGACGAAAGTTGTAGGGAATGGGAGCTCGCCCGCTATCTCCCGTTCGATGCCGCTCTGCATGATCAAGTTCCTTGTCTTCTCGTACCCTTTTCCCGCCGGGAGTGCGCCTCCTGCACCCTGGATCCGGCGACTTTTTTTCGCTGCGCTCCATCGCCGCCGCCGGCGATATAGTCGCAACGTTGCGCAAGGGACCGATGCCGGCTCTTGCAAGCCGGCTTGATCATGCCAGGGCAACACAACACCGTCCGGCGAAAACGCCGGCCAACGTCGACTGCCATGTACAATTACGCCAGTCCCCTACCCACCGAGGAGACAGACCAAGCCGCACGCGGAATTGCTCCACGTCATGAATTCCGCCATTTTGTGCTGGCCGATTCAGGCTGGGTCAGGGGCTAAAGCCCGTCCCTTCGATGAATGGACATTACCGAAATCGCTGTGGATAGGGCAAGGCCACGTCTAACCGATTTTTAACGAATCTGGTTACCGGAGACGTGTTCGAAGCGGGTGCCACTGGGGCGTGTTCTGACAAAGCCATTGTGATTCAAACCCTTTTCCGGCGAATATGAAAAAGGCCGGCCGATACGAAATTTTGTGAAATAATTCTCTTGACAGCTACTTGTCCCCCGCCGCTCCTCCGCGCGTTGAACAAGCTGTGGATGACCATCCGTAAGTTTCTGAAATATAAGCGGAATTTTTGACAGGCTAATTTATGGCCATGCCCGCATTCGACGGGCCTCAGCATCAGCGATTATGTATATGCCGGCAAAACATTCGCAACTTTGAAATTCGGGCCGAGCTTCGTTATGCACGCGTTGTTTTTAAGTACTTGCCGGCAAACGAAAAAACCCGGCCTATGCGGCCGGGTTCAAGGATAACGGTTCTAAGCGGAAGTCGGTCAGGCCGACAGCACCTTGACCCGCTGGGCCAGCCGCGAAACCTTGCGGGAAGCCGTGTTCTTGTGGATGACACCCTTGGTTGCGGCGCGCATCAATTCCGGCTCCGCGACCTTGAAGGCTTCGAGCGCCGCGGCCTTGTCGCCGGCGGCGAGCGCCTCTTCGACCTGGCGGACATAGGTGCGGACGCGCGACCGGCGGTTCTTGTTGATCGCCGCGCGGCGGGCGATCTTGCGCGTTGCCTTTTTGGCCGAGGACGTATTGGCCATGATGCCTCTCTTCTGATCTGGTGAGCGCCAGCGGGATGCCGCAGGGCGCAAAAAACAAACGGGCAGCCACGGGGCCGCCTCGGTTGGTGCGGCTTATAGTTCAGCTTTTCCGGCGCGTCAACGCCGCTTCGCGGTCTTTTTGGCGCCTTGTAGCGCGGCGCGCTGAAACGCGCGGCGCACTGCGAGTCTTTCTCTTATGCGTGCCGTTTTCCCAAACTGCCACGCGCTTCCGGGGGACGCGCATTAGCGGTTGGTGAAATTCGGCTTCCGCTTCTCGACGAAGGCGGCCATGCCTTCCTTCTGGTCGTCGAGCGCAAACAGCGAATGGAAGAGGCGACGCTCGAAGCGCAGTCCTTCGGCGAGCGTCGTCTCATAGGCCCGGTTGACGGCTTCCTTGGTCATCATCACCGACGGCAGTGAAAACTCGGCGATCCTGTCCGCCGCCTTCAGCGCTTCCTCGGTGAGCTCGCCTGCCGGCACCACCCGCGAAACCAGTCCGCAGCGCTCGGCTTCGGCGGCGTCCATCATGCGCCCGGTCAGGCACATGTCCATCGCCTTCGATTTGCCGACGAAGCGGGTCAGGCGCTGCGATCCGCCCATGCCCGGCATGACGCCGAGCGTGATTTCGGGCTGGCCGAATTTTGCATTGTCGGCGGCGATGATGAAATCGCACATCATCGCCAGCTCGCAGCCGCCGCCGAGCGCATAGCCTGCAACCGCCGCGATGATTGGCTTGCGCGCACGCGTAAGCTCCTCCCAGCCGACGAAGAAATCCTGTGTGTAGGCGTCGACGAAGGAGATCGCCTGCATTTCCTTGATGTCGGCACCGGCCGCGAAGGCCTTTTCCGAGCCTGTGAGGACCAATGCGCCGATGCCGGCATCGGCGCCGAACGCGTTCACCGCGGCCACGATCTCCGCCAGCACCTGCGAATTGAGCGCGTTGAGCGCCTTCGGCCGGTTCAGCGTGATCAGCCCGACCTTGCCGCGTGTCTCCACGAGAATGGTTTCATAGGCCATGGCATCGTCTCCTTCGATTGAGGAGACCGGTCTAGCTCACCGCTGACAGGTCCGGCAATAGAAGGTCGAGCGGCCGCTCTGCACGATGCGCTCGATATGGCCGCTGCAGCCAGGTTTCGGACATGGCATTCCTTCGCGGTCATAGACCGCGAAGGAATGCTGGAAATAGCCGAGCGACCCGTCAGCCTGGACATAGTCGCGCAGCGAGGATCCGCCGGCGGCGATCGCGTCGGCGATGACCGAGCGGATGGCCTCGGCCAGGCGTTCGCACTGCTCTTTTGCTTTCTTGCCGGAGCCGGCGATGGTGCCGGCTTCGCGCAGCGGCGACAGGCTGGCGCGCCACAGCGCCTCCGACACATATATGTTGCCGAGCCCGGCGATCAGCCGCTGGTCGAGCAATGCCGCCTTGAGCGGCGACCTGCGGCCTGCGAGCAGCGAGGCGAGCAGGGGGCCGTCAAGCGCGTTGCCGGTCGGCTCGATGCCCAGCCCCGCCAGCATCGGATGCGTGTCCGGCGCCCCTTCGGCAAACAGCATGAAGCCGAAACGGCGCGGGTCGTTGAAGATGACGCGGGACCGCTCGCCCTTCGGCGAAGCGACGTCGAACACGACATGGTCGTGCGCTGCGCTTTTCGAGCGCTCATTGTGGAAGGCGCTGGGCGTGTCGCTGCTCCCGGCAGCTTCGACGCGGAACGATCCCGACATGCCGAGATGGCAGATCAGCACCGGACCGTCTTCGATGTGTATCGTCAGATATTTGGCGCGTCTGCCAAGCGCCGTCACGGTCTTGCCGGCAAGCCGCTCCGAAAAGCGCTCGGGAAAGGGAAAGCGAAGGTCGGGCCTGCGTGTCTCGACGTTGACGAGGCGGGCCCCTTCCAGAACCGGCTGCAGCCCGCGCCGGACCGTTTCGACTTCAGGCAGTTCGGGCATGGCCGCCTATCGTCGCTAGGAAAGAGCTGCCGTGGCGGCCAGGCGCGAGGCCGAGATGGTCGGCTACGGTTTCGCCGATATCGGCGAAGGTCGGCCTGAGCCCGATGTCGCCGCCCTTCAGCCCGGGCCCGATGCCGATCACCGGAATGCGTTCGCGTGTGTGGTCGGTGCCGCGCCAGGTCGGATCATTGCCATGGTCGGCGGTGAGGATGAGCAGGTCGCCCGGCCTGATACGCGACAGCGCCTCCGCCAGCCGGCGGTCGAAGGCCTCGAGCGCACCGGCATAGCCGGCGACGTCGCGCCGGTGTCCGAACTCGGTGTCGAAGTCGACGAAATTGGCGAAGACCAGATCGCCATCGCCGGCGTCGTCCATGGCGCCCAGCGCCTTGTCGAACATCGCCATGTTGCCGCCCGCCTTGCGCACCTCAGAGATTCCGCGATGGGCGAAGATGTCGCCGATCTTGCCGACGGCGACGACCTTGCTGCCGCGCTCCGTCAGCCGGTCGAGCAGCGTCGGTTCCGGCGGCGGCACGGCATAGTCGCGGCGGTTGTGGGTGCGCTGGAAGGTGGCTCTTGTCTCGCCGACGAAGGGTCGCGCGATCACGCGCCCGATCTTGAGCGGATCGACCAGCCGGCGGACCGTCAGGCAAAGCTCATAAAGCCGCTCCAGGCCGAAATGCGTCTCGTGCGCGGCGATCTGCAGCACGGAGTCTACCGAAGTGTAGCAGATCGGCTTGCCGGTGCGGATGTGCTCCTCGCCGAAGCGCTCGATGATCTCGGTTCCGGGCGCATGGCAATTGCCGAGGATGCCCGGCACCTTGCCTTCACGGATGATCGCGCCGGTCAGCTCGGCCGGGAAGGCCGGCACGGTGTCGGGAAAGTAGCCCCAGTCGAAACGCACGGGCAGGCCGGCAATCTCCCAGTGGCCCGACGGCGTGTCCTTGCCGCTCGAGACTTCCTGGGCTGCGCCATGGAAAGATGAGGCAAGCAGTGGCGCGTCGAAACTTATGGGCAGTCCCGCTGCCGTCCGTGCGGCCTGGGCAAGCCCGAGCGAGACCATGTTGGGCACGGCGAGCGGCCCCCTGCGCAAACCTTCACGATCCGCGCGGCCCTCGGCGCAGGCCTGCGCGATATGCCCGAACGTGTTGGCGCCGGCATCGCCGTAGCGTTCGGCATCGGCCGCTCCGCCGATGCCGAAGGAATCGAGAACGAATAGGAAAGCCCGCGCCATAGGGTGCCGTCGTTGCCAGTCCAGTGCCTGTCTCCCGAAAGTGAGAACCGGTTTCGGGACAAAGACATGCGTAAAATCAAAAACCCAAAGCGCACGGAGCGAATCTGAAAGATTGCGATGCGCTTTAGGCAGCCAGACATAAGGTTCCGCAGTGGCGTTGGCAAATCGGAAACCAAACCGCAACGGCTTGGCGCCATAGTCGCGCAATCGGGCGCGGTGTCGGCGGGAGTGCGGCAAGGATGGGCAAGGGCACAAGATCCGCGGCAAGCCGGACTTTGAGGACGTGCGCGGTGGCCCTCGCGGTGCTCTCGGCGGCCTCGTCGGCGCGTGCCGACTGGCGCGACGACATCGGCACATTTCGCATCGGCATCGTCGCCGAGCCTGGAGGCGGCAACACGGTTCCCGGCCTGGCACGCCTGACGGATGCCTATACGAACGCGCTCGGCATGAAGGTGGAGTTCGTGGTTGCCCGCGACTATGCGGCGCTTATCGAGGCGCAGGCGAGCGGCCGCGTCCAATATGCGATCTATTCGGCGCTCGCTTATGCCGCGGCCTCCGAGCGCTGCGGCTGTGTCGAACCGCTGGTGGCGCCGGTCGATGCCGATGGGGCCGCCGGCATCCGCTCCGTGCTGGTGACGCGCGACCGCAAAGTGCCTGACCTCGCCGCCATGGCTTCGCATCGGATCGCGGTCGCGCCTGCCGACAATGTCGGCGGTTCGCTGCTGCCGCTGACCGGGCTGGCCGGCCAAGGCGTCAAGATCGCGGACGATTCACCCTTCCTGACGCGCGCCGTCTCGGCCACGGCGGCCGAGACAATGCTCGGCGACGGCGAAGCCGACGGCCTGTTCGGCTGGGAGCCCGTCGGCGCCGATGGCCGGCCCACCGATACGGGCGGCACGATCATGCGGCTCGAGGCCGCCGGCATCCCGAAGACGTCGCTTCGGGTGCTATGGACATCGGCTCCGCTGCGATACGGGCCTCACGCCGTGCGCAGCGATCTCGATGCCGAGGCGAAGCGCCGGCTGGCCGTCTTCCTGACCAATCTCAAGTCGCTGACCCCCGATGTCTACGATCTTCTGGAATCGACGCATTCCGGCGGCTTCGAGCTGGCCGTATCGAAGGACTACGCAACGGCGCTGGCCATCGTGCGGCGCGAAGCGGGCGGCCGGGAATAATCTTCAGCAGTCGCTGCAGGGAACCGTGGGACCGCGACGGGGCCTCAGATAGTATGTTTCGCCCATCGGAATGTGGTTGAATGCCGAGGTCAATCCAAGCGCCTTCGACGCCTTCGAACCGTCGGCCGACCATGCGATCATCGCCTCATACTCAAGGTCGCTTTCCACCCGGACAAGGAACGTGTTGCGGATATTCAGCGTCGCCGGAACGGTGGTGATGCTGTCCTTCAGCGCGTCGGCGCTATAGGTGGTGCCCACAAGCTTGCGCGACCATGCCACCTTCACCTTGGGCGACGCCTCGTCGGTGATCTGGATTCCGGTGATGATGATCGTCGGGGTGGAGCGGTTGTAGGGCTGCAGCGTCGAGACGCCGATCTTCATGATCGCATCGAGGTCGGCTTTCTTGACGGTCGCCTGCTGCGTGACGAGATCCGCCACCATGCTGCCGATGCGGCTGACCTTCTTGCTGGTTTCGATCGCCTGCGAGGCTTCCATCGTGATGAAATACATGATGAGCAGCACCGGCACGATGAACGCGAACTCGATTGCAGCGACGCCCTGGCGATCGCGGCAAAACCGCACCACCTTCGCCATAATGGCCGAAATTTTCCGGTGTGCCCCCGCACGGTGCATTTTTACCTCCACCCGCCGCAGTCTCAGCCGTCAAGCGGTCTCAATTGTCGAATGGCTCGTTCTGCCAGGTCACGGACGCGAAATGCAGCGTCTTGCCGTCCTTCAGATTGGCCATCTGTTTGGCCAGGAAATCGGTCATCACCGGCCATTTGTAGAAGACCCTGAGCATGTTCCTCGATTCCGCCAGCCCGGGAGAAACCGTGAAAGTTGTCGAGGTCGTGCCTGTCAGTACGATCTCCTTGTCCACGATCTTGAAACCAGCCGCGGCGGCGTCGGCGAAGGTCGCATACTCGCGCAGGTCCACCAGCAGTGACGCGGTTGCTCCAGACCCCGGGCAATTCGTGGTGACCATGACCGCCATCCTGTCGCAGATCAGCGTCTTGATCGAGGCTTCGGTGACGTTGGCCTTCCTGAGCTGCCCGGTCCGCAGCTGACGGGCAATATCGTCAGTGACGTTGGCCATCACCTCCTGGCCGGCGAACGAGATGCAGCTTTCGAGGATGGCGAAAACGAGCAGGGCGAACGGCATGGCCAGCATCGCGAATTCCAATGCCGTGCTGCCGCGCATGTCGCTGAAGAAGCCATGACGGGGCTTTGCCCGTCCCTTGCTGTCCATGCCACCCCCCGGTGCCGGATCCTTGCTCATGTTCCGTTCCTGCCGATCCCTCGCAATGTCGGCTGCAACATAGCGAAAACCCATTGAGGTCCGGTTTGGATGAGCGCTAAATTCGCCGTACGGCCTTTAACCCGCCATTAACGTCGCGAGCGCCTGCCTGCATCGACCTCAGCGGGCGGCATTCATTTCGGTTTCGGAAGTTCTCTCGGCCTCGCTCTTGTACGAGCTTTCGCAATAGGGCGTGCAGGACATGGTCTGGACTTCGGCGCGTCTGTAGATGCGCACCGAAGACGCAGCTTGCCGCACGACCGTCACCTGTTCATCGATGATCGGACTGCCATCGGAGTCGAGCACGACCAGATTGGTGACGCCGAAACCCTTGCCGGTGAGAACGACGGTCGAGGCATCTTGCACGGATGCGTCGGCGATTGCCGGATTGCCGACGACGATCGTATCGGCGGCGCGCGACAACTTGACGATCTTTGCCTGGTTCATGGTGACTTCGATGCCGGCGCCGGCGCTGGCCGGCACGACGAAAGCCGCAACTGCCAGCAGCGCGGCAACTGAAAATGGCGATCTCGACAAGGACATTGAGGCGCTCCGAAGCGGCAGGCTGTTCAACGGAACATGAACGAAATTGGTGAACCGACGGTTAAACGCCGCATGGCTGCGGTAAGGATTGGTCGCTTCAAGGGCCATGCATCAGCAGCATGCGCTGTTTTAGCAAGATCGCGGGTGCACCGGATCTCCGCCCTTTTCCCGCCTGCCGGTCCGATCCCGGACGTTTAGGCCACGGTTAACTATGCGACGGGTTCGCCTCCGGAAAGGAATCGGTAAGGGTGTTTATTAAGCCGATTGAAAGAGCTTCTCCCTAGATTCGCAAGCATCCGATCGACCGGCAAGAGAAGTTGACGGAAGTGCTGTAACACGTGGAGTAGGAGCTCTCGAATGTCTAACCTCATCGCACGTTTTGTGAAGGACGAATCCGGCGCGACCGCCATCGAATACGGTCTGATCGCCGCTCTCATCGCGCTCGCCATCATGGTCGGCGCCGGCCAGCTCGGCAATGCCCTGAACGACAAGTTCAAAAAGATCGCCAGTGCGGTCGAAAACAGCAACTAGTAACAAACAGAGTGACGACGAAGTCGCTCTCGACGAGAAGGGCCGCCTCCAGGCGGCCCTTCTTCATTGCAGCATCTGGTCACCTATACCGCGCGATTTTGATCGCTCGGCGCTCACCGACCGTTAATGCCATGTGCCTAGACTGGGCATGTTAATTTTCTCACGGCGCTGTGTTGTCTCATGCTTGAAGCTGTAATCTTCGTCGTCTTTCCTTTCTGCATGTTGTTTGCAGCGATCTCGGACATCTTGTCGATGACGATCGCCAACCGCGTGCCGGTGCTGCTCCTGGCGACGTTCGCCCTGGTGGCTCCGTTGACCGGGATGGACTGGGCGACCTATGGCGGGCATTTCGCGGCCGGTGGCCTGGTGCTGGCGGTGACGTTCGGCCTGTTCGCGCTCGGCGGCATGGGTGGCGGCGATGCCAAGCTTCTGGCGGCGACCGCGGTATGGATGGGGCTCAACATCAGTCTGGTCGGCTATCTGGTGACCTCGACATTGATCGGCGGCATGCTGACGATTGCCATTCTGGCCTACCGGAAATCGCCATTTGCGATCTACACCGGCCACAATCGTTTTCTGCGCCATTTCGCCGACGAGAGCGTAGGCATTCCGTATGGCGTCGCGCTTGGTCTCGGCGGGATCGTCACCTTTCCGGATTCTCCGCTGATGGTCTGGGCGCTGGACAGGCTCACCGGCTAAAGCGCGTCGCTGAAACGGGTTCCGGTGACGCGCTTTAGTCTTTGTTTTGATCCCTGTCGTTCTCCTCAGAACCGCTGCGCACTTTTGTGCGACATGCTTTTAACTCGTTTCTTGACAAGGGCAGTTATCGAGGCGGCCTGGCCGCATTTTTCGTTAACGGCAAGCGGTTCCATCCAATTTGAGTAAACCTTAAATTAATCACGATCGTAAGCATTACATTAACCTTGTTTTGACGATTGCAACTGCAAAGTCCGACCTGGCGAGGTGGTTTGCCTTGAGGCGAAGGGTTCGGACGAATGCCAGCATCCCGACTGATTATTCTGGGCGTGGCTGTGGCCGCGGCGGGTGGCGCGGGTTATGTCGCAAAGAACATGGTGGCGGCGCCGCCGCCTCGGGTCGTCGTCGACGCTCCCAAGCAGCCGGCGATCGCGCTGCAGGACGTGCTGGTGCTTTCCGGCGATGTCGGCATGGGCAGCCAGCTCGGCGACAACATCGGCTGGGAGCGGTGGCCGGCCAGCGGCGTCAACGCCAATTTCATTACCCGTGCCGCCGAACCGGATGCGGTCGAAAAGCTCAAGGGCTCGGTGGCGCGTGTGGCCATGTATACCGGCGAGCCGTTGCGGCGCTCCAAGCTGGTCGGCGAGGGGCAGAGCTTCATGTCGTCGATCCTGCCGTCCGGCATGCGCGCCGTCGCGACCGCCATATCGGCCGACACATCGGCAGGCGGCTTCATCCTGCCCAACGATTTCGTCGACGTCATCATGACCCGGCGCGGCGATACCGGTAACGGCGGCAGCGGCTTCAACACCGAGACCATTCTCAAGAACATCCGCGTTCTGGCCATCGACCAGACCATCCAGGAAGACGAGGAAGGCAAGAAGACCCGGGTCGGCCAGACCGCGACGCTGGAGCTGACGCCGCAGCAGGCGGAGATCATCACTGTGGCGCAGCAGATGGCGGACCGCCTGACACTGGCGCTGCGTCCAATCGTGGACGCGAATGAGAAGAGCCTGGGCGAGGCCGACTATCTGGTGAACGGCAATGGCCGGCGCGGCACGGTGCGGCTGATCAAGTCGGGCGAAGTTTCCGAAGTGGGAGCAAGGAAATGAGGCTAAACGGCAAACTGCCAGTCATGGCGACGGCGGCAATCGGCCTGTTCCTGCTCGGCACCAATGCGCCCGGCCTCGTCGAGGCCAAGGCCGCGAACAGGGCCACAGGCGTGACGGCCTCGGTCGCCACGCAGCGCGTCAAGCTCGGTCTCAACAAGTCGGTGGTCATCGATCTGCCGAGCGACGCCTACGACATCCTCGTCGCCAACCCGGCGGTCGCCGACGCGGTGACGCGCACGGCGCGCCGCATCTATCTGTTCGGCAAGGCAGTCGGCGAAACCAACATCTTCGTCTTCGGCCCCAACGGCGAGCAGATCGCCAGCCTCGACCTTGCGGTCGAACGTGACGTCGCCGGACTGGAAGATTATCTCAAGCGCTTCCTTCCGTCCTCTGACATCAAGGTCGAGTTGCTGAACGACAACGTGATCCTGACCGGCATGGTGGACACGCCGCTCGACGCCAAGCGCGCCGTCGATCTGGCGACCATCTTCGTCTCGGGCGGTGAAGCGACGACCGGCCAATATTCGCAGACGGCCGCCGGCGGATCGGCCAATGGCGGGGTCGACATCAACAATCCCGACCAGGAGCGCCGGGTCTCCAAGATCGTCAATCTGCTGCAGATCGTCGGCGACGATCAGGTGACGCTGAAGGTGACGGTGGCCGAAGTCAGCCGCTCGGTGATGAAGCAGCTCGGCGTCAACATGATCGGCAGCGGCAGCGCCAATGGCATTTCGTTCAGCACGGCAAGTTCTCCCGCCTTCGGGTTGGGCAAGCCGATTTCGCAGTCAACCGGCTTGGCGCTGGGAGACACCGTCGGAAACGGCATCCAGACCTACATCAATGCCATGGAGCAAAGCGGCGTCATGAAGACGCTGGCGGAGCCGACCCTCACCGCCGTTTCCGGCGAGAAGGCGACATTCAAGGTGGGCGGCGAATACAATCTGGTCAGCGGACGCTCGAGCAACGTGTCGACTGATAACCAGACCGGCCTGACCACCTATACTTTCGACAAACTCGAGTACGGCATTGGCCTGGAGTTCCAGCCGGTCGTGCTCTCGGCCGGGCGTATAAGCCTCAAGGTCAGAACCGCCGTTTCGGAGCCGACCACCGAGGGTTCGGCGACCATCGAAGGCGGAGGCACCATGCCCGGCATGACGATTTTGTCGCTCCGCAAGAGACTGGCCGACACCACCGTCGAATTGCCTTCGGGCGGATCGATGATGATTGCCGGCCTCGTCCGCGACGACGTTCGCCAGGCCGTCTCCGGCCTGCCCGGCCTGGCCAAGATCCCGGTGCTTGGCGCGCTGTTCCGCAGCAAGGACTTCGTGCGCAATGAGAGCGAGCTCGTCATCATCATCACGCCTTACCTGGCAAGGCCGGTTGCGCGCAACGAACTGGCCAAGCCCGACGACAATTTCAATCCGCCGAGCGACGGCGCCGGCATGTTCCTTGGCCGCGTCAACCGCGTCTACGGCACCATGCAGACCGACAGGCCACCGGGCCGTTATCACGGCGTGGTCGGCTTCATCTACAAGTGAGCGGGAAAGCGGACATGTCTCAGTCAGCATATAAGGCCATCACGATCGCGACGACAGGATCGGGCCGGGAGCGCATCCGCCGGTCTGTCGTCCCGGCCCTGGCGATCGCGCTTGCGGCGTCGCTCGCCGGCTGCGCCGGCTGGCACAGCGACAGCGTGACGGTCGGCTCCATACCGGACGACTATCGCACCAATCATCCCATCGTCATCGCCGAGAAGAACCAGAAGATCGACCTTCCTGTCGGCGCCGGCGATCGCGGGATGACCGGCGCGCAACGCGACTCACTGCTCGGTTTTCTCGATAGCTATGACAGGAGCGCCGCGCCCACGTTGACGATCGCGACCCCGGTCGGATCGGCCAATCAGGCGGCCGCCAGCGCCGCCAGTCGCGATTTCGCCAGGTTGGCGATGGCTGCCGGTGTCAAGCGCAACCGGATCGTCATGACATCCTATCAGTCTGCCGTGCCGGAGGCCTCGGCGCCGGTGCGCGTCGCCTTTGTCGCGGTGAGGGCCCAGACTGACAAATGCGGGCGTTGGCCGGACGACCTCGCGGAGACGTCGGAGAACAAGCATTACGCCGACTTCGGCTGTTCCTACCAGAACAACCTTGCAGCCCAGATGGCCAATCCCAACGATCTGATCGGGCCGCGCAAGCAGTCCGATATCGACGCAGAGAACCGCAGCGCGGTGATCGATGTCTATCGCGGCCGGGGCATTTCGGACGAGTTCCTCGGCAATTCGGAAGTGACGTACTGAGCCGCGCCGGATGACGGAAAGAGCATGACGATGAGCAATCTTGCCTACGACACGCCCGCGGATACCGGCGATCTCTCGCAACAGGACATCGCCGCCATGCAGGCGCTGCGCCCGGTGCCGCGCATCTCCATCCAGGCCTTCTGCGAGACCGAGGGCGTCGCCAGCCCCATCGGGCGTGCCGGCGAGGACCGCCGCATGGCCAAGGCCCATCTCAAGGTCCATATGGGCGGCATCGCCACCGCGATCGAATTCTACCAGTCGGCGCCGACACCCAACCTGATCCTGCTGGAATCGCGCAGCGAGCCGAAACAGCTGCTCGAACAGCTTACTCAGCTCGCCGAATATTGTGATCCGTCCTCGAAGGTCGTGGTCATCGGCCATTACAACGATGTCGGCCTCTATCGGGAGCTCATCCGTTCCGGCATTTCCGAATATGTCATCGCGCCGGTTTCGATGACCGACATCGTCAGCGTCGTGTCGTCGATCTTCGTCGATCCCGAGTCCGATCCGATCGGCCGCTCCATTGCTTTCATCGGCGCCAAAGGCGGCGTCGGCTCCTCGACGATCGCTCACAACGTCGCCTGGGCGATGTCGTCATTGTTCAAGTCTGAAGTCGTCGTTGCCGATCTCGATCTCGCCTTCGGCACCGCCAACATCAATTTTGACCAGGATCCCGCGCAGGGCATTGCCGAAGCGGTGTTTTCGCCTGAGCGCGTCGACGAGGTCTATCTTGACCGGCTGCTCGCGCAGTGCGCCGAGCATCTGTCCCTGCTGGCGGCACCCTCCACGCTCGAGCGCGTCTACGATTTCGATCCGGACGCCTTCTCCCAGGTCATCGAAACGGCGCAGCGCAGCGCGCCCTTGCTCGTGCTCGACGTCCCTCACGTCTGGAGCGGCTGGACCAAGAGCACGCTGATCAAGGCCGATGAGATCGTCATCACGGCCACGCCCGAACTCGCCAATCTGCGCAACACCAAGAATATGGTGGACATGCTGAAGCGACTGCGTCCGAACGACCCGCCGCCGAAGCTGATCATCAATCAGGCAGGCGTTCCGAAACGGCCGGAGATCGCGGCGTCGGATTTTTCCGAACCGCTCGGCATCACGCCCATGGCGGTAATCAATTTCGAGCCGCTGCTGTTCGGCAACGCGGCCAACAATGGCCGCATGCTTGGCGAGATGGACGCCAAGAGCCCGGTCGTCGGCACGATCAACGAAATCGCGCATGTGCTGACCGGGCGCAGCGAAATCAAGGTGAAGAGGAAGGCAGGCCTGGGCTCCATCCTCGGCAAGCTTTCGCGCAACAAGAAGTGACGCTCGCAAAGCGGCATCGGGTAATCGATCATGTTTGGTAAAAGAGGCACAGACGACGGCAGCCGGGCAGCTCCCGAATTCCGTCCGCCGGCACCTCCTCCCGCCGCTCCCGCTCCGGCTGGGACGATTGCACCCGATCGGCCGGCCGCGCCGGCGCCGAGCACGCCCGCTACGCCCCCCGTTCGCCGTCCGATCGAGGCGCCGCCGATGGCGCCCGAGCCGCCGAGAAGGGTCCAGCGCGAGCGCAGCGAGACCTATTACGACACCAAGAGCCAGGTGTTCTCCGCGCTGATCGACACGATCGACCTGTCGCAGCTCGCCAAGCTCGATCCGGAAAGCGCGCGCGAGGAAATCCGCGACATCGTCAACGACATCATCGCGATCAAGAACTTCGCGATGTCGATCTCCGAGCAGGAAGAGCTGCTCGAGGACATCTGCAACGACGTGCTTGGCTATGGGCCGCTGGAGCCGCTGCTCGCCCGCGACGACATCGCCGACATCATGGTCAACGGCTCCAAGAACGTCTACATCGAGGTCAACGGCAAGGTCGAGCCGACCAGCATCCGTTTCCGCGACAACCAGCAGCTCCTCAACATCTGCCAGCGCATCGTCAGCCAGGTCGGTCGCCGCGTCGACGAATCGAGCCCGATCTGCGACGCGCGTCTTCCCGACGGCTCGCGCGTCAACGTCATTGCGCCGCCGCTCTCCCTTGATGGCACCGCGCTCACCATCCGCAAGTTCAAGAAGGACAAGCT
This sequence comes from Mesorhizobium captivum, assembly GCF_033977165.1. Lineage (NCBI taxonomy): Bacteria > Pseudomonadati > Pseudomonadota > Alphaproteobacteria > Hyphomicrobiales > Phyllobacteriaceae > Mesorhizobium > Mesorhizobium captivum. Next base: position 128,966 of record NZ_JAVIJB010000015.1, read on the forward strand.
GACGCTCGACCAGCTGGTCAAGTTCGGCGCCATCTCGCCGCAAGGCGCGGAGATCCTCAAGATCATCGGTCGCGTCCGTTGCAACGTCGTCATCTCGGGCGGTACCGGTTCGGGCAAGACGACGCTGCTCAACTGCCTGACCAACTACATCGATCGCGAGGAGCGGGTCATCACCTGCGAGGATTCGGCCGAGCTGCAGCTGCAGCAGCCGCACGTGGTCCGTCTCGAAACCAGGCCGCCCAATCTCGAAGGCGAGGGCGAGGTGACCATGCGCGACCTCGTCAAGAACTGCCTGCGCATGCGGCCCGAACGGATCATCGTCGGCGAGGTGCGCGGTCCGGAAGTGTTCGACCTTCTGCAGGCGATGAACACCGGCCATGACGGTTCGATGGGAACGATCCACTCCAACAGCCCGCGCGAATGCCTGAACCGTATTGAATCGATGATCGCTATGGGCGGCTATTCGCTGCCACAGAGAACGGTGCGCGAGATCGTCGTCGGCTCGGTCGACGTCATCATCCAGGCGGCCCGTCTGCGCGACGGCTCACGCCGCATCACCCACATCACCGAGGTGATCGGCATGGAAGGCGACGTCGTCATCACCCAGGATCTCGTCCTCTACAACATCAAGGGCGAAGACTCGAGCGGCCGTCTGATCGGCGAGCATGTCTCCACCGGCATCGGCCGGCCGCATTTCTGGGATCGTGCCCGCTACTACGGCGAGGAGCAGCGTCTGGCCAATGCGCTCGAGGCCATGGAGAAACGCGCTGACTAATGCATCTGGAGGTCTGAAGCAATTCCAGGAAAAACGTGAAGCGGTTTTCCGTCCGGAATTGCGTCTAAGCAAAGAAATAGGGCGGTTCGCCGTTTCTTTGAAGCGGCGAACCGCCCTGGGGATCCCGGTCGATGTTCGGAATTGACACCACGGTTCTGGCTTTCGTCGTGCTTGCGGGCTTAAGCGCCGGCGCGGTGGCCTATGCTTTCCTGTTCAAGCGCATCGATAACGAAAAGCAGGCCGGCAAGCGGCTTGAGACAATCAAGGCGGCCGAGACCGACCGGTCGGTGGTGAAGGCTTCGCGCGACCGGGCTGCGGAAGTGGTCCGGCGGCGCAAAAACCTCCAGGATTCGCTCAAGCAACTCGATGAAAAGCAGAAATCCAACGACCGCAACATCAAGAAGCCGCCGCTGAGAGCCCAGATCCGCCAGGCCGGCATGACGGTTTCCATCGAGCGCTTCTACATCTACTCGGTGATCTGCGGGATCGTGCTTACGTTTCTCGCCTATCTCGCCGGTGCGCCATTGCTGGTCTTGCCTGGCGCTCTCTTGGCCGGCGCCTTCGGCCTGCCGCGCTGGTTCGTGTCGTTTCGCCGCGCGCGCCGGGTGAAGGCTTTCCTGGAGGAATTCCCGAACGCGCTCGACATCATCGTGCGCGCGGTCAAGTCCGGCCTGCCGTTGAACGATGCGATCCGCCTGATCGCCAACGAATCTCCCGAACCCGTTCGGGCCGAGTTCCGCCGCATCGTCGATTCCCAGCAGATGGGCCTGTCGATCCCGGATGCCACGCTGCGCATGTCCGAGACCATGCCATGCACCGAGGCGGGCTTCTTCGGCATCGTCATCCAGATCCAGTCGCAGGCCGGCGGCAATCTCTCCGAGGCGCTGGGCAATCTTTCGCGCGTGCTGCGCGATCGCAAGAAGATGAAGGCCAAGGTGCAGGCGCTGTCGATGGAAGCGAAGGCATCCGCCGTCATTATCGGCGCCTTGCCGTTCGTCGTCGCCTTTCTCGTCTATCTTTCAAGCCCGAACTACATCATGCCGCTATTCACGACCAGCGTCGGCAATCTGATCCTCGGCTGCTCCGGCGTCTGGATGTCGATCGGCATCCTGGTGATGCGCAAGATGATGAATTTCGAAGTATAGGGACGCGGACCCAATGACAGACCAGGTCGTCAAGACGCTAACCGATCCTTCCTTTCTTATCGCGCTCCTGGTCGGCATCGCGGTTTTTGCGACCGTCTTCACGCTCATGCCGGCACTTGGCGGCAATCAGCTCAAGGCGCGCATGAAAAGCGTGGCGCTCGAACGTGACGAGCTGCGTTCAAAGCAGCGTGCGCGCCTCGCCAGCGAAGCCGACCGCCGCCGCAAAGGCCTGCGCGAAGAGCAGTCGATCGGCATGCGCAACATCGTCGAACGGCTGGACCTCAAGCGCGCGCTTGCCGACGAAGGCACGCTGCAGAAGCTCAAAGTGGCAGGCTTCCGCGGTCAGAATCCGCTGACGCGCTTTCTGTTCTTTCGCCTGATCCTGCCCTTTATCGGATTCGCGCTGGCGGCGATCTACCTGTTCCTTCTCGGCGGCCTGCCGCAACAACCCGCCTTCATCAAGCTGTTCGTCTGCGTTGTGGTCGCCTATGGCGGCTTCTATGCGCCGATCCTCTATGTCAACAACCGCGCGACCAAGCGCAAGCAGTCGATCCAACTGGCATGGCCTGACGCGCTCGACCTGATGCTGATCTGCGTCGAATCCGGCATGTCGGTGGAAGCAGCGCTTCGCAAGGTCGCCGACGAGATCGGCGCCCAGTCCGTGGCCCTCGCCGAGGAATTCGTGCTCACCAATGCCGAACTCTCCTATCTGCAGGACCGCAAGGTCGCCTATGAGAACCTGGCAAGCCGCACCGGCCTGGAATCGGTGAAGTCGGTTACCCAGGCCCTGGTCCAGGCGGAGCGCTACGGCACGCCGGTGGCGCATGCGCTGCGCGTGCTGGCCTCGGAAAGCCGCGACATGCGCATGAACGCGGCCGAGAAGAAGGCCGCGGCACTTCCGCCGAAGCTCACCGTGCCGATGATCCTGTTCTTCCTGCCGGTTCTGTTCGCCATCATTCTGGGGCCGGCCGGCATCCAGGTCAGCCAGCGCGGCATCTTCGGCGACCAGCACAATTCCAGCAGCGAGTAGGCGAAGCTGTCTAAAGCATGTCTCCCGAATGTGGGACAGGTTTCGGGACAAAGACATGCGTAAAATCAAAAACCTAAAAGCGCATGGAGCGAATCTGAAAGATCGCGACCCGCTTTAGGTCATGACAAAGCCGCGTGGCGGATGCCGCGCGGCTTTTCCTTGTCGGGCATAGCTTTGGGTGCTGCCGCAGCCGCGGTCAGTTGGTCGCGACCTTCGCCTTGTCCTTGTCCTGATCCTTGAGCTGGCTCCAGGCGTTCTGCTGGGCAAGCATCTGCCGCAGATAAGCGATGTTGGCCCGCGCCTGCTCCGGCGAAAGCTCCTGCGAGGCAATCTTTTCGGCCTCGTCGAAGCGGCCCTGCAGGCCGACGACCAGCGCCAGGTTCTGCCGCACGCGGCTGTCGGCGTTCGGTTGCTGCACGGCCGAACGCATATAGGTCTCGGCCGTGCGCAGGTCGCCCTCCAGCACATAGGACATGCCGAGATTGGAGAGGATCGAAGGTTCGTTCGGCTTGAGCTCGAGCGCCTTTCGATAGTCCTGACGAGCCTCGTCCCGCTTCCCCATCTGGTCAAGGATCGCGGCTTCCGCCGACACCAGGCGCCAGTCAGGATATTCCGGCGTCTGGGCGCGGCGTACGGCATCGAGCGCCTGCTCGAACTGCCCGTTGGCGGCAAGCGCCTTGCCGTAGGAGGCGAGCACGTCTCGGTCCTTGGGGTAGGCGATGGCAAGCTTGCGCATCACGGCCAGCGACTGGTCGGCGTCGCCATCCATCTGCAGCGCCGCGGCGAAATTCGTGGCGATGCGTTTGTCGTTCGGGTTCCTGGCATAGGAATCGCCAAGCCTTGTCGTTGCGCTGTGCAATTCGCTGGCCGACATCGTCTCCAGCGGCCTGCTGTCGGAGCGGGAGATGGAGCCGGTGGTGAATTTGCTGGTGCTGCCGCAGCCCGCCATGCTGGCCGCCAGCGCTGCCACGAATGCCGCGGCGATCAGACGCTTGTTTTTGACGTTCGGCGCTGCGATCGGCATCGGCACCTGGTCTCCGTTCCTGTGCGGCCCTTGGTTGGCCGTCTTCCCTCCCGCAGAAATATTCTGTTAACCCTAACGGACCGTTAAGAAGCCGACTCGGCGTGCCCGCCTGGAGACCATCGAATGCCTGTCGAACTCATTGACCAGAAACCGGAAGCCGCCTTGCCAGTTTATCTGGTGGGAAAGGACGGCCTCGACGCTTCGAGCCTCCCGCCTTCGGTCGTTGCCTGGGCACGGGCCAATGGCTTTTCCGGCGAGGCGGGCCGCACGCTCGTTCTGCCGGGCGACGGTGGCGCGCTCGCCGGCGCGCTGTTCGGCATCGGCGACGGCGAGAGCCAGCTTGCCGTCGGCGCCCTGGCGAGATCGCTGCCCGAGGGCGAATGGCATTTTGCCCAGGATTTGCCCGCGCCGGATCTTGCGGCGCTGGCGCTCGTCCTCGGCGGCTATGTTTTTACCCGCTACGGCAGGAAGCCCGGTAAGACGCTGCGCTTCGCACTGCCGCACGGGGCTGACGGCGCGCATGTGCGTCGCATCGCCGAGGGTATTTTCCTGACGCGCGACCTCGTCAACACGCCGACCAGCGACATGGGCCCCGCCGAATTGGAAGAGGCAGCACGGACGCTCGCGGCAGTCCACGGCGCCGACATCTCCGTGATCCATGGCGACGACCTGCTGGCGCGAAATTTCCCGATGATCCATGCCGTTGGCCGCGCTTCGACCGGCGCTCCGCGGCTTATCGACATGACCTGGGGGCCGGGCGATGCGCCGAAGGTGACGCTGGTCGGCAAGGGCGTCTGCTTCGACACCGGCGGCCTCGACATCAAGCCGTCGTCGGGCATGCTGTTGATGAAGAAAGACATGGGCGGCGCCGCAAACGTGCTCGGTCTCGCCTCCGTCATCATGGCGGCGAAACTGAATGTCCGGCTGCGCGTGCTGATCCCCGCGGTCGAGAATTCGATTGCCGGCAACGCCTTCCGGCCAGGGGACGTGCTGAGGAGCCGCAAGGGCATCACGGTCGAGATCGGCAACACGGACGCCGAAGGCCGGCTGGTCCTGGCCGACGCGCTGGCGCTCGCCGACGAGGAAAGGCCGGCCCTGTTGATCGACATGGCGACGCTGACCGGAGCCGCGCGTGTCGCGCTCGGTCCCGATCTGCCGCCTTTCTACACCGGCGACGAGGCGCTGGCGGCCGACCTGGCTGCGGCTTCGCTCGCCGTAGAGGATCCGCTGTGGCGCATGCCCTTGTGGCGGCCCTACGATGCAAAGCTTTCGTCGAAGGTCGCCGACATCAACAACGTCACCACGGACGGCTTTGCCGGATCGATCACCGCGGCTTTGTTCCTCAAGCGCTTCGTCGAGAAAACGCCCGGCTGGACGCATTTCGACATTTTTGCCTGGAACCCGAACGATCGTCCGCACGGCCTGACGGGCGGCGAGGCGCAAGGCATTCGCGCGCTGGAGCGGATCATCTCGAAACGCTTCGGGTGAGGCCTATACCGAAAAGCGCCGGTACTGAAACGGAAGCGAAACAATTTGCCGTCATGCTTACGGCATGTCGATCTCGATGCGCCCGAGCCAGGCTTTGCGACTGTGGCAGCAGGTATTGCTGTCGCAGGTGCGCGATGGCGCGCCCGATCTCACCATGCGCCAGACGGCGATCCTGCTCACCATCTACCTCGATCCGCCGCCGCACACGGTGCGCGGGCTGGCCGCCAGGCTCAACGTCACCAAGCCGGTCATCACCAGGGCGCTCGACACGATGGGCGCGCTGAAGCTGGTCTCGCGCCACCGCGACGAGCTCGACAAGCGCAACGTGCTGATCCGGCGTACGGTCGAAGGCGCGCTCTTTGTCGAGCGCTTCGGCGATGGTATCGTTGACCGGGCGCATGAATTGCCCATCTAGAGCATGATCCCGAACCGTAGGTCAGCGCCAGCAAAAAGTGGGAACCGGTTTTCGGACAAGGTCATGCTCAATCAAACCCGAGTTACCGATTTGACCGGATTGCCGATTTGACCGCCAGGGATGCCCGCCTTCACGCCTTTCGTTCCGATCTCGCCGATGCCAGGCTGAAAGGCGAGGTCGCTGCCGACCGCTTCGTTGCCGGCCGCCCGGCGCGGATCACGGCAGCCGTCGCCGACCTGCGCAAGGCGCCGCGCCCCGATGCCGGCGTCAACACCCAGGCGCTGTTCGGCGACGACGTGCTTGTCTTCGAGGACGCGGAAGGCTGGGCCTGGGTGCAGGCCGAGCGCGACGGCTATGTCGGCTATGTCGCCGACAATGTTCTTGGGGCTCGCGAGCATGCGCCGACCCACATCGTCTCCGTGCCACGCAGCTTCCTCTATCCGGGGCCCGACCTGCGCTTTCCGATAGATGGACAATTGTCGATGGGCTCGACCGTGACGGTGACGCGCGCTGCCGAAACGCGCGGCACGCACTATGCGCTGCTTCCCTCCGGCCAGGCCGTGATAGCCGGCCATCTTCGCCCGATCGCCGAGGTTGCTGACGACTATGTCACGGTCGCGGAGAGCTTCCTCGGCACGCCCTATCTCTGGGGCGGCGTCTCCGGCTTCGGCATCGACTGCTCCGGCCTCGTGCAACTGTCGATGCGCATGACGGGCAAGGAGGTGCTACGCGACTCCGACATGCAGGCGGCGAGCATCGGTACGCCATTCCAGCCTGGCCCGGATTTTTCCGAACTGCAGCGCGGCGACCTCGTCTTCTGGAAAGGCCACGTCGCGATCATGACCGATGCGAAAGACATGATCCACGCCAACGGCCACACGATGCTGGTCTCGCGCGAGGGGTTGAAGGAAGCCGTCGAGCGCGTCGGCTATCTCTATGGGGGGCCGACCGGGTTTAGGAGGCCGTAGAGGAAGCGCCTGTCCTTCTCCCCTTGTGGGAGAAGGTGTCGCCGAAGGCGACGGATGAGGGGTGTTCCAGGGAACGCCG
>NZ_JAVIJB010000016.1:0-135317 GCF_033977165.1 Mesorhizobium captivum
TCCAGCGGCTTTCCGGCACCAACGGCAACTGCGGCGCGCGTTTTCATGAGGCATTCCTCCCAAGGCAATCTTCAAGTTTCAAGTTGCGGCAAGCCGCTAGTTTGCCAGGCGATACGAGATCGCCGACTGCCCGCCGTTTGTGTAAGCCCATGGTCACCTTACCGGGTTCGGGGGTGACGGCCAACGTCTCTTGCGACGTTTTTCGGCGCGGTTTCTGCAATCGGCATCGGGCGCTGAGGGCAGGGGCTTCAGACACTTGAGACGCGCCGGAATTGTCCATAGAACTGGGCGGCTTCGCCGGAGGAACGACGTCCGAATGTTCAAGAAGATCCTGATCGCCAATCGCGGCGAGATCGCCTGTCGCGTGATCAAGACGGCGCGCAAGATGGGGATTGCCACGGTGGCGGTCTATTCGGATGCCGATCGTGATGCCGTGCATGTCGAAATGGCCGACGAGGCCGTGCATATCGGCCCGTCGCCAGCCGCGCAGAGCTATCTGCAGCCTGAGAAGATCATCGCCGCCTGCAAGGAGACCGGCGCCGAAGCGGTGCATCCCGGGTACGGCTTCCTGTCCGAGCGCGCCTCCTTCTGTGAAGCGCTGGAGAAGGAGGGCATCGTCTTCATCGGGCCGAAGCCCAAGGCGATCCGCGCGATGGGCGACAAGATCGAATCGAAGAAATTCGCCAGCCAGGCCAAGGTCTCGACCGTGCCCGGCTGGCTGGGCGTCATCGAAAATGCCGACCATGCCGAGAAGATTGCCGGCGAGATCGGCTATCCGGTCATGATCAAGGCTTCGGCCGGCGGCGGCGGCAAGGGCATGCGCATCGCCTGGAGCAAGGCGGAAGTCCGCGATGGCTTCGAACGCGCCCGTTCGGAAGCGAAAAGCTCCTTCGGCGACGACCGGGTCTTCATCGAGAAGTTCGTCGTCGATCCGCGCCATATCGAGATCCAGGTGCTGGCCGACGCGCATGGCAATGCGCTCTATCTCGGCGAGCGCGAATGCTCGATCCAGCGCCGCAACCAGAAGGTGGTGGAGGAGGCGCCGTCGCCGTTCCTCGATGCCAAGACCCGAAAAGCCATGGGCGAGCAAGCCGTGGCGCTGGCGAAGGCCGTCGACTACCAGAGCGCGGGCACGGTCGAGTTCATCGTTGACAGGGACAAGAACTTCTATTTCCTTGAAATGAATACAAGATTGCAGGTCGAGCATCCGGTGACCGAGCTCGTCACCGGCATCGATCTTGTCGAGCAGATGATCCGCATTGCCGCCGGCGAGAAGCTCGGCATCAAGCAAGGCGACATGAAGCTCAACGGCTGGGCGGTGGAAAGCCGCCTCTATGCCGAGGACCCTTTCCGCAATTTCCTGCCGTCGATCGGCCGGCTGACGCGTTACCGGCCGCCGCAAGAGGGGACGTTCGGCGACATAGTGATCCGCAATGACACCGGTGTCGCCGAGGGCTCCGAGATATCGATGTTCTATGATCCCATGGTGGCAAAGCTCTGCACTTGGGCGCCGACGAGACTCGACGCCATCGACGCCATGTCCGAAGCGTTGGACAGCTTCGTCGTCGACGGCATCGAGCACAACATCCCGTTCCTTTCGGCGCTGATGCGGCATCCGCGCTGGCGCGAGGGTCGGTTGTCGACCGGCTTCATCGCCGAGGAATATCCGGATGGCTTCGCGCCGGTCGAGCCGGACAGCGGGGAGAGGGCGGTGTTCGCCGCGATCGCCACTGCGATCGAGCTGCTGCGCCGGGACAGACTCGACCGCCTCAGCGGACGGCTGGCGCCGCATTCGGGTCATCTCAAGCGCGACTGGGTGGTGAAAATCGACACGGACTATCTCGGCGTGAGCATTGTCGACGGAATGGTTTCGATCCCGATGGAGGTCGACCTGTCGATCAATGGCGGCAAGCCACTGACGGTCGCCTCCGACTGGCGGCCAGGCGACGCGATCTGGCAGGGCACGGTCGATGGCAAAGGAATAGCGGCGCAGGTCCGGCCGATGCCGAACGGTCTTCGCATCGCCTGGAAAGGCATGTCGGTGAGGGCTCAAGCCATGCTGCCGCGCACGGCTGAGCTTGAAAGGCTGATGCCGGAGAAGCTGCCGCCGGATACCTCGAGAATGCTGCTCTGCCCGATGCCCGGCCTCATCGTCTCGATCGCCGTCGCCGAGGGCCAGGAGGTCAAGGCCGGCGAGACGCTGGCGGTGGTCGAGGCGATGAAGATGGAAAACGTGCTGCGCGCCGAGCGCGACCTCACCGTGGCGAAGCTCAACGCCAAAACCGGCGACAGTCTGGCGGTCGACGCGGTGATCATGGAATTCGCCTGACGAATAAGGTGTGGTGATATTCAGCTGAGGCCGGCCTGCAAATGGCGGCTTCCTGCGCTTCCGGTGCTCACGTACTTCAAGTACGCTCCGCTCCGGTTCTCGGAAGCCACCATTTTCGACACGACCTCAGCTGAATCTGAACACACCTTACTGTGCATAGGTGATCGCTGGACTCGCATCAAGCGTTACCGGACAATACATCTCACCCGAATGTTGAGTCCTTTCGAGCGACAAGAGCCCCATGGCGGATGAACTCCCACGCGACCCGCTGCAGCGTGAAGCAGCCGTGAAGGCCGCGCGGCCGGAAGCTCCGGCGCGGACCTTCATCCATCTGCGGGTGCATTCGGCCTATTCGCTGCTCGAGGGCGCCCTGCAGCTCGGCGCCATCGTTGGCCACGCGGTCAAGGACGAAGCGCCGGCGATCGCGGTGACCGACACCAACAATCTGTTCGGCGCGCTCGAATTCGCTCAGAAGGCGGTCAAGGACGGTATTCAGCCGATCATCGGCTGCCAGATCGATCTCACCTTTTCCGGTGAAGCGAGCGATGGCCAGCGCGACCGCCGCCGCCACGGCCCCGAGATGGCGCCGGTCGTGCTGATTGCCGCCAGCGGGGCGGGCTATGCCAATCTGGTCCGGCTGATCAGCCGGGTCTATCTAGAGACGCCACCCGGCGAGCCGGTGCACATGACCAGCACGATGCTGGAAGAAGGCCTTTGCGATGGCCTGATCTGCCTGACAGGTGGCCCGCGCGGCCCGATCGGCAGCGCGCTCAAGGCGGACCGCCGCGATCTCGCCGAGCAGCGGCTGATCTTTCTCAAGCACCTGTTCGGCGACCGGCTTTATGTCGAACTGGAGCGCGTCCAGGGCTATGACCGCATGGTCGAGAAGTCGACGGTCGACCTGGCCTACACCCATGACCTGCCGCTGGTTGCAACCAACGAGGCCTTCTTCTCCAAGCGTGAGGACTATGAGGCGCATGACGCGCTGATAGCGATTGCCGAAGGCTCGGTGGTGGCCGCCGACAATCGCCGGCGGCTCGCGCCGGACAATTTCCTGCGCAGCCAGGCCGAGATGGCGCGGCTGTTCTCGGACCTGCCTGAAGCGATCGACAACACGGTCGAGATCGCGATGCGCTGCTCCTACTATCCGAAGAACCGCAGCCCGATCCTGCCGCGCTTCACCGGAGCCGACATCGCCGACAAGGACGCGGCCGAGAAAGCGGAGGCGGCGGAACTTGCGCGCCAGGCGCGCGAAGGGCTGGAGGCTCGGCTTGCCGCGCATGGACCGACGCCAGGCTATACAATCGAGCAATATCGTGAGCGGCTCGAATTCGAGCTCGGCATCATCGAGAAGATGAAGTTCCCGGGCTACTTCCTGATCGTCGCCGACTTCATCAAATGGGCCAAGTCGCAAGGCATTCCGGTCGGGCCGGGCCGCGGTTCGGGCGCCGGCTCGCTGGTTGCCTATTCGACCACCATCACCGATATCGACCCGTTGCGCTTCTCGCTGCTGTTCGAGCGCTTCCTCAATCCCGACCGCGTCTCGATGCCGGACTTCGACATAGACTTCTGCCAGGACCGGCGCGAGGAGGTCATCCGCTACGTCCAGCAGAAATACGGCCGCGACCAGGTGGGGCAGATCATCACCTTCGGAACGCTGCAGGCGCGCGCCGTGCTTCGCGACGTCGGCCGCGTGCTGCAGATGCCTTACGGCCAGGTCGACAAGCTCTCCAAGATGGTGCCGCAGAACCCGGCCAATCCCGTCAAGCTGGCCGATGCCATCGCCAACGAGCCGCGCTTTGCCGAGGAGGCGGAGAAGGAGCCGATCGTCCAGACGCTGCTCGACACGGCGCAGAAGCTCGAAGGCCTCTATCGCCATGCCTCGACGCATGCCGCGGGCATCGTCATCGGCGACCGCCCGCTGTCTGAGTTGGTCCCGATGTACCGCGATCCGCGCTCCGACATGCCGGTCACCCAGTTCAACATGAAGTATGTCGAACAGGCGGGGCTGGTAAAATTCGACTTCCTCGGCCTGAAGACTCTGACCGTGCTGGAAACCGCGGTGAAGCTCATCCGCCGGCGCGGCGTCGACATCGATCTTGCGACGATACCGCTCGACGACAAGGACACCTACGCCATGCTGTCGCGCGGCGAGGTGGTCGGCGTGTTCCAGGTTGAAAGTGCCGGCATGCGCAAGGCGCTGATCGGCATGCGGCCGGACTGCATCGAGGACATCATCGCGCTGGTCGCCCTCTACCGCCCCGGCCCGATGGAGAACATCCCGACCTACAACGCCAGAAAGCATGGCGAGGAGGAGATGGCCTCGATCCATCCCAAGATCGACCATCTGGTGAAGGAGACGCAAGGCGTCATCGTCTACCAGGAACAGGTGATGCAGATCGCGCAGGAGCTTTCCGGCTATTCGCTTGGCGAAGCGGACCTCTTGCGCCGCGCTATGGGCAAGAAGATCCGCGCCGAGATGGACAAGCAGCGCGAGCGCTTCGTCTCTGGCGCGGTGGAGCGCGGCGTCGGCAAGCCGCAAGCCGACTTCATCTTCGATCTGTTGGCCAAGTTTGCCGACTACGGCTTCAACAAGTCGCACGCCGCCGCATACGCCGTCGTTTCCTACCAGACCGCCTATCTCAAGGCGCACTACCCGGTCGAGTTCCTGGCGGCGTCGATGACGCTCGATATGAGCAATACCGACAAGCTGGCCGATTTCCGCCAGGACGCGCTGCGTCTCGGCATCGAGGTGGTGGCACCGTCGGTGATGACCGGTTTCCGCCCCTTCGAAGTCGGCGAGAACAAGATTTTTTACTCCCTTGCAGCGCTCAAGGGCGTTGGCGACGCGGCGGTCGAGCACATCGTCGAGAAGCGCGGCGAAAAACCGTTCAAGAGCCTTGCCGACTTCTGCGAGCGGGTCGATCCGAAGATCGTCGGCAAGCGCGTCTTCGAAAGCCTGATCATGGCCGGCGCGCTGGATTGCTTCGGGCATGACCGCGCCGTGATGATGGCCGGCGTCGAGCGGATGATGGGGCTGGCCTCGCTGGCGCAGCAGAACGCGATCTCCGGCCAGGCCGACATTTTCGGCGCCTCGCTTGGGAGCCAGTCGCAGGCTCTCAACCTGCCGGCGGCCGATCCCTGGCTTGCCGCCGACAAGCTGCATCGCGAGTTCCAGGTGGTCGGCTTCTATCTCTCGGCGCATCCGCTCGACGAATACAAGGCCGCGCTGCAAAAAATGCGGGTCCAGAACTGGGCGGAATTCTCGGCTGCGGTCAAACGCGGCGCCGCGGCCGGGCGGCTTGCCGGCACTGTCACCACCAAGCAGGAGCGCAAGACCCGCACTGGCAACAAGATGGGCGTCGTGCAGTTCTCCGACACGACGGGCCAGTACGAGGCGGTGCTGTTCTCCGAGGGCCTGGCGCAATATCGCGACATGCTCGAGCCGGGTCGTTCCGTGGTGATCACGGTTTCGGCGGAAGATCGGCCGGAGGGCATCAATCTGCGCATCCAGACGGTGCAGTCGCTGGAGGACGAGGCAAGCCGCATCCAGAAGGCGCTGCGCATCTTCGTGAGGGACACTCAGCCGATCAATATCCTTGCCAACCAGCTTGCCGTGAAGGGCGAGGGGCAGGTGAGCTTCGTGCTGATCAAGGACGCAGGCCAGGGCGAAGTGGAGATCGAACTGCCCAACCGCTACCGCATCTCGCCGCAAGTCGCGTCGGCGATGCGCGCGGTGCCGGGTGTGGTCGAAGTGGAACTGGTGTAGATGCTCTAACTATTTGTTTTCGCGCAATTCCGGACGGAAAACCGTTGCACATTTTTCCTGGAATTGCTTTAGCGCGAGGCTTCGCCGCCAATCCAGGCCGCATCACCCTGCTCCCACCAAGTACTCGCCAAACCACGTCATTCGCTCAACGGTGAATGCTTCTGTATATCATTGACTAACTTGTTCTTGCTAAGGTTGCAGGTAGGCTTCGAAAATGTTGGGGCGTGCCTAAGTCGTCGGTAAGGCTGACGATTGGGCAGGAGTGGGGCGATGGTGGGCAAGGCAGATTTCGCGATAGTCCAGACTGATCCCGATGGGCAGCGCGCCGACGATTGCGGGCCGCTGGTGTCGGCAATTATCGTGAGTGAGCGGCAAACCAAGCTGCCAATTCGGCTCAAAAAACACACGGCAATAAACGGTGACCTCATAGGGTGTGTGTTCTGTTACCCAGAGGGAAACCCGGCCGCATTGTAAAATAAAGCACTTGGCTTATGGATGGTATAGGGCGTGGGGAGACGATCTTGGCATTGAAACTGGTTATCCAGATTCCCTGCTACAATGAGGCAGCGAGTCTTGCGGCCACTGTTACGGCGATACCGTGCAAGATCGAGGGGATAGACAGCGTCGAAATTCTTGTGATCGATGATGGCAGCACCGACGGGACTGCCGACGTTGCGAGAAGCCTCAATGTAAATCACGTGGTCAGCCATCGCCGTAATCGCGGCTTGGCGGCTGCGTTTCAGACGGGGATAGACGCCGGCCTTCGCGCGGGAGCCGATATCATTGTCAATACCGACGCCGACAACCAATATGACGCGTCGAACATAGAGCTGCTTATCGGGCCTATTGTGCGTGGCGAAGCCGACATCGTCATTGGCGACCGCCAAGTGCGCACAAATCACCATTTCTCGTCAGGCAAGCAGATCCTGCAACGCATCGGGACTCGTGTCGTTCGTCATTTGGCGGGGATCGACGTTCCCGACGCAGTTAGTGGATTTCGCGCGATAAGTCGCGACGCCGCGATGCAGATCAATATTGTGTCGCGCTTTTCCTATACAACGGAAATGCTGATCCTGGCCGGCAAGAGGCGATTGGCGGTGGCGTCGGTTCCCATTCGAACCAACGCGCCCATGCGGCGATCGCGCTTATTCAAAAGCATACCTCATTTTATTTTCAACACCGGCATCACAATCGTACGCTCATATGCGCTTTATAATCCGCTAAACGCCTTTTTGCTCATCGGCGGCGTAATTTTTTTCATAGGATCGTTACCAATATTTCGTTTTCTGTGGTTGTCTCTGGTGGGAGACAATAGAGGCCACATTCAATCGCTGGTGCTTGGCGGTGTATTGATCATTGTCGGTTTTATCACTTTGCTTTTCGCAATTGTCGCCGACCTCATCGGGCGCAACCGGCAAATGCTCGAGATGACGCTTTTCAAGCTCCGGAAAATCGAAGAGCGGATGGACCGGGTCGAGTGATGACGAGTTTGGTCGGACTTTTCGATACGAGGCTTGAAGCTCCCGTCAGGGTTGGTCGATGGACAATTCTTATCCTGTTCGGGACAATCGCAGCACTGGAATTGGCTACGGCGCTATTTCGGGAAATTAACTGGGACGAATTCCATTTCCTGTCGCTGGTTTTCGAATACAAGCGTGCTTCGCTTAGTCTTGCCCTGCAGACGTTTCACGTCCATTTGTTTTCATGGCTGACGTTGCTGCCCACCGACGAGATAGGTGCAATTGTCATTGCGCGCTGCCTGATGTGGCTTCTTCATCTGGCCACGCTCTGGTTCCTCTTCAAGACGGCGGAGAACCTCGTTTCCATTCGCGGGGCTTTATGGGCGACGGTGCTTTACGCCACGCTGAGTTTCGTGATGCGGAGCGCGACGAGCTTCCGTGCCGACCCGATCATCACGGCGCTTCTGATGGGGGCACTATTCGGCCTGACGCGCGACCGCCTCCCTCTCAGGCTGCTCATCCTTTCTGCGCTGGCGGTAACGTTTGCGGGCCTGATCTCGATAAAATCGGTCTTTTATGTCCCGACCATAACAATGGTCGCGACCCTGCAGCTGGTGCGCATCCACGACAAGGTATTGCTCCGGAATATGGTCATCGCGCTCGCGATAGCCGTCGCGGCATTCGCCAGCTTGTTTCTTTGGCACACGGCAAGCCTGGCCCAGGTTGTATCTCAGGCTGGAAACACGCTGACCTCCGTCTACAACAAGCAACTGGTTGATAGCAATCTCTTCTACGGGGCGCGATTTCTGGCGTACTCGCTGGCGGTAGACGCGCTGCAATGGTCGGTGATCTGCGCCGGAATCGGCCTGGCGGTGGCTCGGGCAATCACCAATAGCGGCGCGGAGAGGCTCCGCGCATTGACTATACTTAGTTTCGCCTTGCCGTTGTTGTGCGTTATCTTCTATAGAAACAGCTTTCCCTACTTCTATGTGTTCATGATGGCACCCGTGGCGGTGGTCGGGGCGTTGGCCGCGGACAAGCTTGGTTCCCTATCAAAAATTTTAGGGGCAATCCCCCTGATATTCGTCGCGTTGGCCGTGGGGCATGCGATTCCAGAATTTCAGCGAGGCCAATCGGCTCAGCAATCACTGATCTCCGCCGTGCATCAAATCTTCCCGGATCCGGTACCCTATATTGCTCAAACGGGCATGGTTGCATCCTATCCCCATGCGGGATTTTTGATGAGCACTTGGGGAATTGAAGAATATCGCGATCGAGGAGAGCCCGTGCTTCTGCATGCGACCGAAAAAGAAAGACCGGTTTTCGTCATTGTCTCGGGCCCGGCGCTTTCTGCCGCGCTGGAACCAGACGCTGAATTGGCGAACGAGGACGAAGGATTGCTCCCAGCCGACATAGCGGCTTTGAAGGAGAATTATGTCCGGCATTGGGGTCCAATTTGGATCGCGGGAAAGCAGTTGCCCGCTACAGGCGGGCTTGAAGCCACATTCGCGGTCCACATTCCTGGGCCCTATTCGGTGACGACCGAAGCACCGGTTGAAGTCGACCGGAGGCTGGTCCTGCCGGGCGATGTTGTCGAACTCACGGAGGGTATTCATAGCTATCGGGGCGGAGCTGCCACATTACGCCGCGGACGGAACCTGCCGGTTCCCGCGCGCGAGCCGCCAACGGCGATCTTCACCGGATTCTAGGTGAGGGGTCTGCTGGTTTGCGCGTCCTAATCTCCACGTCAACTTTTCCTCGTTTTCATGGCGATAATGTCACCCCCTTCATGGCCGACCTGGTTTTCGCGCTCGCTGCCCGGGGAATAGAACTGGACGTGTTGGCTCCTCATGCGCCCGGCAGCAAGACGGTGGAGGATCTGGGCAACGGGGTCACCGTTCACCGCTTTCGCTACGCCTGGCCTGAAAAGATGGAAAACGTCTTCTATGGCGCAGGAGCGCTCGAAAACATCAAGTCGAAGCCATCAAAGGCGATAAAGCTGCCACTCATCGCGGTCGCGCAAGCTGCTGCGACTTATCAGCTAGCCAGGTCGCGTCGCCATCATCTGATCCATGCGCATTGGGTGGTCCCGCAAGGAATCACGGCATTGCCTTCCTGCCTCGGTCGAACAGCCCTCGTCGTCAGTGCGCATGGCAGTGACGTTCTCGGCTTGCAAGGACGCCTGCCGATGTGGGCGAAACAGCTCGTCGCGCGGCATGCATCATTCCTGACAGCTAATTCTGCCGCCACGGCGGCTGCCCTACGCATGTTGGGCGCAAACCCCGATCGCGTCGAGATCGTTCCGATCGGAGCGTCTCCTCGAACTCGTGAGGCAACGATCCCGTCCTCGAAAAGTGGATTCGCCGACGGAGCAAACCCGCTCTTGCTTTTCGTCGGAAGGCTAATTGACTGCAAGGGAGCAGAGGACGCAGTCGCCGCTCTCGCATCGCTGCAAAGCCGTCTGCCAGGCGCAAGACTCGTTGTCGTGGGCGATGGGCCGGAACGGCAAACGCTCGAGGCAAAGGCCGCGTCTCTTGAGGTGCGCGATCGCATATTGTTCACGGGTTGGCTGCAGCCGGCGAACGTTAGCCATTGGATGCGCAGAAGCGATGTTCTGATCGTTCCCTCTCGCCGTGCGGCAGATGGCACAATGGAAGCGCAGGGCGTCGTGCCGCTCGAAGCAATGCTCCATGATCTGCCTGTGATTGCGTCGCGAAGCGGTGGTCTTGTCGACATCATTCGCCATGAGGAGACAGGGCTTCTGGTCGCCGAGCGATCTCCGGGAGAAATCGCGGACGCGGTGGAAAGAATGGTTACAAATAGGAGCTTTGCAACAGGCCTTGCCGCCAGCGCCAAGGAATGGGTCTTGTCGGAGGGTACGATGGCCAAGACCGCCGAGCGATTCCACGAGATCTATCAACGAATTTTATCAACCGAAAGATGAATCCATTGATGATTCGCAAGTTGCGGGCATTCGAGTAGAAGGGCGTCGAGCGAAATTATGTCGTTGAAGAAATGGGCAAAGAACAGTTGGCTTGCGGGACCACTCGTTCGGCAGGTATATTTTGCTTTGGCCGCGCTGAAATTTCGAAATTCTGCCGACTATTGGGAAAGGCGCTACAGGGCTGGCGGCACGTCGGGTGCTGGTTCAGCTAACCGTCTCGCGCGGTTTAAGGCCGATTTTCTCAACCGCTTTGTAGCAAATCACCAAATTCAGTCGGTGGTAGAGTTCGGCTGCGGCGACGGGATGCAACTGGCCCTGGCAGAATATCCAAAGTACTTAGGGCTCGACAATGCACCTTCGGCGGTCGCACGGTGCCGGGAGCGGTTCGCGAATGATCCGACCAAACAATTCAAGATTGTCGACAGCGACCCGGGTCACCACGATCTCGCGCTGTCGTTGGACGTAGTATATCACCTCGTGGAAGACAGGGTGTTTGACACGTATATGCGGAACTTGTTCTCTGCTTCGGAGCGGTTTGTCATTCTGTATTCAAGCAATTCAACCGAATCGACCCCGGAACCGCACGTCAAGCATCGTAGGTTTACGAACTGGATCGAGGTCAATCTACCGGAGTGGAAACTTTGTTGGGTGACTCCGAACGCTTATCCGCTTGATCCGCGCGATCCCGACAACACATCCTTTGCCGATTTCTATGTATACAGCCGATACTAATCGGATAGGGACCTCAATCGCCTTGTTCCCACAAGAAAGACCGCCAGCAAAAGCAAACCCAGCACCACGGCAATTCGGTTGGTTCCAGCAATCACGAAACCTGCGACGGAATCGATATTGGCAAGCGGCGAGAGCAATGCGGTTATCGCCTCCGTGATCCCCAAGCCTGCCGGAACGAGAGAGGTTAGTGTTCCGATTATGGAGGCTATCGAAAAGGTCGAAGCCTGGTTGAAGCCGAGGCCGATCCCGAGCGCCTTTGCCGCGAGGGAGAGCCGAAAGGCCTCGAGGACCAAGCCAGCAAGCTTTACCGCCAATGCCGAAACAACCAGTCTCCAGCCGGGTCGGAGACGGACCAGGAAGACGATGCTGACTCCAGCGCACAGCGATCCGACAGCGACAAAGCCTGCGCCGATTTTGATATGGCCGAGCGCAAGAAGGAATAGGCCCGAATAGCCAAACGCTGCCCCAAACCACAACGCCATGAAAACGAGAATCAGGCTGCCTCCAAGTTGCAGTCCGACTCCGTGTGCTCGTAGCGCCGCAGCGCGCGATAGTAGGCCCGCCGGTAAAAACAGCATATTGGCGGCACTTGAAAAGACGCCAATTTCGAATGCGTTTGCCCAGGCCATGTTCTTCTTTGCCATTGCTGCCATGATCTGGAGCTCGAGCGCATTCAGCGCCGCTGTAGCCGGCACCGCGACCAGGACAAGGAAGACAAATGGAGTTGCGTTAAGCCGTTCGATCAGGCCAGGCATGCTTTGGATGGCCAACAGCAGCCCGCCAGCAAAAATCGATATCGCCACTACGAGTCCAAAATTGCGAATGGACGCACGGTGGGAATGTCCCCAGTTGAAAACCCGGTCGCCCAGGACGGTTAGTCGGGACACCACCAAGCTTGCTTTGGCCGAATTCAAGCGCTGTCACCCCGCACCGCCACAATATGATGACTGCGCGCATGATCCGATGGCGATCTATCCGGGAGCCGGGTCAAGCGATAACCGGCTTCTATCAGCACCCTCATGGCCCGTCTCACTTCCTCGGGCGCGAAATCATGCATCTCGCAGATCACGACCGGATGTGTTTGCAACGTTTTCGCGGCTCCTTGCAGGGCGTCTGCCTCGCCTCCCTCGATATCTATCTTTATCACGTCGGGGCGTGGGTAGCCTTCAGCTACGAGGCTATCGATGCACCTGACTTGCACGCTCACAGGATCGACGGCTTTCTCTCCGGATCCGACTAGCTTCCCCGACATTGCGCCACCCCTGAGGTCGAACACCCTCGCTTCGTCGGCAGCACCAATCGCGAATTCGTGCAGCGATACGTTGGGGGCACCGTTTTCGAGAGTCCGGCGGAAATACCTAAGGTTGATCTCACCGGGCTCAAACGCAAGCACTCGGCCCGTTGGGCCCACAATCTTCGACGCGATCAGCGAATGCAATCCGATATTGGCGCCAATATCGTAGAAAACCGCCCCTGGTTCCAGATAGCGATGGAGCAGAGCGGTGACTTCTGGCTCGTGATTTTTTGGGTTGGTTGCGTTCCAGTGCAGCATGGGGTTGAAGAAGAGGTCGTACCCGTTTGGCAGTTTGACCTGATCGATGCTCCCCTTGGACGCCCGCTGCAAAAACTTGCCCAATCCGAGCCTATCCAGCAAAAACCGCCTGCCAGCGTGGGGAACTATATTACCGAGAACGTTTACAAGATGAAATGCATGCTTAATAGTATTCATCGAGGCCCTCCGGAAAACTTGCTCACGCCCCGTTCAGAATGAAGAGACTACCGGTGGCGAGGCAGCGACGCTATCAAATTAAGCGGCATTACCTTTTTTTTAATGAAAGCCGAGACGAAAATCACCTTTGCTGATGGCAAGGAGGGGACGAGAGCGGCTGCACCGATGCCCGGGAACGCCGGGCCAAGGGCCGGTTGGCCGGCCCACCCAAAGCAGCCATGGTCCGGGATCCCCGAAAGCGACGCCGCCCCACAGACCGAGAATGACAACGAAACCTATCGGCGCGCGTCTGCCTAGGAGGTGGCGACTTCGGCAGGCTGCGGGGCTTTACGCTGCAGGTTGAGCAGGTTGCCGGCCAGGATCAACGCCGCGCCGCCGGCGGTGAAGATATCGATCTGCTCGTTGTAAAGCAGCCAGCCGATCAGCGCCGACAGCGGCACGCGCAGGAAGTCCATCGGCGAAATGACGGTCGCATCGGCATGGCTGAGCGCGCGCGCCATGCAGTAATGCGAAGACATGCCGGTAAAGGCGACCAAGAATATCGACGGCCAGAGTTCGAACGCCGGGTTACGCCAGACGTAGAGCGCCGGGACGAGGCCGACCGCGGACTGGATGATCAGCATCCAGAAGATGATGCGCACGACGCTGTCGGTCCGCGTCAACGACTTGACCATGACCACCGAGACGCCGAAGCACATCGCGGCCCCCAGCACGACGAGATGACCGGGATCGATGGAGCCGGCGCCAGGGCGCACGATGATCACCACCCCGATCAACCCCAGCACGATCGCCGTCAGCCTTGGCCGCGACAGCCTTTCGCCGAGAAAGCTCACCGCCAGGATCGCGGTCCAGATCGGGGTCGTGAACTCGATCGAGATCAGCACCGCCAGCGGAATCAACGTCAGCGCATAGAGCCAGGCGGCCTGGCCGGCATAGTGGACGACGTTGCGGGCGACGTGGGCGAGCGGGCGCTCTGTGCGCATCGCCTTGAAGCCGCCCCCCGTCATCACCAGCGGCAGCAGGATGAAAAAGCCGATCACCGAGCGCAGCTCCAGCACCTGGAAGACATTGAGCGCGGCCGTCGCGGTGCGGCCGGCGACCGACATCGCCAGAAAGGAGGCGATCGACAACGCCATCCAGAGCGCGGCCTTGGTGATCGAGGGAGCGGGTGTCATGCGCGCTATTTCGCAAGTCGGACCTTCGACCGCAATCGCTAGTCGCTGCATTCGAGTGGGCCAGCCCCGGCGGCGTTAAAAAGCGGCGTTAAAAAACAGTCACGTTGAAGGCGGAACCTGCAGCCGTCGCAGGCGTTCGAATCGTTGTGTTCGTAGGCTTTGGCACGTCCGATGCCGAGGGGGAGATTGCCAATGAAATCGATGATGCTGTTTGTGCTCGCCGGCTGCCTGACGGCGACAGTGGCTGACGCCCGCGCCGACGATGCCGATTTCCTGCGCTCGTTCCAGGGCAGCTTCGCCGGCAATGGCACCCTCAAGGTGAGCGCCAACGCGCCGACGGTGAACATCTCCTGCACCTTCAAGTCTGGCGCGACCTCGACATCGCTGTCGCTGGACGGCAGATGCCGGGGCCTCATCCTGATGACGCGGGAGATCAGCGCCGATCTCAAAGCCAAAGGCGTGGGCTACACCGGCGTCTATATCGGCTCGCGCACGGGGCCGGCGCGGTTGAACGGGCGCCGTTCGGGAAACGCGCTCAATCTCGGCATTCACTGGGCAAAGGAGGTCAACGGCGATCGCAAGGCGCAATTGACTGTCGAAAAGACAGGCGGCGACAGCATGCGGCTGACGGTGACCGACACCGATCCAAAAACCGGCAAGACCATGGTGACGAGCCGGATCGACTTGCAGCGCAGCTGATCATACCTGCATGAATGCCGGGCCAGTCTCAATCCTCGAGCGGCTCGGGTGGATTGGCGGCACGGCCCTTGCCAAACGTGTAGCCGGTCTCGACGGCCTTCCTGCCGAACTTGTCGCGCAGCTCGTCGACGGCGGTTTCGGCCAGCGCGCGTTTGCGGGACTGGACGTCGACCAGGTCGGGCGGATCGGCCTTTTGATCATCGGAGAGATCGCTGACGCCGATGCCGAGCAGGCGGAACTTCGTGCCGTCGGCCTCGCGGCGCAGCAGGTCGAGCCCGGTCTGGAAGATGCGGTCGGCCAGCCGTGTCGGATCGCCAAGCTGGCGGTTGCGGGTGCGAAGCTTGAAATCCTGCGTCTTCAGCTTCAGCACCACGGTGCGCCCGGCAATGCCGGATTTCTTCAGCCGCGCCGAGACTTTTTCCGACAGGCCGCGCAACACCGGCACCAGTTCGGCCAATGAGGCGATATCGGTGTCGAAGGTGGTTTCGGCCGAGACACTCTTGGCATCGCCATCGGGGTCGACGCGGCGGTCGTCCTCGCCGCGCGAAAGTCGGTAGAGCCGGTCGCCCATGACGCCATAGCGGCGCATCAGCTCGCCGCGTTCCATGCGCTGCAGCTGGGAGATGGTGCGAATGCCGTCGCGTTCCAGCGTAGCAGCCAACGCCTTGCCGACGCCCCAGATCAGCGTCACCGGCTGCCCGGCGAGGAAGCTCGGCGCCTCCGCTTCGCCAATGACCGAGAAGCCGCGCGGCTTGCGGAAGTCCGACGCGATCTTGGCCAGAAATTTGCAATAGGAAAGGCCGGCCGAAACGGTGATGCCGAGTTCTTTTTCCACCGTCTGCGCGAAGCGCGCCAGCACAAGTGCCGGCGGCATGCGGTGCAGTCGCTCGGTGCCGGCGAGGTCGAGAAACGCCTCGTCGATCGAAAGCGGCTCGACCAGCGGCGTCAGCTCTTGCATCAGCGCGCGCACCTCGCGGCCGACCTGGACGTATTTTTCCATATTGGGCGGGATGACCACGGCCTCGGGGCAGGCCTCGAGCGCCTTGAACATCGGCATCGCCGAGCGGACGCCCTGGATGCGTGCGATGTAGCAGGCGGTGGATACGACGCCGCGCCTGCCGCCGCCGACGATCACCGGCTTGTCCTTCAGCGCCGGATTGTCGCGCTTTTCGATCGCCGCGTAGAAGGCATCGCAGTCGATATGGGCGATGTGCAGCCGGTAGAGTTCGGGATGGCGGACAAGACGCGGACTGCCGCAGCGCTCGCAGCGCCGTGTCTCGCTGCGCTGCAGCGCCAGGCAGTCGCGGCAGAAACCGTGTTCGGGATTATTGACAGGAGCCGCCATTGCTGCGAACATAAAGAGAACAAACGCAATGGTACGACAGCGCAAGGCCGGCAACAAGGCTGGCCTGGGGAGAACGCATGAGCACGACCATAGCGCCGCTTACGCCAGAGCGTTGGACCGATTTCGAGGATCTCTTCGGCAAGCAAGGCGCCTGTTACGGCTGCTGGTGCACGCATTTCCGGCTGACGCCGGCGGAGCGCCGCGCCAGCGACCGCGAGCGCAACAAGGACCACATCAAGGCGCGCATCGAAGCCGGTCCGCCGCCGGGGCTTCTGGCTTTCGATGAGGGCAAGGCCGTCGGCTGGATGCAGGTCGGTCCGCGCGCCGACGTGCCCGAGTGGAACAATCAGGGCAGGGGCTCGGCGCCGGTCGATCCGGCCGATGCCGGCGACCCGAATGTCTGGGCGATCTCCTGCTTCTTCATCCGCGTCAAGGCGCGGGGCAGGGGCATCACCCATCGCCTCGTCGACGGAGGCATCGCCTTTGCCCGCGACAACGGCGCCAGGTTGCTGGAAGCCTGCCCGATCGATCTGTCGCGCGATTCGCGCTCGATCGGACTGTTCGTCGGCTCATCGCGGGTGTTCGAGAAGGCCGGGTTCGAGAGGCTTGTGGAGCGCAAGCCCGGCAGGCCGCTGATGCGGCTGGTGCTTTAGTGACTTGAGGTTTTGGCTTACAGTCATCGTGTTGCAGCGGTAACGCTTCCTTCCTACCGGAAGCACGAAACGATTTGCCTTCCGAGACCGACGGAGAACCGACGTGAAGCGTATTTTGCCACTTGTTGCAGCTCTTGCGTTCACCGCGCCTGCCGTCGCCCAGGCGGTCGACAGCCAGGGCGCGAAGCAGCTCTCCGATAGTCTGGCGCGCTATTTCGGCAAGCAGGCGTTCGACAAGGGCGTGCTCAAGGTCTCGGTTGAAGGCGACGCCTACAAAATCGCGCTCGACATCAAGGCGCTGGTCGATGCCCTGCCGGACCAGAAGCCGCTGAAATTCGATCTCGCCCCCTACGCCTTGATGGTGACGCCGCGCAGCGACGGTTCCTGGGACGTCGCCTCGGATTTCTCCCAGAGCATGTCTTTCGAGTTCAACGGGCCGGAAGGTCCGCAAAGCATGGAACTCTCGATCAAGGGCGGCAAGGGCACCGCCGTCTACGATCCGAACCTCGCCGCCTTCACCAGCGGCACCAGCTCGATGGCGGGCATGACGATGACATCGCGGGAAGCCAAGCAGCAGGTGGACGTCACCGCCGGCGCCGGCACCGCGACCGTTGCCGCGA
Source organism: Mesorhizobium captivum (assembly GCF_033977165.1). Taxonomy (NCBI): domain Bacteria; kingdom Pseudomonadati; phylum Pseudomonadota; class Alphaproteobacteria; order Hyphomicrobiales; family Phyllobacteriaceae; genus Mesorhizobium; species Mesorhizobium captivum. The sequence continues at coordinate 17,456 of NZ_JAVIJB010000016.1, forward strand.
CCAAATCGGCTAATGGCGGCGTCGACTTCACGGCAACGCAGAAAGTCTCGAGTTTCGTCGAGACGATCAAGATCGACGACCCCGACAGCGGAACGAATTTTCCGATCACGCTGAGAACGCCGGAACTGTCGGTGGACGCAAACGGCAAGGGCGTGCGGATAAAGCCGCTGCTCGATCTCCTTGCCTTCGCCGTGGCCAATGAGGACGAAGCCAAGCTCAAGGCCAACCAGGCCGAGCTCAAAGCGCTTCTTGAGGCCGCGCTGCCCGTCTGGGAAAGGATCGACGGCAACTACGGCTTCAAGAATTTCGAGGCGGAGAGCCCAGTCGGCAAGTTCGGCGCCACGCAACTGAATGTGACCGGGGGCATGGACGGCATCTCTCAGAACGGCAAGATCGACTACGCGATCAAGGCGTCCGGCCTGACGATCCCGCAACAGATGTTGCCCGCCTGGGCCGTTGCGTTGCTGCCGACGGATATCGACCTCCATTTCGGCGGCGCCAATATCGATCTCGATACAATGGCGAGGAAGACGATCGAAGCCTTTGATCTCAATAAGAATCCGCCGCTTCCGGATGAATTCGGCAAGGCTTTGGTCGACGATTTCAAGGCCAAGAAGCCAAAGGTCGTATTCGGGCACTCGACGGTGAAGAATGGCGATATCGAAGTCGCCATGGAAGGCGAGGTGTTTTTCCCGGATAGCAAGAAACCCGATGGGAGCGTGACCGTCGATGTGGCCGGCTACGACAAGATCGTCGATGCCTTGAAGGAAGCTGCCAAGAGCGATGAGCAGATGGCGCAGGCCTTCCCGTTTGCGCTTGCCGTCAAGGGTTTTGGCAAGACACTGCCGGATGGTCGCCTGGAGTGGGTCATCGACACGACAGCCGACGGCTCGGTCAAAGTTAACGGCGCCATGCTGAAAGGCCCGGATGCCGCCCAGGACGACAGCGCGGGTCAGGATGACAACTCAGGCGATGACGGCGCGAACGGAACGGATGATTCCACCGGAGGCGACGATTCGGACGCCGGTGACAATGGCGGGGCTGGAGCGAAGCTGCAGCCCTGAGCGCCTGAATTAGAGCCCCAATGCGGCCGCGATCTTAGGGGCCGCCTCCCGCCAATTCTCGACCGAGATGATGTCGTCCGGCGTCGGCGGCAGGAAGGCGCGCAGCGAATTGTCGGCCATCAGGTGGAAGAGGTGCGCGTCGGCGACCGAGTTGCGCGCCGACAGCAGGTTGGAGGGCTGATCGTCGACAAAGGCGACGGGCCTGCCCCTGGCGCCGCGCAGCTTGGCGATGGCCGGTCCTTTCGCCATTTCCGTGGTCAGCAGCGGGTGGTTGAGGCCGAGCTCGTCGAGATGCGTCCGGCGCACGGCGCGATGTCTGTGCGGCATGGCGGTCAAGAGCACGATCTCGGCACGCTGGCCGAGCGTCGCCAGCGCCTCCGCGGCGCCGTCGGTGATGCGTTGCCAGTCGGACTGCGCGTCGAAGAAATCACCGAGAATGGCCGTGACCTCGGCCTGCTCGATCAGCCGGCCGGATGCCGTCTCGGCGATGTTTCCGGTCAGGCGGAAGGAGGCAAGCGTCAGCTGGAAACCGCGCGTTTTCAGAAAATGCGGGAAGGGCCGGACGAATTCGAGCACGACATCGTCCACGTCCAGCACCAGCAGCGGCCGGTCGTCGGCGGCCAACTCCTCGATCTGGCGCGCGGTTTCGGGATCGTCGCTCATGTCGAGCGCTCGTGATCGTCATTGCCGAGCGGCAGCGCCCGCAACGCCTTGCCGACAGCGGCCGGCGGCGTGCCGGTCTCCTCGGCGAAGCGCAAAAGCGTCGGCTCGTGGGCGAGGATGAACTGCAGCACGCCGGCGAGGAAGCCAGGCTCTTCAGCCGCCCTTCTGATCGAATGCGCCTCGATGCCGGTGATTGCCAGGAAGCGGGGCAGAAGCTCCGGATCGGCGGCGACGAAGCCTAGCGCCCTGACGGCAACGGTTTCCGCTTCCTCGCGCATTGACGCTGCGTTCGCCATCATTACCTTTGCTGGTGTGGATGTGAGTCTTTCCTCCGCAGTAATGGCAAGCGTCGCTTGCGGCAAGTCTCAGCCGCTTCAGCCCCTGCACCCGCAGATGGAATCCCGGCGCTTTTCCAACGTCCGGTTTCCGTTTCGTCAATGATATTGGCGTAGAGTGAAAAAGGGTTGGGTGCGATCCGGAAGGGACGCATGACGACGGTCTTCGGCTTCGAAGGCGGTCGGGACGGGAAATTAATGGCTAAGAAGGTCATGATCGTCGAGGACAATGAGCTCAACATGAAGCTCTTTCGGGACCTCATCGAAGCCAGCGGTTACGAGACGGTCCGCACGCGAAATGGCCTGGAAGCGCTGGACCTGGCGCGCCAGCACCGGCCGGACCTGATCCTGATGGACATCCAGCTGCCCGAGGTTTCGGGCCTGGAAGTGACCAAATGGCTGAAGGAAGACGACGAATTGCATTCGATTCCGGTGATCGCGGTCACCGCCTTCGCGATGAAGGGCGACGAGGAGCGCATCCGCCAGGGCGGCTGCGAGGCCTATATTTCCAAGCCGATCTCGGTGCCGCGCTTCATCGAGACGATCAAATCCTATCTGGGCGATGCCTGATGCCGAGCCGGAGCCTTTGAGATGACCGCGCGGATCCTCGTCGTCGATGACATCCCCGCCAATGTGCGGCTGCTGGAGGTTCGGCTGCTGGCCGAATATTTCGAGGTGCTGACGGCCGGCAACGGCCCGGACGCCATCGAGACTTGTGAAAACGGCAAGGTCGATGTGGTGCTGCTCGACGTGATGATGCCGGGCATGGACGGGTTCGAAGTCTGCAAGCGGCTGAAGAGCGACCCGGCGACCTCGCATATTCCGGTCGTCATGATCACCGCGCTCGACCAGGTATCTGACCGAGTGCGCGGTCTCGAGGCCGGCGCCGACGATTTCCTCACCAAGCCGGTCAACGATCTGCAGCTGATGACGCGGGTAAAGAGCCTGGTCCGGCTGAAGTCGCTGACCGACGAGCTGCGCCTGCGCGCCTCGACCACGCGCAACATCGGCATCGAGGAATTGCTCAGCCGCAACTTCGCGACGGAAGACACCAAGCCCAAAGTGCTTCTGGTCGACGAGCGCAAGTCGTCGATCGAGCGCATCCGGAAGATGTTGCGCGGTAGCGCCGAGCTCGATGTCGCGACCGATCCGAATGCCGGCTTCTTCCAGGCCGCCGAAACGTCCTATGAGTGTGTGCTGATCTCGACGGCCTTCGCCGACTTCGATGCGCTGAGGCTCTGCTCGCAACTGCGCTCGCTCGACCGCACCCGCTTCCTGCCGATCATCCTTTTGGCCGATGAAGGCGAGGAGGGCCGGATCATCCGCGGCCTCGAGCTCGGCATCAACGACTATCTGACGCGGCCGATCGACCAGCACGAGCTAACGGCGCGCCTGCGCACGCAGGTGCGGCGTAAGCGCTACAACGACCAGCTGCGCGCCAGCGTCACCCAGACGATCGAGATGGCGGTGACCGACGGACTGACCGGTCTGCACAACCGCCGCTACCTCGACAGTCACCTGCAGACGCTGTTCGACCGCGCCGTGGCGCGGCGGCGGCCGCTGTCGGTGATGATCACCGATCTCGACCGCTTCAAATCCATCAACGACGCCCATGGCCATGACGGTGGGGACGACGTGCTGCGCGAATTCGCCAGGCGGCTGCGCAAGAACGTGCGCGGCATCGATCTCGCCTGCCGGTTCGGCGGCGAGGAGTTCGTCGTGGTCATGCCGGACACCGAGGGGCTGATTGCCGAGAAGGTGGCCGAACGCATCCGCGCCGAGATCGCACAGGTGCCATTTGCAATCGGAACCGAAGGGAAGACGATTGAAGTGACGGTCAGCGTGGGCGTGTCATCGGTGCTGAAAGGAGCCGATACCGTCGCGGCGCTGATGAAGCGTGCCGACCTTGCGCTCTACGAGGCCAAGAGCGGCGGCCGCAACCGGGTTGTCGCCAAGGCCGCCTAAAGCGCGTCGCTCTATCCTGTCAGCATGCCTTTGTCCCGAAACCGGTTCCCATTTGGGGAGACATGCTTTGAAGCGCGTTGCGCTGAAACGGATTCAGGCGACGCGTCTTAGGCCTTTTGATTTATGCATGCCGTTTTCTCAAAACCGCCACATACTTTTGAGCGATATGCATTGTAGAGACAGCTAATATCCGGTCATCCGGCAAGGTTAGGAATTTACCTTAACCCAAGCGATTCGCGAGCCGTGGTTAAGAAATGGTTGATTTTCATACGTTCTTGCGCAAATCTGCTTCGCATAGACCGAAGACGAAGCCGGCACGAGGGTAGACTGCCCGGCTCGATCCGAAAAATACCCCATGATGCTCAGGTCCGCCGCATCTCCTGGGTCCGTGGGGTCGGCCGGCCGGCGCTGGCACATAGTGGCCTCCTCGTACCGCTGCCAACCGCCGACCGGCCCCCTTTTTCAAGATATGAAAACAAAAAACGCCGCCCCATGGGCGGCGTTTCGGCATTTCAGGATAACCAGATTACTTGATCTTGGTTTCCTTGAATTCGACGTGCTTCTTGGCGACCGGGTCGTACTTGCGGAACGACAGCTTGTCCGTCTTGGTGCGGCTGTTCTTGCTGGTCACGTAGAAGAAACCGGTGTCGGCGGTCGACAGAAGCTTGATCTTGATGTTTGCGGCTTTGGCCATGATGTTCGTCCGTTAATGTTCGTGGAGTTTTGGCCGCTGGAACACGGGGAAAACACCCGGACGCGGGAAACTTGGCGCGACACATAAAGAACGCGCCCGGAAAGTCAAGCCCAAGGGGCCCGGGCGGTGCTTTCGTCTCGAGTGACGAGCCTTGGCTCATGGGAGAATCGACGGCTGATCGATCGCCCACAGCCATGTCCCGTCACCTTGCCGGTGGGCAATTTCCACAGTCACCGTGCCATTGCGAAGGCGCGTGGACGTGAGCGCCAGATCTCCGTTGACGATAGCCGGGCGCTGATCGCCAAGCTCAAACCTTTGCCCGGCTGCCACCAACTCAGCGTAGAACGCGCGGATGGCATCCCTGCCGCAGGCCAGCTGTCCGCCGCCGATATCGAGGATGGCATAGGGCTCGTAGAGGGTTGCCATTCCTTCAGCGTCTCCCGCCTGCTCGCGAGAAACCAACAACCGCGCCAGGTCCTGAGGATCGCGCGCCGGCTCGCGGTATGCCTCGTCTTTCATAGGCAACTTCCTCCGGCGGCGAATTCGGCTCCGACGTCACTCGGCGGCGATCGTTTCCGGGCGCGGCGCCGTCTTCCAGTCGCCGGTCGTGTTCCACCAGCGGTTCGGATTGGCGCGGTCGTCGAGGCCCTTGGAACGGCTGGTCAGCAGCGGCTGAATGCGGATGACCGGCTCCTGATAGGAGTGAGCCTGGAATATGGCCTCGACGACGCGCGCGGCAAGCGCCTGGTCGTCGGGCAGTTCGAAGGATACCTCGACCGTGCCCGGCCGCCGGCGCAATTCGATCTCGGCGCCTGCGGCGGCGCCTTCCAGCGGCCGGTAGCGCTCTATGCCTTGCGCCGACTGATAGGCATTGCCGTCATATTCGCCCATGCGCAGCGGCGCGATCGCCACCACGGCCTCCATGATGCGCTCGACATCGGCAGCCGGCGCCTGGAAGGTGACGAGCAGAAGCAGTTCCATCCTGAGGGATTTGGTTTCAAAGCCGCTGTCGATCATCCGATCTCTCCTCGCTATACCTGCGTTGGAGCAAGGTATAGCAGGGGCCCTGCTGACACGGTGATGTCAGCATCGCCCTATGCCCGGCGATATTTCTCGCTAGAGAATCTTTCGCACCAACCGGACCAAGACCAGGAGCATATAAGCGGCAAAGAACAACGCGAGCGACCAGCCGAAGCCCGAGGGGCCGAAGGCGTCCATGCCGATGCCGATCGCCTGTGGGCCGATCACCATGCCGACGCCATAGCAGAGCACGAAGGCGGCGTTGGCGGAGGCGAGCTCATGGCCGGAAAGCTGCGAGCCGAGATGGGCAAGCCCGATCGTGTACATGGCGGCGACCACGCCGCCCCAGACGAACAGCAGCGCTGCCATCAGGTGCCAATTCTGCGCAAAGAAGGGCATGAAGACGGTGCCGATGAGCCCGACCGTGGCGCAAGCCAGAAGCAGGTAGCGGCGGTCGGAGACGCGGTCGCTGATCACGCCGATCGGGATCTGCAGCAGCACGTTGCCGAGGCCGATCATGGTGAGCAGCAGCGCGGCGTCGGCCTCCGAATAGCCGATGCGGTTGCCATAGACCGGGAACAACGAGAAGCCGCCCGTCTCGACGGCGCCGAACACCAGCACGGCAAAGGTCGCGGTCGGGACCATCCAGATGTAGCGCAGGAAATGGCTGGTTTCGCTATCGGCGACGATCGCCGGGCTCTCGTTGCGGGCCGCAAGCACCGGAATGGCCGCGAGCGTCACCAGCGCTATGGTGACGCCGAACGGCAGGAAGCCGCTCGAGCCGAGATGGGCAAATAGCCAGGGGCCGGCAGCGAAACCCAGCGACAGCACCGTGGCGTAGATGCCGAGTACCAGGCCGCGACGATGCGGCGGCGCCGAGGTGCTGATCCAGAATTCCGACAGGATGAACAGCACCGTCAGCGAGATGTGCAACGCGACGCGCAGCGGGAACCACATCCAGAAGGCGGGCGCGAAATGGAAACCGACGAAGGCAAGCGCGCCGGCGGCAATCATCAAAAGCATTGTCCAGGCGACGCCAAGCCGCATGGCGAGCGGCGTGGCGAGCGGCGCGCCGGCGATCGAGGCGAGGCCGGCGACCGCCGTGTTGAGGCCGATCATCGAGGCCGAGTGGCCGCGCGTTTCGAGGATGACGCTGAGCAGCGGCATGCCGAGGCCGATAGCGATGCCGACCACGCTGATCGAGGAGATCGCCGCGATCATCGGCAGCCAGTGTACGCGTTCGTCGCCCTTTTGCTGGGTATCGACCGTCATGGGATATCGATGCTCTGTTTCTAAAGGACTTCGCGGACGAAGCGGTTTCGGATCAGCCGGAAGAACGGCACGGCGCCGCCCGGACGCAGCAAGGGATCGTGGGCGAGCCGCTTTTCCAGTTCTTCCAGGATCATGCGGGTAATGTCGGGAATGTCGACCTTGCGCGCCTCGGCGAGCGGCAGCCAGACGAGCTCTTCCAACTCGTCGGTCGGACCGCCATCCGGCAATTCCACGGCGACGTCCTCGCGCCAGGCGCTGAAGAAGCGGGTGTCGAAGCGACGCACGCGGTTGGGCGGAGTGATGGCGCGGGCGATGAAGCGCAAGGCGTCCAGCGACGGTATCACGCCGTGTTCGACGAAACCCTGCCAGTCGCGCTTGGCGGTCGCGAACGGGCCCTTGCGGCCGATCAGCAGGCCGGCTTCCTCGTAGGTCTCGCGGATTGCCGACAAGGCGATGGCGCGCGCCCGCGCGGTGCTCGCGCGGCCGGGGCCGCTGGCAAGCCTGGTTTCTTCCTCGCGGTGCAGCGGTGCAGCCACCGGAATGCGGCTGTCTGCGGGGTCGGTACGGCCGCCGGGGAAGACGAATTTTCCGGGCATGAAAGCGTGGCCGGCATGGCGCCGGCCCATCAGCACCAGAACGTCGCTGCAGCTCCGGTCCAGCAGGATCAAGGTTGCGGCATCGCGCGGACGAAGCGGCCGGCCGCCGTGCACGGCCAAGCCTTTATCGAGTTTATCGACATCCGCCTTGGTCATTCCTTCCATGGGCTCGACCTAGCGGAAACTTCTCGAATGCGAAAGTGGCTTGCGGGTTCGTGTCTTTGCACCAACCCCGGACGAAACGTCGCTGCTGGAGCAATTCCAGGAAAAGTGCGCAGCGTTTTTCCGTCCGGAATTGAGACAGGCAAGATCGCAATTCCAGTAAAAGTGCGCAGCGGTTTTCCGTCCGGAATTGCGTAAAAACAGATGTTTGGAGCGGACGGCGTTGGCTGAGCCGCTCCAGGCCTAGGAATGCGGTTCAAACTCGTCCTTCTCGCCACCGAAGCCGTGCATATAGAGCGCCCATTGCAGGCCGATGACGGCGCCCTTGACCGGCTGCAGCAGCGCGACGGCCAGGATAAAGGTCAGCGGCACCCAGATCAGCGCGTGCTGCCACAGCGTCAGCGTCGAGGTCGCCTCCACAGTCATGAAGGCGCCAACCACGATGTGGCCGACGATGACGATCACCAGATAGGCGGGCAGGTCGTCGGCGCGATGGTGATGAAGCTCCTCGCCGCAGACGCCGCATTTGTCGACGGGCTTGGTGAAGGCGTGGAACAGCTTGCCTTTACCGCAATGCGGGCAGCGGCCGAGCATGCCGCGCTTGATCGCCGTCCACAGCGGACGCGCGGCGCGGCCGGAGTGATGCTCGCCGCCGAAAACCTGTTGTTCCATACCAAATCCTTTTGGCATCATCTTCTCCTGCCGCGAGGCCCGGAACGCGACTGCGATGCGCGGGCGCGGCCCTTGGCCTTGTGGAACGACCGTCGCGAGCCTGGCAACGGCTTAGGGTCGCTCAGCATCTCGAAACGCATCGCGCCGGCCATCGGCGCGACCTCGAGCAGCCGCACCTCGACGCGGTCGGCAAGCTGATAGCCCTTGCCGGTGCGTTCCCCGAACAGCGATCGAGCGGTTTCGTCGTAGATATAGTAGTCGCCGTCCAAACTTGACACCGGGATGAAACCATCCGCGCCATATTGCGGCAATTGGACAAAGAGTCCCGCCTTGGTGACGCCGGAGATACGCGCGTCGAAGGTGTCGTTGATGCGCTCGGCGAGGTAAGCCGCGATCAGCCGGTCGACCGTGTCGCGTTCGGCGGCCATTGCGCGGCGTTCCGTGGCCGAGATGAGTGCTGCGACTTCCTCCAGCCGGTCGGCCTCCTGCTGGGTCAGGCCGCCGGGACCGAGGCCGAGCGCGGCGATCAGTCCGCGATGCACGATGAGATCCGCATAGCGCCGGATAGGCGAGGTGAAATGCGCGTAGCGCCTGAGATTAAGGCCGAAATGGCCGATATTCTTCGGCGAATATTCGGCCTGGCTCTGCGAGCGCAGCACCACCTCGTTGACCAGCGCCTCGTTGTCGGCGCCGCGCACGCGCTCCAGAATGCCGTTGAACTGCCCTGGCCGCATCTGCGCGCCGCGCGCCAGCGACAGGCCAAGCGTTTGCAGGAACTCGCGCAGCGATTCCTGCTTGGCCAGAGAAGGCGCGTCATGAATGCGAAAGACGAGAGGCTCCTTCTTGCCTTCCAGCGTCTCGGCGGCCGCGACGTTGGCCTGGATCATGAACTCCTCGATGAGCTTGTGGGCGTCGAGGCGCTCCGGCACGACAACACGGTGGACGGTGCCGTCGGGCTTGAGCAGGATCTTGCGTTCCGGCAGGTCAAGCTCCAGCGGCTGGCGGGCATTGCGGCCGCGCTTCAGCACTGCATAGGCATCCCACAGGGGCTTCAGAACGCTATCGAGGATCGGTCCTGTCTTGTCGTCCGGCACGCCGTCGATCGCCGCCTGCGCCTGCGGGTAGGCGAGCTTCGCCGCCGACTTCATCATGACACGGTGGAAGGAGTGCCTGAGCTTGCGGCCTTCCGCGGAAAAGGTCATGCGCACGGCGATGGCCGGACGGTCCTCGCCTTCGCGCAGCGAGCAGAGATCGTTGGAGATGCGCTCGGGCAGCATCGGCACGACCCGGTCCGGGAAATAGACCGAATTGCCGCGTTTCAGCGCCTCGCGGTCGAGCGGCGTGCCATAGCGGATATAGGCGGCGACATCGGCGATCGCCACGGTGGCTATGACGCCGCCGGGGTTTTTTTCGTCCGTGTCGGGCGTGGCGAAGACCGCGTCGTCATGGTCCTTGGCGTCGGCCGGGTCGATGGTGACCAGCGGCAAATCGCGCCAATCCTCGCGGCCGGCAAGCGTCGCCGGCTTCGCCGCCTCGGCCTCGGCGATCACATCGGCCGGAAAGACGTGCGGAATGTCGTGGGCGTGGATGGCGATCATCGAGACCGCCTTCTCGCTGGTCAGCGAGCCAAGAACCGCCAACACCTTGGCGCGGGGCAGGCCATAGCGCGACGCGCGGGCCGGCTCGACCTCAACCAGATCGCCGTTCTTGGCGCCGTTCTGGAATTCCTTGTCGACGATGAGTTCCGGCTGGCGCCGTTCCACCGGCTCGATGCGGAAAGAACCATCCTTCAGCACGCGGAAGATGCCAAGCACCGCCTCGCTGCGCTTCTCGAAGATCTTCATTACCCGCCCGGTGTAGGCAGGGCCGGCGGGATCGTCGGTCGGGAAGGTCTTGGCGAGCACGCGGTCGCCGATGCCGGGGACGGGGCCACTGGCGCCGCGCGAAATGCGGATGGCGATGACGGGCGGCGAGCCGGGTCCGGTGTATTCGCTCGGATTGGCCAGCAGCACGCCATCGGCGTCGCGACCGACAATGTCGAGCACGGCGACATGCGGCAAGGCGCCCGCGCGGGTGAGGCGCTTGCGCTCCTTGGTCAGCAGGCCTTCGTCCTGAAGGTCGCGCAGCAGATCCTTGAGCCAGATGCGGTCCTCGCCGCGCAGCGCGAAGGCCTTGGCAATCTCGCGCTTTCCGGAGCGATCGGGATTTTCGGCGATGTAGCGCAGGATTTCGTCCCGCGAGGGCCGGTAGTCGTCCTTGACCTTGGCCCGGGTGTCGGCGCTGCGCGGATCGCCGTGGCTTCTTCCGGAGATCCTGCGCGCCACGTCCTGCTATCCTTTCTTCGCCGCCCGGCGGAACGGCTTCTTGCCGCCTCCGCCCTTGGCTTCCTTCTCGGCGATCAAAGCGAGCGCCTCTTCCATCGTCACCGACTGCGGGTCCTTGCCCTTGGGCAGCGTCGCATTGACCTTGCCGTAGTTGACATAGGGGCCGTACTTGCCGTCGCGCACGACGATCTTGCCGCCGCCGTCGGGGTGGTCGCCAAGCTCCTTCAGCGCCGCGGGCGTGGCGCCGTTGCGGCCGCCCTTGCCCTTTTGCTGCTTCTCGGCGATCACCGAGACGGCGCGGTTCAAGCCGATCGAGAACACGTCCTCGATGCTTTCGAGATTCGCATAGGTGCCGTCGTGCAGCACGAAGGGCCCGTAGCGTCCGAGGCCGGCCGAGATCATCTTGCCGGTTTCCGGATGCTTGCCGACGTCGCGCGGCAGCGACAGCAGCGCGATCGCCTTCTCATGGTCGATCGACTCGGCCGTCCAGCCCTTGGGCAGGCTGGAACGCTTGGCGTCCTTGCCTTCGCCGCGCTGGATATAGGGGCCGAAGCGGCCGCTGCGCAGCGTGATCTCCTCGGCCGTGTACGGATCCTTGCCGAGCAGCCTGACGCCGTCCTCGCCATTGCCGTTCTCGCCATTGGGATTGGCGGCGTCGCCAAGCTGGCGAGTGTAGGAGCATTCCGGATAGTTCGAGCAGCCGACGAAGGCGCCGAACTTGCCGAGCTTCAGCGACAGGTTGCCGGTGCCGCATTTCGGGCAGATGCGCGGGTTCGAGCCGTCTTCCCGCGCCGGGAACACCAGCGGGGCCAGCTCGTCGTTCAGCGCATCGAGCACGTCGGCGACGCGCAGTTCGTTGATGTCGTCGACGGCGCCGGAAAAATCCTTCCAGAAGTCGCGCAGCACGTCTTTCCAGGCGAGCTTGCCGTCGGAGATCTCGTCGAGCTTTTCCTCGAGCGAAGCCGTGAAGTCATATTCGACATAGCGCTCGAAGAAGCTTTCGAGGAAGGCCGAGAGCAGCCGTCCCTTGGCCTGCGGCACCAGCTTGCGCCGGTCGATGGCGACGTAGTCGCGGTCCTCCAGTGTCTTCAGGATCGCCGTATAGGTCGAGGGCCGGCCGATGCCGAGTTCCTCCAGCTTCTTGATCAGCGTCGCCTCGGAGTAGCGCGGCGGCGGCTCGGTCGTGTGCTGGGTGGCATTGATCGCCTCGCGGGCAAGCTGCTCACTGGCTCGGATCTCGGGCAGGCGGCGGCTTTCCTCGTCCTCCGCATCCTCGTCCTTCTGGTCGGTATAGGCGGCGATGAAGCCGTCGAAGCGCACGACCGAGCCGACCGCGCGGAGTTCGGCGGTGCGGGCGCCGTTGACGGCTTCGATCTCGACCGTGGTGCGCTCGATCTCGGCCGGCTGCATCTGGCTGGCGATGGCGCGCTTCCAGATCAGCTCATAGAGCCGCGCCTGGTCGGCATCGAGATATTGCCGGACCGATGCCGGGGTGCGATTGAAGTCGGTCGGGCGGATCGCCTCATGCGCTTCCTGGGCGTTTTTGGCCTTCACCGAGTAATAGCGCGGCTTCTCCGGCAGGTATTTTGCGCCGAATTCGCCGGCGATAGTATCGCGCGCGGCCTCGATCGCCTCCGGCGCCATCTGCACGCCGTCGGTTCGCATGTAGGTGATGAGGCCGGCGGTCTCGCCGCCGACATCCATGCCTTCATAAAGTTTCTGCGCGACCTGCATGGTGCGGTTGGCCGAGAAGCCGAGCCGCGAGGAGGCGGCCTGCTGCAGCGTCGAGGTAGTGAAGGGCGGTCCGGGATTGCGCTTGGTTGGCTTGGCTTCGACCGACAGCGCCTTGAAGGCCGCGCCTTCCAGCATCGCCTTGATGTCGTCGGCCTGCGCCTTGTTGGCGATGTCGAGTTTTTGCAGCTTCTTGCCGGCATAGGCGGTCAGCCTTGCCTCGAAGCTGTCGTTGCGCGGCGTGTTGAGGATGGCGGCGATCTGCCAGTATTCCTCGCGGATGAAGCGCTCGATCTCGGATTCGCGGTCGCTGACGAGGCGCAGCGCCACCGACTGGACGCGGCCGGCGGAACGGGCGCCGGGCAGCTTGCGCCACAGCACCGGCGACAGCGTGAAGCCGACGAGATAGTCAAGCGCGCGGCGGGCGAGATAGGCATCGACTAGCGGCGCATCGATCTGGCGCGGATTGGCCATGGCTTCCAGCACGGAAGCCTTGGTGATGGCGTTGAAGACGACGCGGCTGACCGGTTTGTCCTTCAGCGCACGCTTCTGCCTCAATACTTCCAGCACATGCCAGGAGATCGCTTCGCCCTCGCGATCCGGGTCGGTGGCGAGGATCAGCCCGTCGGCATCCTTGACCGCCTTGGCGATGTCGGCGAGGCGCTTGCCGGAGGCGGTGTCGACCGACCAGGACATGGCAAAGTCCTCGTCGGGGCGCACCGAGCCGTCCTTGGCCGGCAGATCGCGGACATGGCCGAACGAGGCCAGGACCTTATAGTTCTTGCCCAGATATTTGTTGATTGTCTTCGCCTTGGCCGGCGATTCGACGACGACGACGTCCATGAGGTCTCTTATCAGCTGTGAGGCGGCGGAAGAACTCCGCGGCGCACGACGAAATCCCACTCTTTTCGTCGCTCACATGGCCGTGCTTTTGCAATCGGTCAAGGGGAAGGGCCCAATTTGCGGTCCCGGCGCAAGCGATACACTCTAAGAGTGTATGGCGAAGATCACATTTTTGGGGAGGAGATGGGATGGCTGACTGCCGGCCAAAGATCCGGCAGCCAGCCCGCCCAAAAGAAATCAATCGGCCGCGACGACGTGCCAGGCGCCGGCGACGCCTTCGCCGGTCATGTCGCCAGCCTTCTTGTCCTTGACGAAGGTATAGACCGGCTTGCCGTCATAGGCCCACATCTTGGTGCCGTCGGTGCGATCGACGATCGTCCATTCATCATCCGCCTTGGCGCCGGCCTCGGCTTTCAACGGCGGCCAGTTGGCGGCGCATTTGTCGTAGCAGTTGGACTTGCCCTTCTCGTCCTTGTCATAGGTGTAAAGCGTCATGCCCATGACATCGGTATAGATCTTCTTGCCGCCGACTTCGGCCTCCTTCCACGCCTCGGCGGCTTGGGATGCGGCCGTGCCAAGCAACAGAGCCGCGAATCCAAGCGCAATCGATTTCATGATGAACCTCCCTGAGAACAAGCGCGGCAATCGCGCGCCCGTTCATTCAACGCACAGGGGCGGTCGTTTCTTCCTCGGCCGGGCGACCACGTGCCACACAATGGTGATTGGCACGAGGGCTCCGGCATCGCTATATCGGCGCCAGCACAATCGGGCTTCATGAAATGGCATTGGACATCGGCTATGTCAGCGCGGTCGGGGCAGGGGCGATCTCATTCCTGTCGCCTTGCGTGCTGCCGCTGGTGCCGCCCTATCTCTGCTACATGGCGGGCGTGTCCGTCGATGATTTCCGCGGCAATCAAGGCATGACGGCAAGGGACGGCACGCGTGGCGCGCTGCTTTATGCCTCTTTGGCCTTCGTGCTCGGCTTCTCGACCGTCTTCGTCGCGCTCGGCGCAGGCGCCTCGACCATCGGCAGGCTGCTGCGCGTCTGGCAGGAACCGCTGGCGATGGTGGCGGGCGCGCTGATCATCGTCATGGGCCTGAACTTTCTCGGCATCCTGCGCATCCCGCTTTTGTCGCGCGAGGCGCGCTTCCAGTCACAGGGCAAGCCCGCCAGCATGGTCGCCGCCTATATCATGGGACTGGCCTTCGCTTTCGGCTGGACGCCTTGCATCGGCCCGGTGCTCGGGCCGATCCTGACGTTGGCCGGCGGCCGCGAGACGGTGGGCGAGGGCGCGCTGCTGCTCGCCGCCTATTCGCTCGGCCTCGGGATCCCCTTCCTGGTCGCGGCGCTGTTTTCCGGCGCCTTCATGCGCTTCCTCGGCAAATTCCGCGTCCATCTCGGCCGCGTCGAGAAGGCGATCGGCGCGCTGCTGGTCGTCGCCGGCGTGTTCTTCCTGACGGGCGGGATGCAGAGCGCGTCTTACTGGCTGCTGGAGAATTTTCCGGTACTGGGACGGCTGGGGTAACGCCTCTGTCGTCAATCCGGAACGACGCCGGAAAGCCTGCGTTACCGGCTTGTGCGCAAGTGCAATGACTGAAGGCAAATGCAGCTAGGTGAAAATGGCAGCCAAAGCGGACGTGCAAAAGTTCTTCAAGGCCTATGAGAAGGTCTACAATGACGCCATCGCCGGCAATTTCGACATAGACGATTTTGGAGAGATGTATTCGTCCGGCTTTGTCTCGGTGACGCCCGCAGGGGTCATGGTCGGCGAGAACGGCCAGCAGTTGAAAGACATTATGAAGAAGGGTTTTGAGGCCTATCGCGCGATGGGCAGCAAGAAGATGATCTGCAGGGAGGTATCGGTAACGCCGATCGACCACGACCATTGCGTGGCCAAGGTGCAATGGTCGGGCGAGTATGAGCGCAAGGACAAAAGTCCCGTGACCATCGATTTCGAGGTCGACTACCTCGTGTGACGGCCGCCTCAGCGTGTTTGGTTGGATCTCAGGCGATGAACAGGCGGAGTTCAAGAAACACGGCCTGTTGTAGCGGCGCTTGCCGAATTTCTCCTGGTAGACCTCCTGATTAAAAGTCGGTTGCCGAGCCCATCTCACCGGAATTTAACCGCATTGGTGCAGCATCACGCCGCTGTTAGCATGCATTGATTGAGCTCTTTCATACGGTTGCCCTTCATGAGCCAGAGATCCTGCCTGTCCATCATCCTCGCCGCCGGCGAAGGCACGCGCATGAAAAGCGCGATGCCCAAGGTGCTGCACGCCATCGCCGGCTTGCCGATGGTGGCGCATGTGGTGAAAGCAGCGGAAGCGGCTGGAGCAACGGCCTTGGCGCTGGTGATCGGCCATGGCGCCGAGGAGATGCGCAAGGCGGCACAGAAATTCGCGCCGAGAGCCGAGACTTTCGTGCAGGAGAGGCGACTCGGCACGGCGCATGCCGTGCTTGCCGCTCGCGAAGCGATATCAAAGGATTATGACGACATTCTCGTCATGTTCGGCGACACGCCGCTGATCGACGCTGGAGTATTGGCCGCCGCGCGGCAGAAGCTTGCGGAAGGAGCTGCCGTCGCGGTGATCGGCTTCCGTCCGCCCAATCCGACCGGCTACGGCCGGCTGGTCGAAAAGGGGGGTCGGCTGGCCGCCATCCGCGAAGAAAAAGACTGCTCCGAGGCGGAGAAGAAGATCGGCTTCTGCAATGCCGGGATGATGGCGGTGGCCGGCAAGCACGCGCTTCGATTGCTCGACAAGGTCGGCAACAGCAATGCCAAGGGCGAGTTCTATCTCACCGACATCGTCGAGATCGCGGGTGCGGAAGGCCTCGATGTCGTTGCCACGGAGGCCAGCTTCGAGAGCGCGCTCGGCATCAACAACCGGGCCGAGCTCGCCGAGGCGGAAGGCATTTGGCAGGGGCGCCGGCGGCGCGAGGCGATGCTTTCCGGCGTGACGCTGATTGCGCCGGAGACAGTCTATTTCTCGCACGACACCGAAATCGGCGCCGATACGATCGTCGAGCCGAATGTCTGGTTCGGTCCTGGCGTCAAGATCGCCTCGGGCGCCAGGATTCACGCCTTCAGCCATATCGAAGGGGCGACGATCGCTTCGAATTGCGACGTCGGACCGTTCGCGCGGCTGCGGCCGGGCGCCGATCTCAAGCAGAAGGCGAAGGTGGGCAATTTCTGTGAGATCAAGCAGGCGACGATCGAGGAAGGCGCCAAGGTCAATCACCTGACCTATATCGGCGACGCGCGTGTCGGCGCAGGGGCCAATATCGGCGCCGGCACCATCACGTGCAATTATGACGGCTATTCGAAATTCTTCACCGACATCGGCGAGGGCGCCTTTGTCGGTTCGAACTCCTCGCTGGTGGCGCCGCTCACGATCGGCAAGGGTGGCTACATCGCCTCCGGCAGCGTGATCACCGAAAGCGTGCCCGACGATGCGCTCGCCTTCGGCCGCGCCCGGCAGAAGACGCTGCCTGGCAAAGGCAGGGAATTGCGCGAACGCTTCGCTTCGGCGGCTGCGGCGAAGAAAAGAGTAGCGGAGTGATCGTCAAAGGACGTTTTCCCTGCCGGCGCCACCGCCGCCAACAATGAACAATCGGGGACCTGCGCTGCGAAAAACCAAGCAATTGCGGTAACCGGATTGCAAGCGCGCCCTGTCATGGTGCATCGGTGCAAAACCGTTCCAGCTGACACGGAACGAAACGCAAAGTGACTTTCGCGGCAATCCGGCAATCCCTAGATAGCGCTGGGTTTCTGCAGGGAATCGGGGGTAGGCATGTGCGGTATCGTTGGAATTGTCGGCCATTCGCAGGTCGCGCCGCTCATCGTCGATGCGCTGAAGCGGCTGGAATATCGCGGTTATGACTCGGCCGGCGTCGCCACCATCGAGAAGGGCGCGCTCGGCCGCCGCCGCGCCGAAGGCAAACTGATCAACCTGGAACGCCGGCTGAAGGAAGAGCCGCTCGACGGCACGATCGGCATCGGCCATACCCGCTGGGCGACGCATGGCGTGCCGAACGAGACCAACGCGCATCCGCATTTTTCCGAGGGCGTTGCCATCGTCCACAACGGCATCATCGAGAATTTTGCCGAGCTGCGCGACGAGCTTGTCCGTGACGGCTATACCTTCTCCTCGCAGACCGACACCGAGGTCGTCGCCCATCTGGTGGCGCGGGAGCTCGCCAAGGGGCTGAAGCCGGTCCAGGCGGCGCATCGGGCGCTGAAGCGGCTCTCCGGCGCCTTTGCGCTGGCCATCATGTTCAAGGGCGACGAGGATCTGATCGTCGGCGCCCGCAACGGTCCGCCTTTGGCCGTCGGCCATGGCGACGGCGAAATGTTCCTCGGCTCCGACGCCATCGCGCTGGCGCCCTTCACCAACGCGGTTACCTATCTGGAAGACGGCGACTGGGCGGAAGTGCGCCGCAACAGCGTCACCATCTACGACATCGACGGCAACAAGGTCGACCGCAAGCGGCAGCAGTCGCTGTCGACCAGCTTCATGATCGACAAGGGCAACCGCCGCCATTTCATGGAAAAGGAAATCCATGAGCAGCCGGAGGTGATCTCGCACACGCTGGCGCATTATGTGGATTTCGTCTCCGGCGTGTCGAAGCCGCTCGACCTGCCTTTCGACTTCGCCAAGATCGGACGGCTGGCGCTCTCGGCCTGCGGCACCGCCTATCTCGCCGGGCTGATCAGCAAATACTGGTTCGAGCGCTATGCGCGGCTGCCGATCGACATCGATGTCGCCTCCGAATTCCGCTACCGCGAGATGCCGCTGTCGGCGAACGACGCAGCCTTCTTCATCTCGCAGTCGGGCGAAACCGCCGATACGCTGGCCTCGCTACGCTACTGCCGCCAGGCCGGCATGAAGATCGGCGCCGTCGTCAATGTGCGCGAATCGACCATGGCGCGCGAATCCGATGTCGTGCTGCCGACGCTGGCCGGGCCGGAGATCGGCGTCGCCTCGACCAAGGCTTTTACTTGCCAGCTGTCGGTTCTCGCTGCTCTTGCCGTGCGCGCCGGCGTGGCGCGCGGCACGATCTCGCGCGATGAGGAGAGGCAGCTGGTGCGCGAGCTCTCCGAGGCGCCGCGCTTCGCCACCCAAGTGCTGAAGCTCGACGAGCAGATCGAACGCATCTCGCGCGAGCTCTCGCGCTACAAGGACGTGCTCTATCTCGGCCGCGACACCAATTTTCCTTTAGCCATGGAAGGGGCGCTGAAGCTCAAGGAAATCTCCTACATCCACGCCGAAGGCTATGCCGGCGGCGAGCTGAAGCATGGGCCGATCGCGCTGATCGACGAGAACATGCCGGTGATCGTGATCGCGCCGCATGACCGCATCTTCGAAAAGACGGTGTCCAACATGCAGGAAGTGGCGGCGCGCGGCGGCAAGATCATCCTTATCACCGACGCCAAGGGCGCCGCGCAGGCGAACGTCAAGACGATGGAGACGATCATCCTGCCCGACGTGCCGGAGATCATATCGCCGATCATCTACGCGCTGCCGATCCAGATGCTCGCCTATTTCACCGCCGTGTTCATGGGCACCGACGTCGACCAGCCGCGCAATCTGGCGAAATCGGTGACGGTGGAGTAGGCTCTCGGCGCTGTGGCCCTTCTTTCGTCATCCACGGGCGGAGCAGGAGCGAAGCTCCTGCGCAGACCCGAGGATCCATTCCGTGACGTTTGAGCGATCAAAGCATCACAGAATTATGCGCTACCACCCGGTGCCGCGGAAAAGCTCGAACCATTCGGGATTGGCTTTCTCGATCAGTTCGATTTTCCATTGGCGCGGCCAGCGTTTCAGCGACTTCTCGCGCTGGATGGCATCACGGACGTCGAAATATTCTTCGTACCAGACCAGGCGTTGCACGCCGTAGCGCCCGGTAAAGCGCGAGCCTTCGCCGGATCTGTGCTCCGGCATCCGACGGGCGAGATCGTTTGTGACACCAGTGTATATGGTGCCGCGCTTCTTGCTTGCTGTCATATAGACATAGCCCGTCATGCATGGAGCATAACGGGTGCATGATCAGGGGACTATTCTGACGGGTAGCATTCTTCGGCCGGCGTCACGGAATGGATCCTCGGGTCTACGCCGCGTCGCTTCGCTCCTTGCTTCGCCCGTGGATGACGAAGGGAGGAATGTCTCGGCTAGTCGCGAACGGAAGCAGCTTCCGTCTGGAACGTGGAGAGCCGCGATCTTGCAATTGGCTTTGTATCATAGCATGATACATGTCGTGGGGAAGGGGCACTCGCCCTAACCCTTTGAGGATACTGAGCTATGGTCAAGTTCGCACGCCCTATCCACCCCGGGGAATTCCTACGCGAAGAGTATCTTGTTCCTCTTGGCATGAGCGCCGGCGCATTGGCGCGAAAGCTCAATCTTCCGCGTACTCGTATCGAGCGTATCGTCAAGGAAGAGGTTGGCCTCACTCCCGATACTGCCCTTCGCCTTGCCAGGTTCTTCAACACTACCCCGGAGTTCTGGATGAACTTCCAGAAGGCCTACGAACTCGAGACCGAGGCGAGAAAGATCGCGGCGGAACTTGAGAAGATCGTGCCGATGGATGCGGCGGCTTAGCGGGCATCTTTAAAAACTTCGCAGTTCCAAACGGGATCGCGGTTCACTAATCTGGCGTTGCAACCTGCGCCGCGGTGAACTCATGTCCGACGCCCTGAAGACCTCTGGCATGACCCGGCTCAGGAACTATTTCCTAACCGGTTTCATCGTCTGCGCGCCGCTGGCGATCACCGCTTATATCGCCTGGTCGCTGATCGGCTGGGTCGATTCCTGGGTGAAGCCTTACATCCCCGTTCGTTACAATCCCGACACCTACCTGCCGTTCCCGGTTCCAGGCTTCGGGTTGATCGTGGCTCTGGTGCTGATCACGCTGATCGGCTTCCTGACGGCCAACATCGTCGGCCGCGCCATCGTCAATTTCGGCGAGCGGCTGCTCGGCCGCATGCCGCTGGTGCGCGGCATCTACGGCTCGCTGAAGCAGATTTTCGAGACCGTGCTGTCGAACAAGGGCGACATGTTCCGCCAGGTCGGGCTGGTCGAATATCCGCGCAAAGGCGTCTGGTCGCTGGTCTTCGTCGCCAGCGAGAAGGAAACCGAGATCAACCAGAAGCTCGACCAGGAAGGCGATCCGCTGATCGCGGTGTTCATGCCGTGCACGCCGAACCCGACCACCGGCTTCCTGATGTATGTGCATAAATCCGAGATCGTGCCGCTCGACATGACCATCGAGGACGGCGCCAAGCTCATCGTTTCGGCCGGCATGGTGGCGCCGGAGGTCAAGACCAAGCTGGTGACGCTGAACGGCGAACGGATCGAGGGCCCGCTTGCCAACCCGCCTCTCGGCGCCGGACCTCAGCCGGCGCGCAGCAAGCGCACCGCCTCGTCGCGCCCAAACAGGTAGAGCAAGAGGCGAAGCGCTTCGCCGCGTTCGGACTGCAGTTCCGAATCGCGCGACAGGATCAGCCTTGCGTCGTCACGCGCGGCCTCGAGCAGGTCGGCGTGGAACTCGATGCGCGCCACCTGGAAGCCGGGCGTGCCGGACTGGCGCGTACCCAGCAGCTCGCCTTCGCCGCGCAGTTTCAGATCCTCCTCTGCGATGCGGAAGCCGTCCTCGGTCTCGCGCATCACTGAAAGCCGGCGCTTCGCCGTTTCGCCGAGCGGGTCCTTGTAGAGCAGCACACAGGATGACGGCTTGTCGCCGCGTCCGACCCGGCCGCGCAGCTGGTGCAACTGGGCAAGGCCGAAGCGCTCGGCATGCTCTATGACCATGATCGTCGCGTCCGGCACGTCGACGCCGACCTCGATCACGGTGGTGGCGATCAGGATGCGCGTCTCGCCCTGTTTGAAGGCGCGCATCGCCTCGTCCTTCTCCGCGCCCTTCATGCGGCCGTGCACAAGCCCGATCCGGTGGCCGAACAGGGGCTTCAGCGAAGCAAAACGATCTTCCGCCGACATCAGCTTGATCTCTTCGGATTCCTCGACCAGCGGGCAGATCCAGTAGATCTTCTGGCCTTCGGCGACGGCGTCAACCATGCGCCCGACCAGTTCGTCCAGCCGCTCCATCGGCAGCGTCACGGTGCGGATCGGCTGCCGGCCGGCCGGCTTTTCGGTCAGCTTCGAGACGTCCATGTCGCCGAAGGCAGTCAGCACCAGCGTGCGTGGGATGGGGGTCGCCGTCATCACCAGCATGTCGGGCGCATCGCCTTTGGCGGTGATCGCCAGCCTTTGGTGGACGCCAAAGCGGTGCTGCTCGTCGACGACGGCAAGGACGAGGTCGTGGAAGGTCACCGTTTCCTGGAACAGCGCGTGGGTGCCGACGACGATGTCGATGGCGCCGCTGGCGAGGCCTTCCAGCGCCTCCGTGCGTTCGCGGCCCTTCTCGCGCCCGGTGAGGATAGCGACGCGCAGCCCGGCTTTTTCCGCAAGCGGCGCGATCGTCGCCAGATGCTGGCGCGCCAGGATCTCAGTCGGCGCCATCAGTGCCGCCTGACCGCCTGCCTCGACCGCGCGTCCCATGGCAAGCAGCGCGACCACCGTCTTGCCGGAGCCGACATCGCCCTGCAGCAGGCGCAGCATGCGTTCGGGATCGGCGAGGTCGGCATTGATCTCGCCGAGCGCGAATTCCTGGCTAGGGGTGAGCTTGTAGGGCAGGGCCGTGCGCAGCTTCTCGACGATGCGGCCGTCGCCGACCAGCGGCCGCCCCGACAGGCGGCGGATTCTGGCCCGCACCAGCGCCAGCGACACCTGTCCGGCCAGAAATTCGTCGTAAGCCAGGCGCCGCCAGGCCGATCCCTCGACGGCGACGTCGATTGGATCCTTCGGATTGTGGATGCGGGTGAGCGCATCGCCGAAGGCGGGAAAAGTGTGCCGGCGCATGAAGGCGTCGTCCTGCCATTCCGGCAATTCCGGCAGGCGGCCGAGCGCCTGTCCGATGGCGCGGCGCAGCACTTTTGACGACAGCCCGGCGGTGAGCGGATAGACGGGCTCGACCAGCGGCAGCCCCTCGGCCTCGTCGATCGGCGCGATATGGTCGGGATGGACCATGGTCGGGCGGCCGTTGAACCACTCCATGCGGCCGGAGATCGCGACACGTTCGCCTTCCGGCAGCATCTTCTGCAGATACGCGGCATGGGCATGGAAGAAGGTCAGCGCGATCTCGCCGGTGTCGTCGTGGGCGTAGACCCGGTAGGGCACTGACTTGTTGCGCGGGGGCGGCGGCTGATGGCGGTCGACCCGCACTTCGAGCGTGACGATCTGGCCTTCGGCCGAAAGCGCGATGCCGGGCCGGTTGCGGCGGTCGATCACCGTGTTGGGTAAGACGAACAATAGGTCGGCGGCGCGTGCGGGACGGTCGCCGAGGTCGGCCGGCACGACCCGCTCGATCATGGTCCCGACTTTCGGGCCAATGCCGGCAAGCGAGGTTATCGGGACAAACAAGGGATCGAGGATGGAAGGGCGCATCAGAGCTGCGCCCGTTGAGAATCTGGATAGGCCGCGTTCCTTCGCGCCCCCCTCTGTCCTGCCGGACGTCTCCCCCACAAGGGGGGAGATTGGCAGCTTCGGCGCTGCGCCCATTCTGCAACGTTGAAGATTGGCGAAAGCGGAGGTGCCGGCTGATCTCCCCCGAAGCGGGGGAGATGTCCGGCAGGACAGAGGGGGGCGCGAAGGAATGCAATCATTTCAGGTTGATTGTCGGGTGTCTTACTTTGCCTTGCAAGGCTGACACCGTCCTCTATCCACGCTATATGCGCCGCTTCGAACAGGGAAGCGGCGCCATGACCGGAACACAGCGATCAAGCGAGGGGTTGGATGCCCGCCGCCGTAAGCTCCTGTTCCGCTCCTGGCATCGCGGCATGCGCGAGATGGACCTCATCCTCGGTTCCTTCGCCGATGCCGAGATCGGCGCCTTGACCGGCGACGAAATCGACCAATATGAAATGCTCCTCGAAATCCCCGATACCGAATTCCTGCCGATGGTCACCGGCGAACGCCCGGTTCCGCCCGATATCGATTGCGCGGTGCTGCAAAAGATCCTGGCGTCGCGCCGGACCATGACATTTTGAAAAACGCATATCGATGAGCCTCATTCCTTCCATCGGCCTGCCCAAGGGCCGCGCCGGCCAGTTCATCGTCGACGGCGTCGCCGACGGCTACGAAGCTTTCGCACTGGTGCGGACCGCGCACGAGATCGCGCCCAACAAGCCGGTGCTATTCGTCGCGCGCGACGGCCAGCGGTTGCCGGCGATCATCGAGGCGCTGGCCTTTGCGGCGCCCGGCCTGCCGGTGCTCGAACTGCCGGCTTGGGACTGCCTGCCTTACGACCGTGTTTCGCCCGGCGCGGATGCCGCAGCGCGGCGGCTCGATGCGCTTTCCGCCATCATTGCGCTCGCCAGGAAGCCGCATCGCGCCGTGATCCTCACAACGGCCAACGCGCTGCTGCAACGCATTCCGCCGGCTGGGCTGATCGAAGCGCAGACCTTCCATGCCAAGCCCGGCAACCAGATCGACATGAACGTGCTGATCGCGCGGCTGGAGAATTCCGGTTTCGAGCGCGTGCCGACCGTGCGCGACGTCGGCGAATTCGCAGTGCGCGGCGGCATCCTCGATCTGTTCGCGCCCGGCTGGAGCGAGGCACTGAGGCTCGACTTTTTCGGCGACACGCTGGAATCGATCCGCGTCTTCGACGTCGCGACCCAGCGCACAACCGGGCAGCGCAAGTCGATGGCGCTGCAGGCGATGAGCGAGGTGGCGCTGACGCCGGAGACGATCAGCCGCTTCCGCCGCTCCTATATCGAGGCCTTCGGCGCGCCGTCGCGCGATGATGCGCTCTATGCCGCAGTCAGCGAAGGGCGCCGCTTTGCCGGCATGGAGCACTGGCTACCCTTCTTCTACGAACGGCTGGAAACGGTGTTCGACTACCTGCCGGATGCGCCGGTGGTCTTCGACCATCTGGCACATGAGGCATTGGCCGAGCGCCACACGCTGATCCTCGACCACTATGAGGCACGCCGAAAGCAGGCCGACGCCGCGCTTAAGGACGCGGTGCCCTACAAGCCGGTGGCGCCGGATCTGCTTTATCTCTCGCCGGAAAACCTCAAAGCTTCGCTCGGCCCGCGCGAAGACATCGACTTCACCGTGTTCGATGCGCCGGATGTCGGAGCCAAGAAGGTCTTTCATGCCGGCTCGCGGCATGGCCGCAGCTTCGCCGAGGAGCGCGCCGATCCCAATACCAACGTCTTCGACGTGGTCGTAAAGCATATTGCCGACGAGCGCGCCGCACGACGCCGGGTTATCGTCGCCGGCTGGACCGAAGGCTCGCTCGACCGTCTTGGCCAGATCCTCGCCGAACACCATCTCGGCAACCTCAAGCCCGTCGCCACGCTTGCCGAGGTTGAAAAGCTGGAGCCGGGCCAGGCGGGGCTCGCCGTGCTGCCGCTCGAATCCGGCTTCGAGACCGACGAGATGGTCGTCGTCGCAGAGCAGGATATCCTCGGCGACAGGCTGATCCGTCGTTCGAAGCGCAAGAAGAAGGCCTCCGACTTCATCGCCGAGGCTTCGTCGCTGTCGTCGGGCGACATCGTCGTCCATACCGATCACGGTATCGGGCGATTTATCGGCCTGCGCACCATCGAAGCGGTGGGCGCGCCGCATGATTGCCTCGAAATCCACTATGCCGGCGACGACCGGCTGTTCCTGCCGGTGGAAAACATCGAGCTTCTGTCGCGCTACGGTTCGGATTCGGCTGAGGCGCCACTCGACAAACTCGGCGGCGGCGCCTGGCAGGCGCGCAAGGCGCGGCTGAAGAAACGCCTCCTCGACATGGCCGGGCAGTTGATCCGCATCGCCGCCGAGCGACAGATGCGCGCGGCGCCCGCCATGATCCCGGCCGAAGGTCTCTATGGCGAGTTCGCCGCGCGTTTCCCTTATGAGGAAACCGACGACCAACAGACGGCGATCGATTCCGTTATGGACGATCTCGGCGCCGGCAAGCCGATGGACCGGCTGGTCTGCGGCGATGTCGGCTTTGGCAAGACGGAAGTGGCGCTGCGCGCCGCCTTCATCGCGGCCATGGAAGGGTTCCAGGTCGCGGTCGTCGTGCCGACGACGCTCCTGTCGCGCCAGCATTTCAAGACCTTCTCGCAGCGCTTCTCCGGCCTGCCGATCCGCATCGCGCAGGCCTCGCGCCTGGTCGGTTCCAAGGAACTGGCCGAAACCAAGAAGGGTGTCGCCGACGGCACGGTCGACGTCGTCGTCGGCACCCATGCGCTGCTCGGGTCTTCGATTTCGTTCAAGAATCTCGGCCTGTTGATCATCGACGAGGAGCAGCATTTCGGCGTCAAGCACAAGGAGCGTCTGAAGGACCTGAAGAACGACGTGCATGTGCTGACGCTGTCGGCGACGCCGATCCCGCGCACGCTGCAGCTGGCGCTGACCGGGGTGCGCGAATTGTCGCTGATCGCCACGCCGCCGGTCGACCGCATGGCGGTGCGCACCTTCATCTCGCCCTTCGATCAGCTGGTCATCCGCGAGACGCTGCTGCGCGAACGCTATCGCGGCGGCCATTCCTTCTATGTCGTGCCGCGTATCAGCGATCTGGCCGAAATCCATGATTTCCTGCAGGAATCCGTTCCGGAGCTGAAGATTGCGGTCGCGCATGGCCAGATGCCGGCCGGCGAACTTGACGACATCATGAACGCTTTCTACGACGGCCAGTACGACGTGCTTCTGTCGACGACCATCGTGGAGTCCGGGCTCGACATCCCGACCGCCAACACGCTGATCATCCACCGCGCCGACATGTTCGGCCTGGCGCAACTCTACCAGCTGCGCGGCCGCGTCGGCCGCTCCAAGGTGCGCGCCTATGCGCTGTTCACGCTGCCGGCCAACCGCAAGCTCACCGACACCGCCGAGCGGCGGCTGAAGGTGTTGCAGTCGCTCGACACGCTCGGCGCCGGCTTCCAGCTCGCCAGCCACGATCTCGACATCCGAGGCGCCGGCAATCTGCTTGGCGAAGAGCAGTCCGGCCACATCAAGGAGGTCGGTTTCGAGCTTTACCAGCAGATGCTGGAAGAGGCGGTGGCCGAGGTGAAGGATTCGGGCGAAGTGCAGGATGGCGGCTGGTCGCCGCAGATCGCGGTCGGCACCGCCGTGATGGTCCCGGAAAGCTACGTGCCGGACCTGCAACTCAGGATGGCGCTCTATCGCCGCCTCGGCGATCTCGAAACCACCGAGGAGATCGACGGCTTCGGCGCCGAGCTGATCGACCGGTTCGGGCCGCTGCCGGAAGAGGTGACGCATCTTCTGAAGATCGTCTTCATCAAGGCGCTCTGCCGCAGGGCCAATGTCGAGAAGCTCGACGCCGGCCCCAAGGGCGTCGTCATCCATTTCCGCAAGCGCGAATTCCCCAATCCGGTCGGGCTGGTCAAGTTCATCGGGGAGCAGGGCTCGCTGGCCAAGATCAGGGCCGACCACAGTGTCGTCTTCATCCGCGACTGGCCGAACGCCGAAAAGCGCTTGGCCGGCTCTGCTGTTGTCATGACTCAATTGGCGCGGCTGGTCGACAAAGCCGCCTAACGACTTCACCATTGGCATCCTGGGCAGCTGAAGCCATTCGCCACCACTGAAATTCCCGGCTAGAATAGGAAATCGGCTTCGTGTAAGGAGCCGCCACCCCATATCGGGGCTGAAGATGCGGGCGAGGGTGCCTGCTCATCTGTTTTTTGAAGCAATTCCGGACGGAAACCGTTCACATTCCGGGAGTTGCTCTGGAAGGGCGTTTGGGTGCATCGATGACGAAATGGTCGCCGAACTCATGGAGAGCAAAGCCGATCAAGCAGGTTCCGGCCTATCCGGACCTTGGGGCGCTGCAGGTCACGGAAGCGCGGCTCTCCACCTATCCGCCGCTGGTCTTTGCCGGTGAGGCGCGCAAGCTGACGAAGCAACTGGCGGCGGTCGCCGCCGGCGAAGCCTTCCTGCTCCAGGGCGGCGACTGCGCCGAAAGCTTTGCCGAGCACGGCGCCGACAACATCCGCGACTTCTTCCGCGTCTTCCTGCAGATGTCGGTGGTGCTCACCTTCGCCGGCGCACAGCCGGTGGTGAAGGTCGGCCGCGTCGCCGGCCAGTTCGCCAAGCCGCGCTCTTCCGACAACGAGACCAAGGCCGGCGTGACGCTGCCGAGCTATCGTGGCGACATCATCAATGGCATAGAATTCGACGCTTCCTCGCGCATCCCGGATCCGGCGCGACAGGAGATGGCGTACCGCCAGTCGGCGGCGACGCTCAATCTGCTGCGCGCCTTCGCGCAGGGCGGCTATGCCAGCCTGGAGAACGTGCATCGCTGGATGCTGGGCTTCGTCGCCGACAGCCCGCAGGGCGAGAAATACGAGTCGCTGGCCAATCGCATCACCGAGACGATGGATTTCATGCGCGCGGTCGGCATCACGTCGGAAACCAATTTCGCGCTGCGCGAGACCGATTTCTATACCAGCCACGAGGCGCTTCTGCTCGGCTACGAGGAGGCGTTGACCCGCGTCGACTCGACCTCCGGCGATTGGTACGCGACCTCTGGCCACATGATCTGGATCGGTGACCGCACCCGCCAGCCCGACCATGCGCATGTCGAATATTGCCGCGGCATCAAGAACCCGCTCGGCCTGAAATGCGGTCCGTCGCTGACGCCGGACGGCTTGCTGGAACTCATCGACCTGCTCAACCCCGAGAATGAGCCTGGCCGGCTGACGTTGATCGCGCGCTTCGGCTCCGACAAGGTGGCCGAGCATCTGCCGAAACTGGTGCGGGCCGTGAAGAAGGAGGGGCGAAACGTCGTGTGGTCGTCCGACCCGATGCACGGCAACACGATCGAGGCGGCCGGCTACAAGACGCGGCCCTTCGACCGCATTCTCAAGGAAGTGCAGACCTTCTTCGAGGTTCACCACGCCGAGGGCACGCATCCGGGTGGCATCCATGTCGAGATGACCGGCAAGAACGTCACCGAATGCACCGGCGGCGCTCGCGCCATCACGGCTGAAGACCTGCAGGACCGCTACCACACCCATTGCGATCCGCGCCTCAACGCCGACCAGGCGATTGAGCTCGCCTTCCTGGTCTCGGACCTGCTCAAGAAAAGCCATACCGTTCAGCACAAGCAGGCTGCCAGCGCCTGAGCTGTCTGCTGCGATTGAAGCGAGCGCCGGAGCAAATCCGGCGCTCTTTCACCACAGGCCGGACCTACCGGGCATCGTCCGGCAAACCTTACGAAAATTTATAGTTACGCGACCATCGCAAGACCAAGATTGAGGTGGAGGTGTCGCCGCCGCGGCCGAGAGGCGGCGCGCACGATACAGGTTCCGCCATGCGTCACCAGCACGCCATCATTCATCATCGCGCGATCGATTTCTGGTCGGCTCGCGCGGCGGTGCTCGTCGTCATCTGCCTGCAGCTTCTGGTCATCAACGATCTGTCGTTCGGTCCGCGCTGGCTGGCTCCCGTGATCGAGGCCGCACTTCTCGTGCCTTTGTCGATCGCGACGGCCTGGACGCAAATGGCGACGCAGAACGCCGTCGACCACGAACATTGGTACGCGATCGGCCGGTTTCGCGTCTTCATTCGCCGCACCGCCTTGGTGATGACCGGCGTCATCAGCATCATGAATTGCGGCTCGCTGGTCTTTCTGGTCCAGAAGCTGCTCGAGGGCCATGCCGGCGCCGGCACGACGCTGCTCGTCGATGCGCTGAACATCTGGGTCACCAACGTCATCGTCTTCGCGCTATGGTTCTGGAGCACCGATCGCGGCGGCCCGCCGACCTGCGGCCTGGTCAAGCGCGCGCATGCCGATTTCCTGTTCCCGCAGATGACGCTGCCCGATCGCGAAACCCGAGACTGGCTGCCCGGCTTCGTCGACTACGTGTTCCTCGCCTTCACCAACGCGACGGCATTCTCGCCGACCGACACCTTGCCGCTCAGCCAGCGCGCCAAGCTCTTGATGATGGCCGAGGCGATGATCTCATTGCTGACGATCGCGCTGGTGGCGGCGCGTGCGGTGAACATTTTAGCTTAACGTGCGCGCTCCCAGCGCATGTTCGCCAGCCTTGGATCGGCAAAAGCGGTGCGCGAGAACTCGAGCCGCTTGTCCGGGAATTCGCAGATCGCCTGGACGCCGAGCGAGCCGATGCGGATGCGCCAGGTGTGAGGCTCCAGCGGCTTGGCCTTGGCAAAACCCCTGCACGTCAGAAGCGCGATGTTGGCGCCTTTCAGGTCGCGTGCCGAGCGGTAACGGATCGCCTGCATCTCGGCCTCGCGCGCGACGTCTGCAATGGCCTGGCATGCGGCATAGTCGGTCGGATGCGTCCACGCCTTCTCTTCGCGGTCGAGCGGTGGCCGGGTGAGGTCGACAGCCTTCTCGCATTTGATCGCCGCGGCAAAGGCGGTATATTCGGCCGCGTCGTTCGGCCATTGCGTCTGCGGCGATTCAGCGAAGAACAGCAGGCGGTAGAAGGCCATTTCCGTCACCGCCGTCAGCACCGTCTCGGCGGCGTAGTAGACGCCTTTCGTCTTGCCCGCGCGGCGAAAGCGCGAGCCGTACGGATAGATAGAACCATAGCGGAAGGGCGTCGCCAGCAGATAATGAAGATGTCGGCATTCGAGCGGGATCCGCGGCTTGGTCTCCTCGATGAGGTCCTCCAGCAGGCCCTGCTCGTCGAGCGTGTCGACAAGCTTCAGCGTCGAGACGCGGTGTTGCGCCTCGACCATCCGCCAATACTTGCCTTCGAGCCTGACGGCCTCAGACGAGAGCGCGTCGGGAGTCCAGGTAGGCGATGACATCGACAAGTCCGGCAATGGTCAGGATCTTTTCGAGCGGCATGCCGTCGAGCGCCGTGTTCGGGTTCTTCAGCCATGCCCGGGCGACGGTCTCGTCGCCGCCGACGATGGCGTCGAGCGACCGGAACAGCCGGACGAACAGCACCGCAAGCTCGAACGGCTTGGTGCCGCGCTCGAGCAGGAATTCCTGCTTGCGCATGCGCGAGACGGTCGCTTCCGAGACGCCGATGACCAGCGCCAGCGTTCTCGCTGTGATGTCGAGCAGGTCGGCCGCGCGCAGCGTGGCCTTGGTGATGACGGCATTCTCCGCCGCCGGCGCGGCAGCGACCGGACGTTGCATTTAGCGCACCCTTCTTTCATTTCTGTAGAAAATATAGGCCACAAAAATTCATTTGGAAAGGGGCAGGGAGATCAGTCTTTCTTGTAGAGCAGCCAACCCTTGCCGGCACGGCCGGCCATGGTGGAATGCCTGGTCACGCGGTTGCGGCCGCTGACTTTGGAGCGGTAGAGCGCGCGGTCGGCCTTGGTGTAGAGGTCTTCGGGGCTGTCGGCCTCGGAGGCCATGCAGATGCCCATGGACACGGTCACCGTGCCGTAGTTCATGCCGGTTTGGCTGCTGGTGAACGGGGTCTGTTCGATCAGCACGCGGATGCGCTCGGCGACCTGGTAAGTGGCGTCCTCGCTGGCGCCTTCGACGATGAGCGCGAACTCCTCGCCGCCGGTACGGGCCACGAACATGTCGGCGCGGATGCTGGTTTGAAAGATCTCGGCGACGATCTGGATGATCCTATCGCCGACCGGGTGGCCGTAACGGTCGTTGATGTCCTTGAAGCGATCGATGTCAGCAAGGATCAGCGCATTGAACAGGATACCGCGGTTGCTGTTGTAGATGCGGGTGATTTCCTTGTCGAAGGCGCGGCGATTCCAGATCTGCGTCAGCGGATCGGTATCGGCGAGCCGCTTGTATTCCTCGAGCTTCGACTTGACGCTCTCGAGCTCGGCCGTCTTTTCGCTGAGCGTGCCGGCAACCTGGCGGTTGTGATCCAGTGTCGAGCTGGTAGCGACCGACATGGCGCCGGCAATCTTCTGGAGCAGGTCCTGGGAAAGCAGGCTGCGATTGCTCAAGCCGCTCGACGTCTCGTCAAGGATGCGGCCGTATTTCTCGATATGCGTGCGCTCGCTGCGCAACAGCGCGGCGATGTCCTCGAGCTCCTTGGCGACCATCTCGCGGGCGTGCTCGACGATGGCAGGACCGTGGTTCTGCGGGAAGAAAGTGCGCCCGATGTGGTCGAGGTCCTCCTGCGTCGGCCGGTTGCTCAGCGAGACGACGGCAAGGCTGAGCTCGTGATTGCTGCCGCTCAGCGCCTCGTAGAAGATCTCGTAGTTGCGCGGCAGCCCGAGCACGCCAAGCTGGCGCATGGTCGCCACAACGGCGCTGGCGATGTCGCTATTCCTGTCGGTCGGGACGGCTGCCGGCTGCATAGTCTGTTCACTACCCTTCAGTGCGACCGGAGACCTGCCACCACCGGGAGTCGCCCACGCGGGGATTGAATCGGAATCATGATGCGAGGGCGTGTCCCCAACACGACCTTCGCTTGCAGGAATCATAGATGCAGTTGCGCTAAAGTTTCCTTAATGGCCTGCATTTCCTCATCCTCTCTGCTACCACAGGCTGCAATCCGGAGCGGACATGGCTTTTGAAACGCGGCTTTTCGGTGTCGCATTTGCCTGCGCCCGGCGACCGGAAAGCTGGAATTCTGTCCGGCAACGATCGAGACAAGGGATGTCAGAGGAGGCTGGGATGGATGGAAATCACAGTGGATCGTGCCTGTGCGGAGCTGTGCGCTTCAGGACGAGGGGTCCTTTGCGCGGTGTGGTCTATTGCCATTGCTCGCAATGCCGCAAGCAGACCGGCCATTTCGTTGCCGCGACGTCCTCGAAGGATGCCGATATCGACATAGACGGAGCCGATGCGCTCACCTGGTATGGTGCCTCCGACGTTGCGAAACGTGGCTTCTGCCGCAGTTGCGGCTCGGTGCTGTTCTGGAAGCACAACGAACTGGATACCATCTCGATCATGGCAGGTTCGTTCGACAGGCCGAGCGGTCTGTCGGCCGAGAGCCATATATTTGTCGGCGACAAGGGAGATTACTACGCGATCGACGACGGATTGCCGCAGTTCGAGAAGTCGACGCCATCGATAAAGGTCGCGGACGAATGATTTTTGCGGCGGCTGTCTTATTCCCTTGATCTGGACGTTGCGATATCCCCCCTGACTGTGATTCGAAACGGGGCTGGGCATGCAGCGGCTGATCGACGCTTTTATCAATTCAGTGCGGGCCTTCCGCAGGCTGGCGGCCAGCGAAACAGCATTTCAGCAGGAGCTGATGCTCCTGGCGCTCGCCCTGCCGGCCGGCTGGTTCATCTCGGTATCCTGGCGCGGCTATGCCTTGCTGATCGGCGCGGTTCTGCTCCTGATCGTGGTCGAGGTGATCAACACCGGCCTCGAGGCGGCGTGCGACGCCATCTCCCGCGAGTTCCATATCGACATACAGCTCGCCAAGGACTGCGGCTCGCTCGCCGTGCTGATTTCGATCCTGATTGCCGCCGGTGTATGGGTCATCGCTGTCATCGAGCGCATCGCAGGGGTGCCGATCTGATCATAGGCGCTGCCCTCTGATCAGCGATTTGCCTGATTATTGCTCGCGTCCTTGACGCG
Source organism: Mesorhizobium captivum (assembly GCF_033977165.1). NCBI lineage: Bacteria > Pseudomonadati > Pseudomonadota > Alphaproteobacteria > Hyphomicrobiales > Phyllobacteriaceae > Mesorhizobium > Mesorhizobium captivum. Next base: position 50,373 of record NZ_JAVIJB010000016.1, read on the forward strand.
TTCCCTTCGGGCAAAGTGGTGGGCGACCAGCAAGGCAAGGATCGCCACCCCGAGACCAACGGCCAGCGCAATCAGCAGGCGCTCGTGACGGGCGAACGCCTGGCCGACCATGCGCTCCGCGCCCAATCCGAAGACGTAGCCGACGGTGCCGAACAGGGCCGCCCAGACCGCCGACGAGATGGCGTTCAGGATGACAAAGCGCGACACCGAAACGGTCGACAGCCCGGCGGCGATGCCGCCGACAAGGCGCATCCCGTAGACGTAGCGGTTGGTCAGCACGAAGATGTTGGGATGGGTGTTCAGCAGCCGGTAGGCGCGCCGGAAACCGGGCCGCTTGCGCAGCCTGACGACATAGGGGTGATCGGCAAAACTGCGGCCGAGGGTGAAGAAGAACGTGTCGCCGGCGAAGGCGCCGAGAAAGGCTGCCACGAAAGCCTGCCAGAGCACGAATATCTGCTGATGCGCGAAGAAGCCGCCAAGGATGGCGGCGCTTTCGCCCTCGGCGACGCAGCCCAGGAAGACCGCGACCAGCCCGTATTGCTCGATGAGACGGTGGATGGCCTCGGTCATCAGTCTGCCGACCGTGCCGACAGCTTCTCGTCGATCCGTCTGATCTGCTCGGCCATGCGCAGGATCTCGTCGCGCATGCCGATGATCTCGCTGTGGCGCAGCTCATCGAGCTTCTCATGCAGGGCCATGATCTCGATCTCCGCCTTCAGGTTGACCTCGTAGTCGTGCGCGGCGTCGATGCGGTCGCGCTCGGTCTGGCGGTTCTGCGACATCATGATCACTGGGGCCTGCAGGGCGGCGACCATGGAGAGCACGAGGTTCAGGAAGATAAAGGGATACGGGTCGAAGGCGTCGCGCGTGAGAAGCCAGACATTGCCGGAGGTCCACAGGACCAGAAAGGCGATGAAGCCTAGGATGAAGGACCATGAGCCGCCGATCCGGGCGATGGAGTCGGCGATGCGATCGCCATAGGTCTGGTGGAAGGCAACGGCCTTGTTGGTGTCCCGCGTAACCGTGGTGCGGTCGAGCGCGCTTTGCAGAACGCGGCTCTCCAAGGCCGTGAGACCGTCGGGTTTCCGCTTCAGCCAGCGATTCGCCAGATCGTCGATCGTCTTGTTCATGATCCCTCCATCCGTCAGGTCCGCATATTTGTTTCCACACAATTCCGGACGGAAAACCGCGACGCACTTTTCCTGGAATTGCTCATAGAGGTAGAGGCTACCGGTCCGGACGGGAAGTGATAGATTGGCCGGAACAGGCGGGGACAGGGATGGCCGATTTCCAGAAGATTCGTGCCCGGGCGGCAAAGCGCAAGGGCGGTGAAGAGGCTCTGGCGTCGCTGCTTGGACCGATGCCCGACAATCAGGCCGTGGCGGAAATCCCCGACGACCGCATCCTGTCCACCATGGCCGAGCGGATCTTTGCCGCCGGCTTCGTCTGGCGCGTCATCGAGCAGAAATGGCCGGGCTTCGAGGAGGCGTTCCTCGGCTTCGAGCCGAAGCGGCTCCTGTTCCAGCCGGACGATTTCTGGCACGAGCTCGCCTCCGACAAGCGCATCGTGCGCAATCCGCAGAAGATCAAATCCGTGCGCGACAATGCCGGCTTCGTCGATCGGGTGTCGAAGGAGCACGGCAGCTTCGGCAAATTCGTCGCCAAGTGGCCTGCCGACGATCAGGTCGGGCTGACCGCCTACCTCGCCAAGCATGGCAGCCGGCTGGGCGGCAATACCGGCCAGTATTTCCTGCGCTGGCTGGAGTGGGACACGTTTGTCGTCTCGGCCGACATGGCGGCCGCGTTGCGCGACGCCGGCCTCGACATCGCCGAAAGCCCGACCTCGAAGCGGGATCTCGACAAGATCCAGGCCCAGATCAACCAATGGTCGGCGGAGACGGGGCTGCCGCGTCGGCACATCTCGCGCATACTGGCGATGTCGATCGGCGAGAACCGATCGGTCGAAGCCCTAAGCGAATATATGAACGACTAGGCCTGAGCGGCCGGTGAGCGCGATCGGCGGTGATACGATCCCGATCGATCGGGATGCGATCTGCGATCGATCGGGATACGATCTGCGATCGATCCTATTGGCACAAGCGTTCGCCATTGCGGGGCGATTTCCGCCACGCTAAATCCACTTCATGACCCAGACCGCTCCAGACATCCTGCGCATCGCCGTCGCCCAGCTCAATCCGACGGTCGGTGATGTCGCCGGCAATCTCGCCAAGGCGCGCGAGGCGAGGGCCGATGCGGCCCGTCAAGGCGCCGACCTCGTGCTCTATACCGAGCTCTTCCTTGCCGGCTATCCGCCGGAAGACCTGGTGCTCAAGCCGGCCTTCCTGAAAGCCTGCGAAAAGGCAGCGCAAGATATTGCCAAGGACACGGCCGATGGCGGTCCGGGCGTCATCATCGGCACACCGCTCAAGCGCAAGAGCGGCACGCATAATTCGATCGTCTTCGCCGATGGCGGCAAGATCATCGCCGAGCGTTACAAGCTCGACTTGCCGAACTATGGCGAGTTCGACGAGAAGCGCGTCTTCCAGGCCGGGCCGGAACTGCAGGGGCCGGTCAATTTCCGCGGCGTGCGGCTGGGCATTCCGATCTGCGAGGACATCTGGGGCGACATCGCCGTCTGCGAGACGCTGGCCGAAAGCGGCGCAGAGATCCTATTGGTGCCGAACGGCTCGCCCTACTATCGCGCCAAAATCGACGTCCGTCACCAGGTCGTCATTCGCCAGGTCATCGAAACCGGTTTGCCGATGATCTATGCCAACCAGCTCGGCGGCCAGGATGAGCTGATCTTCGACGGCGCCTCGTTTGCCATCGGCGCCGACAAGACGCTCGCATTCCAGATGAGCCAGTTCGAGGACGCGGTCGCCGTCACCACCTGGAAGAGAAGCCGAGTCGCCGCAGGCGCGCAAAATGCAAATAATTCCGATCACTGGGTCTGCTCGGAAGGGCCGATGTCGAAAATCCCCGAGCGGGAAGAGGCCGACTACCGCGCCTGCATGCTCGGCCTGCGCGACTACGTCAACAAGAACGGCTTCAAGAACGTGGTGCTCGGCCTCTCCGGCGGCATCGACTCCGCCATCTGCGCCGCATTGGCCGTCGACGCGCTCGGCGAGGAGCGGCTGCGCACGGTCATGATGCCCTATCGGTATACGTCGAAAGACTCGCTGAAGGATGCCGAGGACTGCGCCCGGGCGCTCGGCTGCCGCTACGATATCGTGCCGATCTTCGAGCCGGTCGAAGGTTTCAGGCATGCGCTCACCCAGCTTTTCGAAGGCACCCAAGAAGGCATCACCGAGGAGAACCTGCAGAGCCGGGCGCGCGGCACGATCCTGATGGCGATCTCCAACAAATTCGGCTCGATGGTGGTCACGACAGGCAACAAGAGCGAGATGTCGGTCGGCTACGCCACGCTCTATGGCGACATGAACGGCGGCTTCAATCCGATCAAGGACCTCTACAAGATGCAAGTCTATACGCTCTCGCGATGGCGCAACAGCCATGTGCCGCCCGGCGCGCTCGGCCCGTCGGGCGAGGTGATCCCGAAGAACATCATCGACAAGGCGCCGTCGGCCGAACTGCGCGAGAACCAGACCGACCAGGATTCGCTGCCGCCCTATCCGGTGTTGGACGACATCCTCGAATGCCTGGTCGAGAACGAGATGAGCGTCGACGATATCGTCGCGCGCGGCCATGACCGTGCAACGGTCAACCGTGTCGAGCATCTGCTCTACATCGCCGAGTACAAGCGCCGGCAGGCGGCACCCGGCGTGAAGATCACCAGGAAGAATTTCGGCCGCGACCGCCGCTACCCGATCACCAACCGGTTTCGGGATCGCGGCTAGCGGACCCCAGCCATCAGCTTAGCCATGCCTGACGTTGAAATCAGTTTCGACCAGTCGCGGATCGATTTCCGGGCGACTTCCGACCGTTTGATGGCGAGCTATTGGGGGAGCCCGCGCAGCGATGAGGCGCATCATCGGGCCTTCGCCAACTCGCTTTGCGTCGGCGCCTATATCGATAGAAAGCAGGTCGGCTTCGCCCGCGCGATCACCGACTATACGGTCTTTGCCTACCTCGCCGACGTCATCATCTGGCCGGAGCATCGCGGACGAGGCATCGGCAGGCGGCTCGTGCAGGCGCTCATCGACCATCCAGACCTGAAGACCGTGTCTCACTGGAGCCTCTCGACCAACGACGCCCACAGCCTCTATCAGAAGTTCGGGTTCGAGACCGACGGGCGCTATATGCGACTGGAGCGCAATCCCGCAGCCTGAATGTGCAGGATCGCCACAACCCGCCGTTGTTGCAAATAGTACCAGTGCTTGGACCAGATGTTGTTTTGGGGACAGCCTGCCTTGGCGAGGTAGTGGGCCACCTCTATAAGAGCCTCTCCGCGATTCCCTATCGGGAGGACCGTATGGCAGGATTTGACATCGTTATGCGAGGCCGCGAAGCCTAGGTCTGCGCCACTCCGAAGGCCTTTCGGAGCAAGGCAGGACGTAGGCGAGGCTTTTGCCGCTGCAGGTCGCCGCCTGAAGGGGAGCGGCCAGCCATACTGAACCTCCGCATTCTCTTGGCGCCGTGGCGCTACGCGGGTTTTTCCAATTTGACCTTGCCGGGACCGGGCACGTTCGCGCCCGGATGATATCATGGCTCGTTTCAAGATCGATCTGCGCGCCAGCGCCTTTCGCAGCGTGCTCGGCTTTACGTTCGGCCACTGGCGCCGGCAGCCGTGGCGGCTGTCGCTCATCATGGGCGCATTCCTGCTGTCGACGCTCGCCGACGTGCTGACACCGCTCTACTCGGGGCGGCTGGTCGACGCGGTCGCCAGCAGCGCCGGCGCCGATGAGGTCGCCTGGCAAGCCGCAATGACGGCGTTCTCCATCCTGATCGCGCTGGCGCTGGCCAGCGTCGTGCTGCGCAACGCCGCCTTCCTAGGGATCGTCGAACTGACGTTGAAGATGATGTCGGACATCGCCGCCGACGCCTTCCACCGCGTGCAGCGCTTTTCGACCGATTGGCATGCCAACAGCTTCGCCGGCTCGACCGTGCGCAAGATCACGCGCGGCATGTGGGCGCTCGACCTGCTCAACGACACGATCCTGATCGCGCTGCTTCCGTCGGTTGTCATGCTGGTCGGATCGACGCTGCTGCTCGGCTGGTTCTGGCCGATGATGGGATTGGTGGTCGCCATCGGCTCGGTGCTTTTCATTGCCGTCACCGCGATGCTGTCGCTAGGCTATGTCGCGCCGGCGGCACGTCTTGCCAACAGCTGGGACACGCGCCTCGGCGGCGCGCTGGCCGACGCAGTGAGCTGCAACGCGGTGGTCAAGGGTTTCGGCGCCGAGACCCGCGAGGAGGCACGCCTTGCCACGGTCGTGGCCAAATGGCGCCTGCGCACCGGCCGCACTTGGATGCGCGGCACGCTCAACGGCACCACGCAAGGGGCGATGCTGCTCTTGATGCGGGCCGCGGTGATCGGCCTGGCGCTCATGCTTTGGACGTGGGGCGAGGCAAGTGCCGGCGACATCGCCTTCGTGCTGACGTCGTTCTTCGTCCTGCAGGGCTATCTGCGCGATATCGGCACGCATATCCGCAACCTGCAGCGCTCGATCAACGACATGGAGGAACTGGTCGACTTCCAGTCCGAACCGCTCGGCATCGAGGATCGGCGAGGCGCCAGGCCGATCAGGATCACCGATGGCCGTATCGCCTTCGACAGGGTGACGTTCCACTACGGCAATCATCGGCTGCCGCTCTATCGCGACTTCTCGGTCGAGATAGCGGCGGGCGAGCGCATCGGACTGGTCGGGCATTCGGGATCTGGCAAGACGACCTTCGTCAAGCTGATCCAGCGCCTCTATGACGTGAATGCGGGCCGGATCCTGATCGACGGCCAGGACATTGCGCAGGTTGAGCAGGCATCGCTGCGCAGCCAGATCGCCATCGTGCAGCAGGAGCCGATCCTGTTCCACCGGTCGCTGGCCGAGAACATCGCCTATGCCAGGCCTGGCGCCAACCAGGCCGAGATCGAGCATGCGGCGAAGCTCGCCAGCGCGCACGACTTCATCGTCAATCTGCCCAAGGGCTACGGAACCCTGGTCGGCGAGCGCGGCGTGAAGCTGTCGGGCGGCGAGCGCCAGCGCGTGGCGATCGCGCGCGCCTTCCTAGCCGATGCGCGCATCCTGATCCTCGACGAGGCGACCTCGAGCCTCGATTCCGAATCGGAGGTGCTCATCCAGAAGGCGATGGAGCGGTTGATGGTCGGGCGCACGACATTGGTCATCGCGCACCGGCTTTCTACCGTGCGTGCGCTCGACCGGCTGCTGGTCTTCGACCGCGGCCGCATCATCGAGGAAGGCTCGCATGACGAGCTGATCCGGCTGAATGGCGGCATCTATCGGCGGCTGTTCGAGCGCCAGGCGCTCGAGCTGACCAAGGGGCTTGTCATGTGAAGTGAACGGCACCCGGCTTAAATTAAAGCATGTCTCCCGAAAGTGGGAACCGGTTTCGGGACAAAGACATGCGTAAAATGAAAAACCCAAAGCGCACGGAGCGAATCTGAAAGATCGCGACGCGCTTTAGGCCGGGTGCCTTCCTGCCTTGCAGGCGGACTGTCAGCCGTAATGCAGTTTGGGCTTGGGTTCGGTACCGGTGAACTTGACGCCGACGCGGTCCTTGCGGCGCCAGCGGACCTCTGCCCGATAGGCTACGCCATCGACCGGAACATAGAGCAGGAAACGATCGGGGACGCGCGATTCCGGCGCAACCTTCAGCTCGGCGCCGCCCTCGTTCTGGTTCCGCAAGGTGCAGCTCACCTCGGAATTCTGGATGCCGGTAATGATCGTCCCGCCCTTGAGCACGCGCTGACGGTGTTCGCGCCGGTGTTCGCCGAAGTTCTCTTCGAGTGGTTGAGCGGAGTTCGTCATCAATCGACGCCGTTAGCCGAATCGGCACTGCAGCAATCAACAAAGCACCGAACCTCGCACGCTGCAATGCGCGACCTGCCTGCTAGGCTGTATATGGGATTATATGACGGTGACTTCAGGCGAATTTATGGGGTTCGGCGCAGAAATAGGCAATGATCTGGCAAAGATCGGGCTCGTTGACCATGCGGACGGCCTCGGAGGAGCCGACCCATTTGCGGGTTCGTGCGCGCTTTTCCTTCCAGCGGTCGGCAACGCGGTCGACCTTGAGCGGGAACACCAGGACCTCGCAAGGTACTTCCTCGCCGGACGCCAGGACCTTGCCGTAGAAATAGCGGCCGGCTTCGAGATGCGAGACGATGCCGTGCAATCCCGCTTCTTCGCCCGCTTCGCGGGCGGCGGCTTCGCATAGCGGCTCCCTGGCTTCCGGCCACCCTTTCGGCAGCACCCAACGCCCGGTATCGCGGCTGGTGATCAGCATGATCTCGACGCCGTTCTCATTCTCGCGCCAAGGCAAGGCTGCAACCTGCAGGCGGCACGGCGCGGTGCCGAAGAGCCGCCGGACTCTTTCGGTCATTTGGTTGTGCGTCGTCGGCCTCGTCAACATCGCAGAAGCTGCCCCAGCCTCCAGAATCGTTTGCCACCTTACGAATCCTACGTCGAATTATGGGCTTGAAAAGTAAAAAACTTCACTCGCGAGGGAAAAAGTCGATCTCACGAAGCAGTTGTGCTCATCGGGCACGATTGCAGGGCATGAACGTGCTCTCGCGCGCCGATTCCTTGGAAATATACCTTCCACTCAGCCGGCGTGATCGTCGGCGATCGGCTTCTGGTAGGTGAAGCCCATGTCCCACGGGAAGTAAATCCAGGTGTCCTGGCTGACCTCGGTGACGAATGTGTCGACCAGCGGCCGGCCTTTCGGCTTGGCGTACACCGTCGCGAAATGCGCCTTCGGCATCATGGCGCGCACGATGCCCGCCGTCTTGCCGGTGTCGGTGAGGTCGTCGATGATGAGCACGCCGGCGCCGTCATCGGCGAGCAACGGGGGCGAAATCTCCTTCAACACCTGCAACTGACCCTGGCTGGTGTAGTCATGATAGGAGGCGACGCAAACCGTCTCGATGACCCGGATGCCGAGCTCGCGCGCGATGATGGCGGCGGGCACCAGGCCGCCGCGTGTGATGCAGACGATCGCCTTCCACTGTCCCTTGTTGGCGCCGGACAGCCGCCAGGAAAGCGCGCGGGCATCGCGGTGGAACTGGTCCCAGGAGACCGGGAAGGCTTTTTCGGGAAGGGACATGGTTCGCGCACTCCGTAAGCGCGCGCCGCAGCGCGCAGACACGATGGAATGCAGGCGGAATTAGCCGGAAAGCGCCAGTCTTGGCAAGGTGGCAGCAGCGATGGCTGTGGACTTAAAGCGCGTCGCGATCTTTCAGATTCGCTCCGAGCGCTTTAAGTTTTTGATTTTACGCATGTTTTTGTCCCGAACCGGTCCCACTTTCGGGAGACATGCCTACCTCGACAGGAAGGCCGCAATGTTTGCGCTGCGCAGCACGGTGCGGGTGACACCGCCGAACAGAAGCTGGCGCAGCCAGGAGTGGCTGTAGGCGCCGAGCACCAGCAGGTCGGCACCGGATTCGGCGATCCTCTCCTGGATGATGTCGTCGACGGAGGCTCCGCCCGATTTCTGCACCGAAACACTGACATTGGCGCCGTGGCGGGACAAGGCAGCCGCAATCTCGGCGCCCGCCGCCTCGGGCGCTTCGTCCAGCGTCTCCGGCGGATCGATGACGAGAATGTCGGTCTTGTCCGCCTCGCTGATGAAGGGCAGGGCGTCGAACGCGGCGCGCGCCGCCTCCTTGCTGCCGTTCCAGGCAAGCAGCACGCGCCTGAAGGTGGTGACGAGCGGCCCCGCATGCGGAACGACCAGCACCGGCCGGCCGGCGTCGTAGACCAGCGTGTCGACATCGGCGCCCGGATCGCCACCCGTATCACGCTGCGCGGCGATGATCAGGTCAGCGGCCCGCACGCTCGATATGCCGGTCAGCGCGCTGTCGCCGGAGAAGCTTTCCAGGCTGCGCCATTCGAAGGACAAGCCGGAATCCTCGATGCGTCTCAAGAAGACCGCCTGCAGCTTGTCGGCGCGCTCCTTGTTCATCTCGGCCGAGACCTGGAGGAATTCCGTATCGGGGAAACCGGTGGCCGACGTGTAAGGGACCGGAAGCGCCTCCGCGTGGATGCCGATGAGATGGCTCTCGAACCGCTCGGCGAGCGGAATGGCGCAGTCGAGCACGCGCTCGGCGTCCTGTTCGTTCTGCAGAATGGCGACGATGGTCTTGAAGCGCATGACGTCCCCCTCAATGGCTGGCACGAAAGTGCTGTGCCAGAAACGTCAGTGGACCCTTTCTGGTTCCGGGGATCAGCTTGCGGCCGACAAGCCTGCCACCATGGCCGCCACGTCCTTGCGCGCGACCTCGAGAGCCTCTTGGCTGCGGGCGCGGACCACAAGCTCGGTCCAGAACTTGCCGTCGCCATATTTCGGGTAGGAGCCGATGATGGTGTCGGGATGCGCCCTCTGGATGTCGGCCAGCGGCCCGCCGATCAGGCCTTCGCCGAACGGGCAGTGCACCGTAGCCGACAGCATCTTGGTGCCCGCCTTCAGCGTCGGCACGACATTGTCGAGCATCGCCTGGAAAATCGACGGCACGCCGGCCATCACGTGAACGTTACCGATGCGGAAGCCGGGCGCGATCGATACCGGGTTGTCGATGTGGTCGGCGCCGCGCGGCATGCGCGCCATGCGCTTGCGCGCTTCGGTGAATTCGATGCCGCGCTGGGCATAGCTTGCTTCGAGCATGGAATAGGCCTTGGCATCGTATTCGCAAGGCACGCCGAAAGCCTTGGCTATCGAATCCGCAGTGATATCGTCATGCGTCGGGCCGATGCCGCCGGTGGTGAAGAGGTAAGTGTAGCGAGTACGCAGGGCGTTCACGGCGGCGGCGATCTCGTCCTCCTCGTCGGGAACGATGCGCACTTCCTTAAGATCGATGCCGATCGCCGTCATGATGTCGGCGAGATAGCCGATGTTCTTGTCCTTGGTCCTGCCGGAGAGGATCTCGTCGCCGATGACGAGCATGGCGGCGGTGACGATTTCAGGCATGGCTCACTCCGGCTGCAGGTCGCCTGAGATAACGCGGCGGGCAGCCAGCCGCAATGCGCAAGCGGGTGGGGCGCTTGTGGAGCCGGAACGCGTTGCCGCCTTCATCCAACGCGTCGCTGCACGTGCGTTTGCCGGGCGTGACCTGAATTTCGACGGCAATCACGCCAAGTCGAATGTTCCGGCGGCTCACGGCTTCGTCACACGAACGTGTCACACATCTTGCGCCGCGCCGATTTTCTCTTGGGAACTTTGTGCCCAACCCAGGGTTTCATTCGCGTCGCCGTCAACGCTTCGGCGATCAACCAAATGGAGTATCCGATGCTTATGAAAGTTCTTGCAGCCTCCGCGCTCGTGCTGGGCATGGCAACTTCAGCAATGGCGCAGTCCTCGGACATGTGGTCGTGGTGGCACCACGATCGTCCGGTCTCGAACGAACGGGTAGTGCCGGTCGATCCTTACACAACCGGCAGTATCTATTCAGGCAGCGAGGCCTCCGGCCTCAACAGCCTTGGCAATCCCGGTCCCATCGGCCCATGCGCCTCGGACACGGCCGGGCCCGACGCCAATGCCGGGATGAACGTCAACGACCAGTATTGCGGTAAGTAGTCCATGTGCCAGCGGGCGGCCGATGTCAAAGCGCGTCACCCCCTGAAACGGATTCAGGCGACACGCCTTAAGTCTCTGTTTTGCATGTCATCCTCCCAAAACCGCTGCGCACTTTTGGGCGACGTGCATGAAGGCTGGGACTTCGTCGGTCGCGGCGCTGGAATGATACGACAGATTTAATCCGAGACTTCGGTCTGCGGGCGATCGCGGCCGTCGGCCAGTTCGTCATGCCAGACACCCTCGGAATCCTCATACTGGATGCCGTCCGTGGCGCCGGCGACCTGCTGCTCGGCCGAGGCAATTTCGGCGGCGCGCAACGCGTCCTGGTGGGTAGGGAATGTTTCTGAAAAAGTCGAGCCGACCTTATAGGCCCAACCGCCATCATGCTCGACGATCTTGTAAGTCAGTTTCGCCATGGAATCCTCCGGTCGAGAAACCCCTGCTTGCTCAATGCAGCTTTCCGTCGGGCAACCTGTCCTCGGGAACCAGCACTTCGGATTCCTCGGCTGCCTCGATCAACGCGCGGCGTGCGTCCGCCGTCGAACGATACCCTTCCAGCGCCTTAAGGCAAGTGTCGAGAGCATCACGATGCCGCTGGCCGCGATTGAGCGGCCAAACGGTCATCAGGCACTCGGCAGCCTCGCGGGTGCTGCTTATCTGGCGATATTTGCCGACATGGCCGAGCTCGACCACCACCGGCTTTTCAAATGGCTTGCTGTCTGTCATGGCCGCCAACGCAAAGCGGCCAATTTGGTTGCAATCGTGGCGGCAGGCCTGCGCCCAAAGGTCTCAGCCCCTGCGTCACCTGTGGAAATGGCCACTCAGCCGGCAGCCTTCATCCAGTGGCGCATCGTCGTCACCGAGCGCGCCAGCTGCGGCGCCGGGCGGATTTCCTCGCCAAACGTCGCCGCCGCGCGCCAGCCCCAGCGTGGATCGGCGAGGAAGGCGCGCGCCAGCGCGACCATGTCGGCACGGCCATCGGCGACGATCGTCTCGGCCTGCTTCGGATCGTCGATCAGCCCCACAGCGCGCGTCGGGATGCCGGCGCCGTTGCGCACGGCTTCGGCCAGATGCACCTGGTAGCCGGGTCCGCTGGGCAGCTTCTGCAGAGGCGAATTGCCGCCGCTGGAGCAGCAGAGATAGGCGACGCCTTCCGCCTTCAGCGCCTTGGCCACTTCGATTGCCTCTTCGACATCGAAGCCGCCCTCGACCCATTCCTTCACCGAAAGGCGCGCGCCGAGCATCATGTCCGGGACAGCTTTTTTGACCGCCCGGGCGATCTCGACGGCGAAGCGCATGCGGTTTTCCAGCGAGCCGCCCCAGCGGTCGGCGCGCTGGTTGGAAAGCGGCGACAGGAACTGGAAGATCAGATAGCCGTGCGCGGCGTGCAGTTCGATGAAATCGAAGCCGGCGCGCTCGGCCCGCTTGGCTGCCTCGGCGAAACGCCCGATGACTTGTTGGATTTCTTCTTCCTCCAGCGCGTGCGGTACATTCCACCCGGCGTCGTAGGCGATGGCCGAAGCCGAAACCGTTTGCCAGGGATCCTCGCCCGGTTGCAGGGGCCCGCCGCCTTCCCAAGGCTTCCTGTTGGAGGCCTTGCGGCCGGCATGGGCAAGCTGGACGCCGAATTTGGTATCCGGCGCTGCGACGCGCCTGGCGGCATCGAGCGTGCGCTTGGCCGCTGCCTCGTTATCCTCGGAGTAGAGGCCAAGGCAGCCATGCGAGATGCGGCCGCGCCGTTCGACGTCGGTCATCTCGACGGTCACCATGCCGGCGCCGGACATGGCCAGATTCATCCAATGGTGGAGATGCCAGTCGCTGGCGGAGCCGTCCTCGGCCGAATACTGGCACATCGGCGCCACCGCGATGCGGTTGGGAAAGGTAAGGCCGCCGAGGGCGATCGGCTGGAAAAGCGAAGATGTCATGAAACGGGCTCCTGGGAGAGATATCGCTATCTAGGCAGCCGCGGGGCCTCGCGCCAGACACGAGCCGGTGAAAGTCCTGCTGGACCAGTCGGTTTCCAGGATTGCGCAGGCGCCTGTTCGCCGATAGAGCGGTTCTCCGTTTCGCGGAAACGGAGAACCGCTCTATCTCTTTGTTTTGATGCAATTCCGGACGGAGGGCTACGGCGAAGGCGCCGAGCCTAACCGTTTCGCACTTTTCCTGGAATTGCTCCAACCCTTGCCGGCAGCACGGAGTCCACCATGGAAGATCGCGTCCGTATCCGCTCTGAAGAAGTCCTGTCCGACGACTGGGCGGTGTTGAAGAAGACGGTGCTCGACTATCGCCGCCGTGATGGGCGCTGGGAAACGCAAACCCGCCAGACCTACGACCGCGGCGACGGCGCGGTCATCCTGCCCTTTGATCCGCAGCGCTCGACGGTGCTCCTGGTGCGGCAGTTCCGCTATCCAGCCTATGTCACCGGCCATCGCGAGCCGCTGATCGAAGCCTGCGCCGGCCTGCTCGACGAAAACGATCCGGAAACCTGCATCCGCAAGGAAGCGGAAGAGGAGCTCGGCTACCGGCTGAAGGACGTTGAGCGGCTGTTCGCGCCCTATATGAGCCCCGGCAGCGTGACGGAACGGCTCTGGTTCTTTACCGCGCGCTATTCGCCGGCCGACCGCATTTCCGACGGCGGCGGGGCGCCGGAAGAGGGAGAGGACATCGAGGTCCTGGAAATGCCGCTCGACGAGGCGCTGGCCGGCATTGCCGACGGCCGTATCGTCGACGCCAAGACCATCATCCTGATCCAGCATCTGAAATTGAACCCGATCATCGGCTGAGCTGCAGTCTTCCTTCCCCAGGCCTGAGACACTCCTTCGCATAATGAACCAGGGGTGGCCTGCCACCCGAAGCTCTTCCTTCGCCAAGGCTTCGGAGGACTCGTCGAAGAGCGAAGGGTGGTGCGGACGACGGGAATCGAACCCGTACGATCAGAGATCGAGGGATTTTAAGTCCCTTGCGTCTACCAATTCCGCCACGTCCGCAGGCGAGCCCTTTTCAGATGCCAGCCGGCGGCCGTCAAGCCATGTTTAAGGGCGCGCCGTCATCCATGAGAACGACAGCGCACAGCTGACGGCAATTGGCAGCTTTTTCGCTTCGGCACCCAGCGATGGATCGGCTAGTGGCGCGATCACGGAATTACGGATTCCGCGTCGGACGTTAGGGTTGTCCTCGCGGTGGACTTGATCCGCCGCGGCCGGCGTCCATCAGGCCCTACCCATTCCCCCCGCCCCCTGCGGGCGCCGGCCTTCATTCCTCTCAGAACTTATAGCTGAAGTTCACGCCAAGTGTGTGCAGCTTCACGTCCTGATCACGGTCGGAGAAGTCGTCGGGGACGTCGAAATGCTCCTTGCCGAAATCGTAATAGCGGTACTGCGCGCCGACGACGATATTGTTGCTCAGCGCATAGTCGACCCCGGCGCCGATCGTCCAACCGGTGCCGGTGCGTGTCTTGGCGAAGCTGGTCCCGGCATCTTGCGAGGTCTCGATACCGGCGAAGGCGACTCCGCCGACGCCGTAGATCAGCCAGCGGTCGACTGCCAGGCCGGCCTCGGCATTAATCGATCCGAGCCATTTGATCTCGGTGCCGACAGAATTTCCGGGTTCGAGCAGGGCCGAGCCGTTCATCGAGGAATAGTTGAGCTCGGCCCGCACGCCGATGACCGCCTGGTTGAACTGCCATAGGCCGGCGACATGGCCGCCGACAAAGCCGCCGTCGAGATCGGGCGAAGCGCCGAACGGCTCGCCTTCCGTGCCGGAAATATCGGAGGACCCCCAACCATAGCCGGCCTGCAAGCCGGCATAGTACCCCGTCCAATCGAAGCCTGGTGCGGTCATGGGCAAATCGGCGCCTGCGTCCGCGGCCAAGGCCGGCCCGGACAGCAGGATGAGAAAGCCGGCACTGGCAAGCGTCAGGCGACGCATAGAGCGCTCCGAATGGCGGTTTCGAACGACTCCTTGGCACAACCTAGCGTTTTTCGCTGCAAAACGGAATTGCATACCTGCAACAGTGGTTTACGTCGGTGGATTGCGCACGCGATCTTCCAGGTCGCGCTGCTTCCGCTCGGGCGAAGCCAGCCGGCTGAAAGCGTATTCGGCAAGCAACGAGCCGGCGATGAGGATGGCGATCGCCGCCGCCCATGCCCAGAACGAATGCAAGGTGAAGAAGGCCAGGCCGGCGCAACATGCCGACAGCACGAAAATTGCGAACCGGATCGTTTGTGCCATCTTCCGCGCCCCGAACGGTGGCCAGAGCCTCCAGTTTAGGCGATTTTCGCCCTGCCGGAGGAGATATCTGCCTTAAAAACAAACCAGTTTTGCCAACTGGTCAAAACCGCGCCCGCTTGGCACAGTCGGGCAAACAGGAGTTTTTCATGGCGAGCCGCACCAATCCGACGAAACCCAAGCCCTGGACCGAGCTGGCGACGCATCTGGTCGACGTCGCGATGGGGCGCAAGCCCGCCGATCTGGTCATCCGCAACGGGCGCTGGGTGAATGTGCATTCCGGCGAGATCATCCCCGGCACCGACATTGCGATTGCCGCCGGCCGCTTCGCTTATTGCGGGCCGAATGCCGGCCACGCCATCGGGCAGGGGACCAAGGTGGTCGATGCCGGCGGACGCTATCTGGTGCCTGGCCTCTGCGACGCGCACATGCATGTCGAGAGCGGCATGGTGACGGTGACGGAATTCTGCCGCGCGGTGATCCCGCACGGCACCACCTCGATGTTCATCGATCCGCACGAGATCGCCAATGTGCTAGGCTTGCCGGGCGTTCGCCTGATGCATGACGAGGCCGTCGCGATGCCGGTCAACGTGCATGTGCAGATGCCGTCCTGCGTGCCTTCGGCGCCCGGCCTGGAGCATGCCGGCGCGGAGCTCACGGTCGCCGACGTCGCCGAGGCGATGACCTGGGAGAACATCATCGGCCTCGGCGAGGTGATGAATTTTCCGGGTGTCGTCGCCAACGATCCGGTGATGTCGGGCGAGATCGCCGAGACGGTCAAGGCCGGCAAGACGGTCGGCGGCCACTACGCTTCGCGCGATCTCGGCCTGCCGTTCCACGGCTATGTCGCCGGCGGCGCCGAGGACGACCATGAAGGCACGCGCGCTGAGGATGCGACCGCCCGTGTGCGCCAGGGCATGAAGGCGATGCTGAGGCTGGGTTCCGCCTGGTACGACGTCGCGGCGCAAATCAAGGCTGTGACCGAAGGCGGCATCGACCCGCGCAACTTCATCCTGTGCACCGACGACAGCCATTCCGGCACGCTGGTCCGTGAAGGCCATATGGACCGCGTGGTGCGGCACGCCATCAGCCAGGGCCTGAAGCCGGTGACGGCGATCCAGATGGCGACGCTCAACACCGCGCAGCATTTCAGGCTGGAGCGCGAGATCGGCTCGATCGCGCCGGGGCGCCTGGCCGACCTTTTGATCGTTTCCGATCTGGCCCAGATGACCATCGACGAGGTCTACGGCCGCGGCGTCAGGCTGGCGAAGGCCGGCAAGCTCGAAATCGATATCCCGGCCTATGATTATCCGCCAACGGCGAAGAGCACGGTCAAGCTCGGCAAGAAGCTCAAGGCCGCGGATTTCGACATCGCCGCGCCTCAGGGCGCCAACGAGGTGCGGGCGCGGGTGATCGGCGTGATCGAGAACCAGGCGCCGACGCGGGCGCTCGAGGCCGATCTGTCGGTCGAGGACGGCCTGGTTGCCATGGATCGCCGCAACGACGTCTGCCAAATCGCCCTGGTGGAACGCCACAGGGGTACCGGCGGCGTCACCAACGCCTTCGTCTCCGGCTTCGGCTACATGGAAGATTGCGCGATGGCCTCCAGCGTGGCGCATGACGCGCACCACATCATCGTCGTCGGCACCAACAAGGAAGACATGGCTTTGGCCGTCGACCGGCTGGGCGAGGTTGGGGGCGGTGTCGTGCTCTACTCCAAGGGCAAGGAACTGGCGCTGGTCGAAATGCCGATCGCCGGGCTGATGTCGGACGAACGCGCCGAGATCGTCGCCGCCAAGGCGGAGCAACTGACGGAAGCAATGCGCAAGGTCGGCTGCTCGCTCAACAACGCCTATATGCAGCATTCGCTGCTGGCGCTGGTGGTCATTCCGGAACTCAGGATTTCCGATGTAGGCCTGGTCGACGTGACGACATTCCAGAAAGTCGATCTATTTGTTTGAAGCGCCCTGTCGTTAGCCGCCGGTGGCGATGGTCAGCACCTTGAACGGCGTGGTGATGACAACCTCGGCGACGGAGCCGACCGCTTTGCCGAGACCCTGGCCGATATTGTTGAGCTGTGCGGGGTCGGGCTCGTCGGAGGCAAGGCCGGCAGGCGTGCGCAGCCGGTTGCCGAGCAATTGCACGAGGATCGGATTGTCGGCGAACTTGGCGTGGTTCAGGCGGTCGCCGCCCTTGGTCTGGCTGAGGTCGACCACGGACACGCCGTAGCTGGCGAGGTCGGCCGCATTGCCATAGTCGCCGACGCGCGGCTTGTCGCCGGAGATCAGGCTGGACAGTTTAAGCGCGCGATCGTCGGCGGAAAGCAGGATGGCGAACGGCTTGTCGGGCTTGCCGTAGCGGATCATCTGCTTCTTGAACACGTCGACGTCGATGTCGGGCGAGGCGAGGATGACGTAGCCGAGCTTGCCGTTGAGATCGCGGTCACCGGTGATGGCGAGCTGCCGCAGCGCTTCCATCGTCAGCCAGGTGCCCATCGAGTGGGCGATAATGTCGATGCTTTTGGCGCGCGACTTGGCAAGCATCCTCAGCGTCGCCTCGAGATCGTCGCGCGCGGCGGTGGAGCTGTCCTTGTCATAGATGTAGCCGGTCGTCTTGCCGCTCGAGGCCCAGGAGAACAGTACCGGCGTGCCGGGGTAGTTCGTGTCATGCGCGATCTGCGTCAGCCGGTAGACGCCGTCATCGAAGCCGTTGTTGAAACCATGCACGAACACCAGGGCGCGGTTGCCGCGCATGGAGATGTCGGCGCCGACCGCCTTGGCGAATTGCGAGGCGTCTCCATAGTGGACGACGTCGGTCGCGGTGAACTGCTTGGCCGGATTGCTGTCGGCCGATCCCTTTGCGCGCTCGATCGCGCCGAGCTGATGGATTTTTGGAACCGTGACATCGACACGGGCGTAGCTGGTGGTCAGCGAACGGTCGCCGTCGAAGACCTGCCGCGGGTCCTTGGTCGCCTGCTGGCGGGTCGTGGCGACGAAGATTTCATGGGTGGCGGCAATATCGGATGCCGGTACCGCTACCCTCTTCCTGGTCAGAAGATCATGCGTATTACCGCCGGCGCAGCCCGTCAGGGCGAGCGCAAAGGCAAGGCCAAGAACGATCTTCGAACGCACGATCACCCGGGGTCCCCCAAGGGCGGCAAACCTCTCCGGCTATTTCGATAAAGCCATAGGGCGGCCCGGTCCAGTTCAAAGTCGATGCAGGGCGGCAACCACGTCAACACGGTTACTGGGTGGCGAGCTGACTGATGCGGTCGGTGACGTCGCGGTCGCTGGCAAAACCGTCGTCCTCGCGCAGCCGCTGGCCGATCATCTTCACCAGCACCGGGTTGTCGGCGAATTTGGTGTGGTTGAAGCTGTCGCTGCCCTTCTCCTTGGAGAGGTCGACCACTGTGACGCCATAGGAAGCGAGATCGGCCGCGTCCCTGTAGTCGCCAACACGCGGCCGCGAACCGGCAATCAGGCCGGAGAGCCTCAGCGCCCGGTCGTCGTCCGACAGAAGCAGGATGAAGGGCTTGTCGGGCTTGCCGTAGCGGCGCATCTGGCTCTTGAAGACGTCGACATCGATGTCCGGCGAGGCCAGAACGACGTCGCCGAGCTTGCCGCTGAGATCGCGGTCGCCGGTGATGGCGAGCTGACGCAGCGTTTCCATCGTCACCCAGGTTCCCATCGAATGCGCGACGATGTCGATACGCCGCGCACCGGTTTGCGCGAGCATTCTCAGCGTCACCTCCAGCTGGTCGCGGGCGGCGGCAGCGCTTTCCTTGTCATAGACATAGTCCGTGGTCTTGGCTCCCGAAGCCCAGGAAAACAGCACCGGCGTGCCGGGATAACCGGAATCGTGGACGATCTGGGTCAGCCTGTAGACGGCATCGTCGAAGCCGGTGTTGTAACCGTGGACGAAGACCATGACGCGGCCGCCGCGGGCGTCGATGTCGGCGTTGAGCGCGCTGGCGAATTTGGGCTGCGTGTCGTAGCCGACAACCTCGGAGGCCATGAAATATTTGGTCGGGTCGTTGGACTTGCCGCGCGAGCGCCGCTCGATCTGGCCGGTCTGGTGGACCGGCGGCACGGTGACGTTGACACGGGCATAGTTGAGCGTCGCCGAGCGCTCGCCGTCAAAAACCTTGTTCGGGTCGTCGGAGCGCTTGCGTGTGGTGGTGATGAAGATCGAATGGTTGCCGGCGATCTCGGTCGCGGTCGTCGGCACGACGACGCTGCCGAGGATTTCCTGCGTCTGGCGCCCCGCGCAGCCTGCCGTCAACAGTGCCAGGGCAATGATCAAAAGCGTCTTCACATGCACGTCGAACAAATCCACTCCGGCCGCAATTGGTCATCCACCTCCGCGAAACCTCCCGGACAGGCGAAGTGCGGCGGAAGTAAGTCGTGTCCAGCGGAAACTTGCTCAGCGGTTGACGACGGCCTTGGCACTGTTGCGCGAAAGCCAGGATATGCCGTGCCGCCGCATCGGTGGCCGCAGGCGTCGATTTGTGCGATAGGCAGCGTTTCGCGCCATGCAATCCGAGGGCGGTTGGCTTATGAACAGTTTTTCTTCCCGCGTCATCGCCGCTGCCGAGGCGATCCGTGGGATATTTCCGGAAACGCCGCTGCAGGAGAACGATTATCTGTCGAAGAAGACCGGCGCCCGCATTCTTCTAAAGCGCGAGGATCTGACGCCGGTTCGCTCATACAAGATCAGGGGCGCCTTCAATTTCTTTCGCAAGGCGCTCGCCGCCGGCAACAATGCCGAGCTGTTCGTCTGCGCCTCGGCCGGCAATCATGCGCAGGGCTTCGCCTTCGTCTGCCGCCACTTTGGCAAGAAGGGCGTCGTGTTCATGCCGGTGACGACGCCGCAGCAGAAGATCGACAAGACGCGGCTGTTCGGCGGCGATTTCGTCGAGATCAGGCTGGTCGGCGACTTCTTCGACGATTGCTACCGCGCCGCCTTTGAATTCACCGAGGCCGCCGGCGCGCATATGGTGCCGCCCTTCGACCACAAGGACATCATCGAGGGCCAGGCGACGGTCGCCTATGAGATCGCGGCCCAGATGCCAGGCGGGCGCGTGCCCGACATCGTCATGCTGCCGGTGGGCGGCGGCGGCCTGGCTGCCGGAGTGACGCACTATTTCGCCGACCAGCACCGCGACACGCGCTTCGTGTTCTGCGAGCCGGCGGGCGCGCCGAGCCTCAGCGAGAGTCTTTCCGGCGGCAAGCGGGTCAGGCTCGCCAAGGTCGACAATTTCGTCGACGGCGCCGCGGTGGCCGAGATCGGCCGTGAGCCGCTGCGCCATCTCAAGGAATTCACCGCCGATACGGTACGTCTCGTCCCGGAAAACCGGCTCTGCGCGACGATGATCGAGATGCTCAATGTCGAGGGCGTGGTGCTGGAGCCGGCCGGCGCGCTGGCCATCGACGCGCTCAAGGATTTTTCGCGCAAGGAGATCAGGGGCAAGACCATTGTCGCCGTCGTCTCCGGCGGCAATTTCGATTTCGAGCGCCTGCCGGACGTGAAGGAGCGCGCGCTGCGCTTCGAGGGTCTCAAGAAGTATTTTGTCATCCGCTTCCCGCAGCGGCCGGGCGCGCTGCGCGATTTCCTCGAAATGCTCGGCCCGGACGATGACATCGCGCGCTTCGAATACCTCAAGAAGTCGGCGCGCAATTTCGGCTCGGTGCTGATCGGCATCGAGACCAAGGACCGGCGCAATTTCGATCTCCTGAAAGCCAATTTCGACGCCGAAGGCGTGCAATATCAGGACATCACCGACAACGAGACGCTGGCGGGGTTCATCATATGAGCGGGCCAAAAAGGAGCGAAAAAGGGACGGTCTTCGTCGCGCTGTTTTCCGGCATCAATGTCGGCGGCAACCGCATCGTCAAGATGGCGGAACTGAGGTCGTTCTTCGAGGAGTTGGGGTTCACCGACGTCGCGACCTATGTGCAAAGCGGCAATGTGGTGTTTCGGGCAGAGAAGGGCGATGCAGCCTGGCTGACGAAGCAGCTTGAAGCGGCCTTCGAGAAGAAGTGGGGCTTTAACTCCCGCATCATGGTGCGCGATGTCGGCTGGTTCGAGCGGCTGGTGAAGGACAATCCCTATCCGGAGGTTGCCGGCGAGCCGACCAAGCTGCATGCCTATGCGCTGGAGCGCGAGCCGACCGCGGAAGAGACCAAGCGGCTTGCGGAAAAGTGCACCGGCCCGGAGCGCTTCGAGATCAAGGAAGACGTGCTTTACCTGCATGCGCCGGACGGACTCGGCAAGTCGGTGTTCGCCAACCTCATCCCGCGCGCGCTCAAGGTACCGAGCACGGCGCGCAACTGGCGCAGCGTGCTTGCCTTGCTCGAAATGGCGGGCAAGGCCGGCGGCTGAATCTCAATATGCTTAAAGCGCGTCGCGTTGAAACGGATTCAGGCGACGCGCTTTGTTTGATGCATGTCGTTGCCCCAGAACCGCTGCACACTTCTGGGCGACATGCATTAGGCGGCCTTCTGCCAGTCGAAGGTCAGTTCCTCGCGGAAGGCGAAGCGCTTGATGTGGTCGGCGACGACGGTTTCCAGCCGCTCGAGCGCGGCAGCGTCATCAGCGGCGACCGCGATGTGGAGGGCCTTGTCGTCGGCATCCATGACGGTGCGGCCGAGCGAGAGCTGAATGGCGCCGTGATGCGGATCGAACTCGACCGGGAACTTGTGCGCCCAGTGCTTGCAGAGCTGCTGCAGATAGCGGCTGGCGTGTTCCGTGGCGACGTCGGCGCGGCTGGTCGGCATGAAATTCTCCTGGCGGATCAAGAAAAACGCCAGCCCCTCCAGGCTGGCGCCATAACCAGATAGATAGGCAGCCTCCTGCCAAACGCCATAAGATTGCCGGTCAAATTGCAGCGAGCGGCCTACCAGCTTCCCCTGTTCTGCATCGAGGCCCACGGCTCGGCCTTGGCCTTTGCCGGGCCTTTCTGCAAGAGCTCGATCGAGATGCCGTCCGGCGAGCGAATGAAGGCCATGTTGCCGTCGCGTGGCGGCCGGTTGATGGTCACGCCGTTGTCCATCAGCTTCTGACAGGTGGCGTAGATGTCGTCGACCTCATAGGCGAGGTGGCCGAAATTGCGGCCGCCCTTATACTCTTCCGGATCCCAATTGTAGGTCAGCTCGACCAGCGGCGCCTTCTCGGAGATGCCGGTCTGCTCGTCTTCTGACGCAGCGAGGAAGATCAGCGTGTAGCGCCCCTGCTCGTTCTCGTAGCGACGCACTTCCTTGAGGCCGAGCTTGTTGCAGTAGAAATCGAGCGATCGATCGATGTCGGCGATGCGGACCATGGTGTGGAGATAGCGCATATCGGTTTCCTCGATGCGTTGCGTTGCGGCGCACCATAGGAGCCGCTCCGCCAAAGGGCAATCGTCCGACAAAACGGACGGAGCGGCCGATTTCAGGCCGTGCTATTGCGTATCCGGCAGCGCCGGCAAACAACAATTGCGGCTTTCCGGTGTTCAACAGTGAAAAAAGGCACGTCAGGTCTTGCACACCCCGGAAGCCGCGGTGTTAATCTCTTGGCAAGAATCAGTTGTGGTTGCAGTTGGAAAAGGGGGCATTCTTATGGGGGAAAAAGCCTCTTTCATGAGGCGGGACGGAAGCCTTGACGACGCCTTGACGCGAGACAGTGGCGGCGAGACCGCCGAGCTTGTCGAAATCGCCGGCGCTATCAAATGGTTCGACGTGGCAAAGGGCTACGGCTTCATTCTTCCGGACGACGGCGTCTCGGGTGATATTCTCCTCCATGTAACTTGTCTTCGAAGGGACGGCTTCCAGACCGCGCTGGAAGGCGCGCGCGTCGTCTGCCTCGTCAAGCAGGGCGATCGCGGCCTGCAGGCTTTCCGCGTTCTTTCCATGGATGCTTCGACGGCGGTGCATCCGGCGGAGCAGGAGCAGCGCACGCATGTCACCGTGACGGCTGAGAGCGGGCTAGAGCGGGCGTTGGTGAAGTGGTTCAACCGCACCAAGGGCTTCGGCTTCCTGACCAGGGGCGAGGGCACCGAGGACATCTTCGTCCACATGGAGACGCTGCGCCGCTACGGCATCACCGAACTGAGGCCCGGTCAGGTCGTTCTGGTCCGCTTCGGGCGCGGCGACAAAGGCCTTATGGCCGCCGAAATTCACCCCGATATGGGCACCTTGCCGGTCTCGCACTAAGGACTCTCAACAGATCTTGGGACTTTCCAGACGCCGTCTGGAAAGTCTTATCTCCCCGCGAGGCCAATCTTGTCCGAAAACCGGTTCCACTCGCGTGGATCATGGTCTAGGACGAGATCTGGACGAGGTATCATATGGCTCATCGCAACTGGCTGACTGCAGGCGCGCTTTGCGTCGCCATCGTTTTGGCTTCCTATTTCGGCACCTCGAACCCGAGCTCGGCGGACGGCCAGGCCATGATGCTGCAGGTCGATCCGACGCCGCTGGTCGCGGTGACCGGCTCCGGCAAGCATTCTTTCTCCATCGAGATCGCCGACACGTCCGAAGAGCGCGAGGCCGGGCTGATGTTTCGCAAGGACATGGCCGACGATCACGGCATGCTCTTCGTGTTCGAGAGGCCTGGCGAGGTGAATTTCTGGATGAAGAACACCCCGATGCCGCTCGACCTGGTCTTCATCGGCCAGGACGGCAGGATCAAGGCCATCAGGCGCGGCGAACCGGAATCGGAGGCGATCATCTCGCCCGGACAGCCGGTGAGCTTCGTGCTCGAGCTGAAGGCGGGAACGGCCGCGAAGGACGGTCTCAAGGATGGCGACCTCTTGCGCCACCCTGCGATCGCCTCGGGCGCCGATTCCAACTGACTGCGGCAGCGCCGATGCAATATTTTTCCCACGACGGCTTCGAACTTGCCTATCTCGATCGCCAGCCGGCGTCCGGAGAGGGCGATCCGGTGCTGATGATCCACGGCTTCGCCTCCAGCCACTACGTCAATTGGGTCTCGCCCGGCTGGTTCAAGACGCTGAACGACGCCGGGTACCGCGCCATCGCCTTCGACAATCGCGGCCATGGCTCCTCGTCGAAAAGCTACGACGAGGCCGACTACACGCCAGCCAAGATGGCCTCGGACGCAGCCGCGCTGCTCGATCATCTCGGCATCGAACGCGCCCATGTCATGGGCTATTCGATGGGCGCGCGGGTATCCGCATTCATGGCGTTGTCCAACCCGGACAAGGTGGCGACGCTGGTGTTCGGCGGCCTCGGCATCGGCCTTGTCGACGGCGTCGGCGATTGGGACCCGATCGCCGATGCGCTTCTGGCCGAGGACCCCGGTACGATCAGCCATGCGCGCGGCCGTTCGTTTCGCGCTTTCGCCGACCAGACGCGTAGCGACCGCCGGGCGCTCGCCGTCTGCATCCTCGGTTCGCGCGCATCTATGAGCGAGGACGATGTCGCGCGCATTGCCCAGCCGGCCTTGATCGCCGTCGGGACTAGAGACGACATCGCCGGCTCGGCCGACGAACTGGCCGCACTGATGCCGAACGCAAAAGCCTTTCACATCGAGGGCCGTGACCACATGCTTGCCGTCGGCGACAAGCGCTTCAAGCAGCGCGTGCTGGAGTTCTACGCCGAAAATCCGCTTTGAGCGCTTTATCCAGCTTGGAGCGTGGCCAGTGACCTTTCCAGGTTCTGCCTCGCCTTGGCCTCGAAACGCTGCCGGAATTCGGCCGTATGGAAAATGTGCGGGCGAGCGAGGAAGCTCTTGAGCACCGCGGCGCGGCCGGCGCGCCACATCGGCTCCTCGACCCAGCCATGTTCTCGTCGGACGGCCTTTTCGTAGGCATCGAAGGCGTCCGGCTCGGCGCCAAGGATCGCAAGGTCCATGTCGAGGAGGAGAGCTGTGTCATTGGCGGCTTTCTCATCGCTGAGCGGCGGCAGTTGGTGCGTGGCGGTGGCATTGATCATCGCCGCGATGCGGGCGATGCGATCGGGACTGGCGCGCCCGGCGAGCTTTTTCTTCGCCAGATCAGCGCTTTTCGCCTCGTTGTCCTTGGCGCGGCTGTCATAGATCGCGTCGTGGAACCAGATCGCAGCCTTGACGGCCTCCGGGTCATGGAGCAAGCGCCGGTATTCTCCGGCCAGCGCCAGCATGGCCTCGATATGGGCGAGGCTGTGATAGTGCCGGTCCCCGGCCTGATAGAGCGCGGAAAGCTCGGTTTTGAGCGCATCGTCGATCAAGGGTTCGTTTTCCATCGGCGCTTGAATATCGGTGAACCAAGTCCATTTGACAAAGCACTAAGGAAAATTGAGTTCAACCGTGCTATGATCTGGCCTATATGTGCCGCCGGATGAATGAGCAGGCCGGAGACCGCCGATGAACAGCGTTACGATAGCCCGCCCCAGCATGGTGCAGCCGGTCGACCCGATTTGGCGTTCGATCCGCGATGAGGCGATGGAAGCGGTGAACCGCGATCCGCTGCTTGCCGCCTTCCTCTATTCCACCATCCTCAACCAGGAGAGCCTGGAGGAAGCGGTGATCCACCGGCTGGCCGAGCGCCTGGCGCATCAGGATATCGGCTCCGACCTCATCCGGCAGACCTTCAAGGCGATGCTTGCCGACGATCCGGAGTGGAGCTCGACGGTGCGCGTCGACATCCAGGCCTATTATGATCGCGACCCGGCCTGCGACCGCTTCATCATGCCGGTGCTCTATTTCAAGGGTTTCCATGCCATCCAGACGCACCGGCTGGCGCACTGGCTCTGGAACCAGGGCCGCAGGGACTTTGCGCTCTATCTGCAGAGCCGCTCGTCCTCCGTGTTCCAGACCGACATCAATCCGGCCGCCCGCATCGGCAAGGGCATCTTCCTCGACCACGCCACCGGCCTGGTCGTCGGTCAGACGGCCGTGATCGAGGACGATGTCTCGATCCTGCATGGCGTGACGCTTGGCGGCACCGGCAAGGCCAGCGGCGACCGTCATCCGAAGATCCGCCGCGGCGTGCTGATCGGGGCCGGCGCCAAGATCCTCGGCAATATCGAGATCGGCCACTGCTCGAAGATCGCGGCCGGTTCGGTCGTGCTGTCGCCCGTGCCGCACAACAAGACGGTCGCCGGCGTGCCGGCGCGTGTCGTCGGCGAGACCGGCTGCGACCAGCCTTCGCGGCAGATGGACCAGCTCCTGCCCTCGCAGACGATGGACCACGTCGTCAGCTTCGACATCTGAATTCGGCCGTCATCGGTGGCGGCCGGATTCCGGCTGCCGTTTCACGTGCCGGCTGTCCCGTGTTATCCTGTCCGCTTGCCTTTACATCGCCATCGTCGGCGTGTCAGAAGCGCGTCCCAACGAACAGCCCTATTCGGAGAAGACTTTGAAGCCCGACGAGATCAGAAAGCTGGACGCCTATTTCAAGCGCGTCTTCCAGAATCCCAAGCTGCAGGTGAAGGCGCGTCCACGCAAGGAGGACTCGGCCGAGGTCTATGTCGGCGACGAGTTCCTCGGCATCGTCTTCAAGGACGAGGACGACGGCGACTACAATTTCTCGATGGCGATCCTCGACATCGACCTCAGCTAAGCCGGAATATTTTCGTCCGGGCGCGACGAGCGACCCGGACGTCGCTTTAAGGTTCTTGATTTTAAGCATGTCTTCGTCCCGAAACCGGGCCCACTTTCGGGAGACATGCTTTAATCCACGCAGTGCCGCGGGATATGCACCCGCCGCCAGCTGGTCGAGCCTTCCCGCACCACCACGCGACGCGCTACCGTCCGGTATGAGGGCGGGATTTCCGCGATGCGCCGCCGCTCAGGCCGCACCAGCACCTCGCGGGCAACGCCTTCATATTCCGCCGGAAGGACGACGCGCCGGACGCGCTCCGGCTCGACGATCACGGTTTCGGCGACCCGCGCGTAGCGGGCCTTGCGCCACACCTTGCACCGCACCTTGCGGCCATGGATGACGCGCCATTCCCAGGCGTAGCCGCCATCGTCCACCTTGACCGTGTGATAGACGGTGCGGGTTACGGCAGGCACCACCTCGTAGGTGACGCGGGGCGGGGCGATCTGCTCCAGGCTTTCGCTCGTGCCGTAGATCGGTGGGTCGTAGTCGACGATCTGGCCGCCGGAGCTCACCATCACGTCCTCGTAGACGGTATTGTAAAGCGCCGGCCGGCGCACTGGCTCATAGCATTCGAGCGCGCGGCCACCGGCCGCGGCTTGCGACACGGTGGTAAGCATCGCGACTGCGGCGAGCGATGCGGAACTCTTGTAAAACATGACATTCCCCCCATTGAAAAAGGATGCCGGTTCAACGCAGGAGTGTATAGGAAGGTCCGCCGCCGGACAGAGATTTCGGGGCTTGTCGTTAAGCGGTGCAGTTAAGAAACCGCTACCTTGGCGTCACGCTCTCCGATCTCGGATATTTTTCAGGCGCAACCGCCGGCATTCGTTGGGCCGAGGCGCTTGATTCGACTTAACCAGATGGCTAGGAGGGGCGGCCTTGCGCTAGGGTGAGCCGACATCCTATTTAGGACCTAACGATCCAGAACCGATTCCGCCCAATTTCTCATATTTAATGGCGCCGGAATCCATCCAATAAGGGTAGTCCATGAAGAACCCCGTCGAAACCTACATGAACCTCGTTCCGATGGTGGTCGAACAGACCAATCGCGGCGAGCGCGCCTACGACATCTTCTCCCGCCTCTTGAAGGAACGCATCATCTTCATCACCGGCCCGGTCGAAGACGGCATGGCGACGCTGGTTTGTGCACAGCTTTTGTTCCTCGAGGCGGAGAACCCCAAGAAGGAAATCAACCTCTACATCAACTCGCCGGGCGGTGTCGTAACCTCGGGAATGGCGATCTACGACACCATGCAGTTCATCAAGCCGGCGGTGTCGACGCTCTGCATCGGCCAGGCGGCCTCGATGGGCTCGCTGCTGCTGTGCGCCGGCCACAAGGATATGCGCTTTGCCACGCCGAACGCCCGCATCATGGTCCATCAGCCGTCCGGCGGCTTCCAGGGTCAGGCGTCGGACATCGAACGTCATGCGCAGGACATCATCAAGCTGAAGCGCCGCTTGAACGAGGTCTATGTCAAGCACACCGGCAAGAGCTATGACGAGATCGAGCGGACGCTCGACCGCGACCACTTCATGACCGCCGACGAGGCCAAGGACTTTGGTCTGATCGACAAGGTCATCACGACGCGCGAGCTGGGCGAAACCGCCGCTGCGTAGGCCCTGATTGGCAGCTGAATGGCGGGATAACGCGCTTTTGGCGCAGCTTGCGGCATTTCGGCCACAATTGCCTGTTCCCTCAAAGGTCGGGATTGCCTACGTTAAGGCTATGTTGATTTTCGACGGCTTAGCTTTGCATGGGGTTGCTGCGAATCATTGTCGCGTTTTCTGATTTGGGTTTCGTACGGAATGCGCTGTGTGAGCCGGAACACTGGCGGTGGCGGATTCCCGCGATAGATTGGTGAGACGCCCATGCAGCCGGACCATCGGCAGGCAGGCGGTGAAAGGACAGAAAAATGAGCAAGGTCAGCAACAACGGCGGTGATTCAAAGAACACGCTCTATTGCTCGTTTTGCGGCAAAAGCCAGCACGAAGTGCGCAAGCTGATTGCCGGTCCGACGGTTTTCATCTGCGACGAATGCGTCGAGCTCTGCATGGACATCATCCGCGAGGAGAACAAGACCTCGATGGTGAAGTCGCGCGAGGGCGTGCCGACCCCGCAGGAGATCCTCAAGGTCCTCGACGACTATGTCATCGGTCAGCCCTACGCCAAGCGGGTGCTGTCGGTAGCCGTCCATAACCACTACAAGCGTCTTGCGCATGCAGGCAAGAACAACGACGTCGAGCTGGCGAAGTCGAACATCCTGCTGATCGGCCCGACCGGCTGCGGCAAGACGCTGCTGGCGCAGACGCTGGCCCGCATCATCGATGTGCCCTTCACCATGGCCGACGCCACGACGCTCACCGAAGCCGGCTATGTCGGCGAGGATGTCGAGAACATCATCCTGAAGCTGTTGCAGTCGGCCGACTACAATGTCGAGCGCGCCCAGCGCGGCATCGTCTATATCGACGAGATCGACAAGATCTCGCGCAAGTCCGACAACCCCTCGATCACCCGCGACGTGTCGGGCGAGGGCGTGCAGCAGGCGCTCTTGAAGATCATGGAAGGCACGGTCGCTTCCGTGCCGCCGCAGGGCGGCCGCAAGCATCCGCAGCAGGAGTTCCTGCAGGTCGACACCGCCAACATCCTGTTCATCTGCGGCGGCGCCTTTGCCGGCCTCGACAAGATCATCTCGGATCGCGGCCGCAAGACCTCGATCGGTTTCGGCGCCACGGTGGCCTCGCCCGAGGATCGCCGCACCGGCGACCTGTTCCGCCAGGTCGAGCCGGAGGATCTGTTGAAATTCGGCCTGATCCCCGAATTCGTCGGCCGTCTGCCTGTGCTGGCGACGCTCGAGGACCTCGACGAGCCGGCGCTGATCCAGATCCTGACCGAGCCGAAGAACGCGCTGGTCAAGCAGTATCAGCGGCTGTTCGAGATGGAGAATGTCGACCTGACCTTCCACGAGAACGCGCTTTCGGCGATCGCCAAGCGCGCCATCGAGCGCAAGACCGGCGCGCGCGGCCTGCGCTCGATCATGGAAGCGATCCTGCTCGACACCATGTTCGAGCTGCCTGCGCTGGAAGGCGTGCGCGAGGTGGTGATCTCGGAAGAGGTGGTCTCGGGCAATGCCAGGCCGCTCTATATCTATTCCGAGCAGAAGGAAAAGAAGGGCAACGTCAGCGCCTGACATGGCAGCTGACTCGACATTTTTTCATGGAACGGCGCCCGCGTGGCGCCGTTTTGCTGTGAAGGGGGTATCGGCAGGTGACGGAGTGGATGAGCGGACTATGTTAACCCTTGATCTTTGCTCCGCCCGCATCCACCTAACAGCGGAAGGCCGAAGCGCCGAATTCTGTGCTGTAAAACTCCCGTCACAAACGGTGGTAGGCGGAACGACGCTCGGTCGTTAATATGAGATTCGCGGTTGGCTCAATTAGCGTCCGCGACATGAAAGGTTGGACAATGGCCAAGATATCCAAGGCTTCCGGCGACGGCGTTTTCGCAGTCCTCCCACTGCGCGATATCGTCGTGTTCCCGCACATGATCGTCCCGCTCTTTGTCGGGCGCGAAAAGTCGATCAAGGCGCTGGAAGAAGTGATGGGTCAGGAAAAGCAGATCCTGCTTGCCACCCAGATGAATGCAGCCGACGACGATCCTGAGCCCGATGCCATTTTCGACATCGGCACGCTCGCCAATGTGCTGCAGCTCCTCAAGCTTCCCGATGGCACCGTGAAGGTCCTGGTCGAGGGCGCCTCGCGCGCCAAGATCGTCTCGTTCACCGACCGTGCCGACTTCCACGAAGCCCGCGCCACCGCGCTGGTCGAGCCGGAGGAGGAGGAGGTCGAGATCGAAGCGCTTGCCCGTTCGGTCGTCACCGACTTCGAAAACTACGTCAAGCTGAACAAGAAGATCTCGCCCGAAGTGGTTGGCGCGGCCAGCCAGATCGACGATTACTCGAAGCTCGCCGACACTGTTGCCTCGCATCTCGCCATCAAGATTCCCGAGAAGCAGGAAATGCTCGCCACGCTCTCCATCAAGGAGCGTCTCGAGAAGGCGATGGGCTTCATGGAAGCCGAGATCTCCGTGCTGCAGGTGGAGAAGCGCATCCGCAGCAGAGTCAAGCGCCAGATGGAGAAGACGCAGCGCGAGTACTACCTCAACGAGCAGATGAAGGCGATCCAGAAGGAGCTCGGCGAGGGCGAGGACGGCCGCGACGAGGCCGCCGAGATCGAGGCGCGCATCAAGAAGACCAAGCTCTCCAAGGAGGCCCGCGAGAAGGCGGAAGCCGAGTTGAAGAAGCTGCGGTCGATGTCGCCGATGTCGGCTGAGTCCACCGTCGTGCGCAACTATCTCGACTGGCTGCTGTCGATCCCGTGGGGCAAGAACTCCAAGGTCAAGCAGGACCTCGCTTTCGCGCAGGACGTGCTCGACGCCGACCATTTCGGCCTCGACAAGGTCAAGGAGCGCATCGTCGAGTATCTCGCCGTGCAGAGCCGCCAGAAGAAGCTGAAGGGGCCGATCCTGTGCCTCGTCGGCCCGCCCGGCGTCGGCAAGACCTCGCTCGGCAAGTCGATCGCCAAGGCGACCGGCCGCGAGTTCATCCGCATGGCGCTCGGCGGCGTGCGTGACGAGGCCGAGATCCGCGGCCACAGGCGGACCTATATCGGCTCGATGCCCGGCAAGGTCATCCAGTCGATGAAGAAGGCCAAGAAGTCCAATCCGCTCTTCCTGCTCGACGAGATCGACAAGATGGGCCAGGACTTCCGCGGCGACCCGTCGTCGGCCCTGCTCGAGGTGCTCGATCCGGAGCAGAACTCGACGTTCATGGACCATTACCTCGAGGTCGAATACGACCTGTCGAGCGTGATGTTCGTGACGACGGCGAACACGCTGAACATCCCTGCGCCCCTGATGGACCGCATGGAGATCATTCGTATCGCCGGCTACACCGAGGACGAGAAGATCGAGATCGCCAAGCGGCACCTGATGCCCAAGGTGATCCGCGACCACGCCCTGCAGCCGAACGAATTCTCAGTCGGCGAGGACGCGATCCGCGGCATCATCCAGACCTACACAAGGGAAGCCGGCGTGCGCAGCCTGGAGCGCGAGCTGATGAAGCTCGGGCGCAAGGCGGTGACCGAGATCCTGAAGACGAAGAAGAAAACGGTGAAGATCACGGCAGACAACCTTGCCGACTATCTCGGCGTTCCGCGCTTCCGCTTCGGTCAGGTCGAGGCTGACGATCAGGTCGGTGTGGTCACCGGTCTCGCCTGGACGGAAGTGGGCGGCGAGCTGCTGACGGTCGAAGGCGTCATGATGCCCGGCAAGGGCCGCATGACGGTGACCGGCAATCTGCGCGACGTGATGAAGGAATCGATCTCGGCGGCGGCTTCTTACGTCCGCTCGCGCGCCATCGATTTCGGAATCGAGCCGCCGCTGTTCGACAAGCGCGACATCCATGTGCACTTGCCGGAAGGCGCCACGCCGAAGGATGGTCCGTCTGCAGGTGCTGCCATGGCCACGGCCATCGTCTCGGTCCTGACGGGCATTCCGATCCGGGCTGATGTGGCGATGACAGGTGAGATAACGCTGCGCGGCCGCATCTTGCCGATCGGCGGTCTGAAGGAGAAGCTGCTTGCCGCATTGCGCGGCGGCATCAAGAAGGTGCTGATCCCGGAAGAAAACGTCAAGGATCTGGCGGAGATTCCGGACAATGTGAAGAACGGCATGGAGATCGTTCCGGTGTCGCGGGTCGGCGAGGTGCTTGCGCACGCGCTGGTCAGGATGCCGGAGCCGATCGAGTGGGTGGAGCCGGTGGTTCCGCCAACCGGGGTGGATGCCGGCGACGATGCCGGGAAATCGCTCGCTCATTAGAATGTTCTAACATTGCAGCGCACAAAGAGAGAGCCGGGCTTCCAGCCCGGCTTTTTCATGTGAAAAATCTCCGAAAAAGTGCAAAAAAGCCCGGAATTCTGCGGTTTTCGGCTTGGGTTCCTCAACGCTTCTTTCTAAAGTCCGTTTCCTGCCGGATGAGTCGTAGTTCCGGTTTTCTCATGGAAGGGAATTTTGATGAACAAGAACGAACTGGTGTCCGCCGTCGCCGACTCCGCAAGCATTTCGAAGGCTGATGCGCAGTCCGCCGTCGATGCGGTGTTCTCCGTGATCACTGGCGAACTGAAGAAGGGCGGCGATGTCCGGCTTGTCGGCTTCGGAAATTTCACCGTGTCAAAACGCGCTGCTTCGACCGGCCGCAACCCGCAGACCGGCGCGGAAGTGAAGATTCCGGCGCGCACCGTGCCGAAGTTTTCTGCCGGCAAGGGCCTCAAGGACGCGGTCAACTAAGACCTTTTTCTTTATCAGAAAAGCCAGAAAAGCCGGGCTCGCCCGGCTTTTCTTTTGGTGCGCCCTGCGGCGGCAGGATATCTGCAGTCAGGCGGTCGGCGCGTCGGCGCGCATCAGGCCTTCCTGCTTGAGATCCGCCCACAGGGCCGCCGGGATCTTGACGTCGAGCAGCGCGCGGTTGTTTTCGACCTCGGCTGGGCGCTGGCCGCCGGGGATCACCGACATCACGGATGGATGCTGCAGCGGGAACTGCAATGCGGCCTCGATCAGCCGCACGCCATGGCGCTTGCAGACCCCCTCGATGCGCGCCGCGCGCTCGAGCACGTGCTTTGGCGCCTCGGTGTAGTTGTAGAAAGCGCCAGGCTTCGGCCCCGTCGCCAGGATGCCGGAATTGTAAGGGCCGCCGAGAACGATGCCGATGCCGCGCTTTTCGCAGAGCGGCAGGAACGACTCCAGCGCTTCCTGCTCGAGCAGCGTATAGCGGCCAGCAAGCAGGAAGAGGTCGAAATCGCCACGCTCGGCGAGCGTCTGGCAGACCTGCCATTCGTTGATGCCGCCGCCGAAGGCCTTGATCACGCCCTGGTCGCGCAGCGAAAGCAACCCGTAATAGCCAGAGGACATGAACTCCTCGATGCGCCGGTCCGACGCCTCCTTGCTGCCATGGGTGAAGATGTCGACATCGTGCACGTAGAGGATGTCGATGCGGTCGACGCCGAGACGCTCCAGAGAAGCCTCGAAGGAACGCATCACGCCGTCATAGCTGTAGTCGTAGACTTCCTTGCGCGACGGTGTGTCGAAGAACTTGCCGATGCCGGTGCGCTGGTCGGGCGGGCAGACGCGCATGATGCGGCCGACCTTGCTCGACAGCACGTAGTCGTCCCGCTTCTTGCCGCGCAGGAAGGGGTTGAGCCGGGTTTCCGACAGGCCGAGGCCATAGAGAGGCGCGGTGTCGAAATAGCGGCAGCCGGTCTCCCATGCCGCCTCCAGCGTGGCATTGGCGTCCTCATCGGAGACGGCGCGGTAGAGGTTGCCGAGCGGCGCAGTGCCG
This sequence comes from Mesorhizobium captivum, assembly GCF_033977165.1. Classification (NCBI taxonomy): domain Bacteria; kingdom Pseudomonadati; phylum Pseudomonadota; class Alphaproteobacteria; order Hyphomicrobiales; family Phyllobacteriaceae; genus Mesorhizobium; species Mesorhizobium captivum. Next base: position 84,279 of record NZ_JAVIJB010000016.1, read on the forward strand.
AAGCCGAGCTCGGTGAAGGTGATGCCGCCATTGCCGATGCGGTCGAAATGCCGTGTCTTCATAGCTCACGATGTCCCGGATTGATTTGTCTGACATGACACTATCACGCCGGTGGCACAGCAAAAGCGCCGAGGCTCGTTGGACGCGAATTTTCGCGGTGATAGCATGAACAAAATCAAGTGTTTCCAACCTTCGGCAGACAGGACGAATTGCCATGACGCAAGCCGGGTCGGAGATGTTCGAGACCGCGCTGGACGAGCTTGGCGCCGTGGTGAGGCGCGTCGATGACGGCCGGGTCGATGCCGCCTGCGAAATGCTTGCCGGCGCCGGCAAGATCGTCGTCTATGGCTGCGGCCGCGAAGCACTGCAGGTCAAAGGCTTCGCCATGCGGCTCTTCCATCTCGGCCTGTCTGTCGCGGTGGTCGGCGACATGACCACGCCGCCGCTGGGCAAAGGCGATGTCTTCCTCGCAAGTTCCGGGCCGGGCGAGACCACCACCGTTCTCGCCTTGATGCGGGCGGCCCGCGCAGCCGGCGCCAAGGTGCTGCTGCTGACCGCCGAGCCGGCCGGCAGCGCGGCGAAGCTCGCCGACTTCACGCTGCTCGTTCCGGCCCAGACCATGGCCAGCGACCAGGGCGCGGCAAAAACTTCGGTGCTGCCGATGGGCTCGCTGTTCGAAGGGGCGCTTTTCCTGCTGTTCGAGGTGATGGTGCTGAAGCTCAAGGCGCTGACCAATGCCACGCCGGAGGCGATGCGCGCCCGGCACACCAACATGGAGTAGGGACATGCGCTACGAGCTGATGCTGCCGCACCAGATCCGCAGGGCGATCGAGGAGAACTGGCCGGTCGCTCTGCCGCTCGGCGTGCTCGAATACCATGGCGAGCACATGGCGGTCGGCATGGATACGCTCGCCGTCATCAAGATGCTGGAACTGTTCGAGAAGGAGAGGGACATCGTCATCCTGCCGCCCTTCTACTACGGCGCGGCGAGCTATGCCGTGGCGCCGCCGGAAGGCAGCGGCTCGCTGCAGATCGGCGGCCCGGTGCTGGCGCCTTTCGCCGAGGAGCTGTTCTACGGTTTGCTGCGCATCGGTTTCCGCAACATCCACGCCATCATCCATCACCAGACCGAGAATTTTGTTGCCGGCATGCCGACCGATCTCGCGTTCAAGACCGCTGGCCGTCAGGCGATCTTCCGCTTCCTGGAAAAGGAGCGCGGCGAGGGCTGGTGGGGCTCCGACGAGATGGCCGACTATTATGCCGGCCATGCCCAGGGCGAGAACGTCTTCAACTGGGTACAGGTGCATCCGCTGATGCCGGCCGCGATGAGCGGCAAATACCCGTTCGACCATGCCGGCATCGGCGAGACGTCGCTGATGCTGGCGCTGTGCCCTGAGGCGGTGGATGCCGGCCATTTCGCGGACAATACCGGCTGGTACACGAAAGGCGCGCCGGAGGCGTCGGCCGAGCTCGGGCAAAAGGGCGTCGCCATGATCCTGGAGCATTTGCGGACGACGCTATCTGCCTAGTCGGGTTCTTTTTGAAGGAGGACATCAGGAAGTCCTCCAGCCTATATATTAGCAAGTCCGAATAAGATATATTGTAGGACCAATTGTGCTCGGAACCCGAGGGGCTTTCGGTGAACGCGGCCGGGATACGACGCGTGGCAACGTTTGCAGGCGTAGTCGCCACGGCTGCAGAACTTCAGGATGTTTCTGCGTTTGCGCACGGCGCCAGCAGTGGCTGGACTTATCCGCCGGCCTGCTGTCACGGCGATTCAATGACAGGCGAATGCAGCAGTATCCCCAGCACCACTGTCACGCCGAGCCCGGATGGCTACGTGATCATCCTGCGGCCGGGAGACCATCGGAAGGTCACTCACCAGAACCGCTATCTCGTTCCTTACGACAGTGTCATTCCTTCCGGTGATGACAACTTTCACATCTGCTTGCATCCGACCGAGGAGCACGAAAACTGCTTCTTTGCGCCAGCCGAAGCTATATAGCGGCGGACTAAAGCGCGTCGCGATCTTTCAGATTCGCTCCATCCGCTTTAGGTTTTTGATTTCACGCATGTCTTTGTCCCGAAACCGGTTCCCACTTTCGAGAGACATGCTTTAACCGGCCCGCTTTGGGCGACATGCGTGAGGCGTCGGTCGAGTCCTCGCTACTTCACCGACCCGGCCGTCATGCCCATGATGAGATAACGCTCGAGCGCGATGCCGATGATCGCCAGCGGCGCGATGGCCGCCGTGGCAAGGGCTGCCATCGACCACCAGTTGATGCCTTGCGAGCCGGTCTGGCTCGCCACCATCACGGGGATGGTCTTCGCATCGGTCGAGGTGAGAAGGGCAGCGAAGAAATACTCGTTCCAGCAGAGCACCATAGCCAGGATGAAGGCGGCGACCATGCCGGGAAGCGCGATCGGCATGACGATGCGGAAGAAGGCGCCCCAGATCGACAAGCCGTCGACCAGCGCCGCCTCCTCGAGCTCGACGGGAATAGAGTTGAACTGGTCGCGCATGATCCAGATGACGATCGGCAGCACCATCAGCGTGTAGAGGAGCACAAGCCCGATGCGCGTGTCGAGCAGGGCCACTTCGCGGTAGAGCACCAGGAAAGGCAGCGCCAGCACGACCGGCGGCAGGATCAGCTGCGACAGGAAGAAGAAGGAGATGTCCTCGTTCTTGAACCAGGCGAAGCGATAGCGGTAGCGGGTCAGGCCATAGGCGGCGAGGCTGCCAATGATGATGGCGAGGCTCGATGCGCCGACCGAGGTGATGACCGAGTTCATGAAACGCTTGAGGAACTCGTCGCGCACGGTCGAGGTCTGGAAGATCGAATCCGGCGACAGGCCGAGCGAGCGCCAGCCTTTCCAGTCCGGCTGGAAGTCGACAAAGGGGATGAGGTGCCCTTGCGTGACGTCGACCGCCGATTTCAAGGAGGTGGTGATGGTCCAGTAGATCGGGAACAGGCAGACGAAGGACCAGAACACCAGCGCGCCGTAGATGAAGGCGCGGCTGGTTATGAAGGCCGCCGGCGAGCGGATCTCGGAAACGGTGTAGTCGGTGGTCTGGTTCATGATGCCGCTCAGTTCACGTTGCGCACGAAGCGGCTGGCGATCTTCAGCAGCCAGGTGACGAACACAATGATGATGACGAGATAGGCCATGGCGAGCATGGTGCCGTAGCCGACATTCGAGCGGTCGCGATATTCGCGGTAGATGAAGCTCGACACGGAATCCGTGGCGCCGCCAGGGCCGCCGGACGTCACCGTGATGATGATGTCGGCAAGCTTGAGCTTGAAGATGATGCGCAGGATCACCGCGGTCACCGACACCGGCAGCATCAGCGGGAAGGTTACCTGCCAGAAGGTCTGCCAGGTATTTGCGCCATCGACGCGAGCCGCCTCGATGACCTCGCGCGACATGGCCTGCAGGCCGGCGAGCAGCATGATCATCATGAACGGGATGAAGGTCCAGGCGTCGAGCACCATGATCGAGATGCGCGCGATGACCGGGTCGGAGAAGAAAGCGGGATTGTCCCAGCCGAGATGCCGGGCCAGCGTCGCCGCCGGTCCGAAGCGGTATTCCATCAGCGACTTGCCGATCATCCAGGAAACCGCGACCGGCGACAGCATCAGCGGCAGCAGGAAGACCACGCGGAAGAATTTCCTGGCGCGGATCTGAGCGTTGAGCAGCAGCGCCAGTCCGAAGGCGATGACATATTCGACCAGAACCGCGAGCACGTAGAGCACCATGTTGAGCAATGCATTGCGGTAGTAGGGGTCGGCCAGCATCTGCCAAAAATTTTCGAGCCCGTTGAATTTCCGGCCCGAGAACGAGCTGAGGTTCCAGTCGGTCAGCGCGATGTAGAAGCCGAACAGCGTCGGGAAGATCACCATGGCAATGGTGAAGAGCAGCGCCGGCAGCAGGAACAGCGCGCGCTGGCCGTCCTCGCCGCGTGTCAGCACCTGCCAGGCGCCAAGCGCCACGCCCCACAGGACATAGGCGTAGACCACGGGGCGCCAGGTATAGAAGCCGACCGTGTCGACTTCAGTCTTGTAGAGGATCTGCATCACGATCGCCGCCAGCAGCACGAGCGTCGCGGCAGCCAGCAGTGCCCAGCCGAGGCGCTTGCGGCCGGGCGGGATCAGATCGGCCGATGTGGAATTTGCCGGCCACGCGTTCGCGGTCGAAATCTGCTCAGCCACGCCTTTCGCCTCTTTGTCCGAATGACCGGCCAGAGCCCGGTCAAGATACGGCCCGGCGACGAGGTGTCGCCGGGCCGCGACTTCTCACGGGATAGCCTACATGCCGAGCGAGGCTTTGTAGAGCTTGATCTGGTTCTCGCGGCCGATCTGGTCGGTCAGTTTCTCCCAGGCGGCAGCGATGGCATCAGCACCTTCCTGCGCCTTCATCTTGCCGGCGAAGGTGTTGGCCAGGATGTCCTCGGCGGCGCTGTAGTACTGGAAGATGCCGGGGATGCGCGGCTCGATCGCAGCGTTCGGATGGTTGTAGGAGTCGCCCTCCGACTTCAGATACGAGGTGATGAAGGCCTCGTCATAGCCGGCCGCCACCCATTCCGGAATGTTGAAATGGCTGTTCCGGTAGGGCTGGAAGCCTGACGGATACGCCGCGCACCAGAGCGACAGGTCCTTGCCGCCGAGATGGGCCGCCGCCGACCATGCCGCCTTCTTCTTCTTCTCGTCGCTGTCGACGCGGGCCATGACATAGACACCCCAGCCCAGATAGGCGCAGTTCGGCGCATAGTTCGGGCCGCTGGCGAGCTTGTCCCACTTGCCGGTCTTCGAATTGTAGACGTCGTCCGATCCCGGCAGGATCGAGAAGCCGGTCACGTCGCCGACGACCGAGGAGTCGTTGGTCTTGACGTTCGAGCCGACGTCGCCCCACCAAGCTACCATCGAACCTGTGCCGCCAAGGAACTGGCTGAACGCAGTCTGGTTCGGGTCGGCGTTGATTTGATCCTGCGGCTCGGAAGGCAGCGCGTCGATCACATCCTGGATCGCCCGCACCCAGGCCGGGTTATTCACCCGCGGCTTCATTGTGTCCGGATCGAACAGCCATGCCTTGTCGTCGGGGTGCTTGGCATAGGCGCTGGCGCGGCTGCCGAGGAAGTAGAAGCCGAAGCCGCCCCAGGGCTTGGGCGCGTCGAGGTAGCCATAGACGTCCTGGCCTTTCACCTGCTTGCCCTTGAGGAACTTGGTCACGGCCTGCACCTGCTGCCAGGTCTTCGGCACGCCCCATTCCGCCAGGCCTGCCTTGTCGCCGGTGTCGGCTTTCCAGGCTGCCGCCAGATCGGCGTCGGAGAACACGTCGGTGCGGTAGTTGAAATTATGAGTATCGCCGTCGACGGTCACGCGATACTGCTTGCCGTTCCAGGTACCGACCGGCGGCTTGAGATACGCCACCAGGTCATCCATATCGATCTGCTTCTTGACCCAGTCCGGCATTTCGGAAGTGAGACCCTTGCCGCAGACATCGCCTTCGAACGGCGCACCCATCTCAACAATGTCAAAATCGATTGTATTGGTAGCAATCGCCTGCTGCAAGCGTGGGTTGTAGTCTGCCTGCGCCAGGTCGATCCAATTGATCTTGGCGCCGGTATAGGCTTCCCACGGCTTCAGGAAACCGCGGAACAGCACGTTGTGCAGATTCTGGTTGTTGAGGCCCATGAAAGTGAGCTCGACACCGGCGAATTCACCTTCCTTGACGTTGGCCTTGGTCGCTTCCAGGCAAAGCTCGCCGACCTTCTGGAAGTCGGCGTCCGTCGGCTGGCCCTTGCCGACGCCCGGTATCTGCAGAAGTTTCGCGCGCAGATCATCCGCGGCGGCGGCCGGTTTGGTCAGCGCGCCGAGCCCGGCGCCTGAGGCCGCCGCAAGTGCTGCCATGCTGGCAGCGCCCTTCAGCAATTCGCGGCGGGTCGCCCCGGCGCGCACCAGTTTTTCGTAAAGGTCGACTCTCATCTCAAGGTTCCTCCCAGAACTCAGTCGTGAATGAATTGCCAATCTCGGACGCCGAAACGTCTGTGGTTCTCATATACCATAGGGGGACGTGGGACCCCACCCTGCGTCGCCTGGAGATCCGATTTTCCGGGACAAGGACCGGCTGTCGGATTGGCACTCGCAACTATTCGCGTAATCGATTACCTTGTCAACAAGGATGGATTTTTATCTATAAGATACTGACTTGCCCTTGCCGTTGGCAATGGCTAGCTTCACCGAAAAAGATAGGGGGGACGATGGCTCAAGTCGCTATCACCAATGTGGCCAAGGCATTCGGAACCGTCAAGGTTCTGCATGAGGTCAGCGTCGACATCGCCGACGGCCAGTTCGTCGTGCTGGTCGGCCCTTCGGGATGCGGCAAGTCCACGCTGCTGAGAATGGTGGCGGGGCTGGAAACAGTCTCGGGCGGAACGATCTCGATCGGCGACCGTATCGTCAACAACCTGCCGCCCGCCAAGCGCGACATCGCCATGGTGTTCCAGAACTACGCACTCTATCCGCATAAGACGGTGGAGCAGAACATGGCTTTCGCGTTGAAGCTGCGCGGCACCGACCCGGCGGTGGTTGCCGATCGGGTCAAAAGGGCTGCCGATATCCTCGACCTTGCCCCCTATCTGAAGCGCTATCCACGCCAGCTTTCCGGCGGCCAGCGCCAGCGCGTCGCCATGGGTCGCGCCATCGTGCGAGATCCGCAGGTGTTCCTGTTCGACGAGCCGCTCTCGAACCTCGACGCCAAGCTGCGTGTGCAGATGCGCACCGAGATCAAGGAGCTGCACCAGCGGCTGAAGACCACAACCATCTATGTCACCCACGACCAGATCGAGGCCATGACCATGGCCGACAAGATCGTCGTGATGCGCGACGGCCGTATCGAGCAGGTCGGGGCGCCGCTGCAATTGTTCGACCGGCCGGCCAACCTGTTCGTCGCAGGCTTCATCGGCTCGCCGGCAATGAACCTGCTCAAGGGTACGGTGAAGAAGGGCGAGAAGCCCGTGGTCGACATCGCGGGCTCGGCCTTTCCGATGCCAGCCGGTATCCAGACCGAGGACGGACAGGCCGTCGTCTACGGCGTGCGGCCGGAGCACCTGGAAATCCATCCCGACGGCGTCGCGTCCACGATTTCGGTGGTCGAGCCGACAGGCTCGGAGACGCTGGTGTTCGTGCGCTTCGGCGAGGGCGAGATGGTGGCGCTGTTTCGTGAGCGTCACGACTTCAAGCCGGGAGATACGTTGAAGCTTAGGCCGCGGCTCGACCACGTCCATCTCTTCGATGCAGGGACCGGCAAGCGTCTCTGACCGCAAACAGACTTCCAAGAGGAAACCATGCTCAAAGGGATCAATCCGCTGCTCAATGCCGACGTGCTCCAGGCGCTGCGGGCGATGGGCCACGGCGACGACCTGATCATCGCCGACACCAATTTCCCATCCGACTCGGTTGCCAAGCAGACCGTGCTCGGCAAGCTGCTGCGCATCGATGCGCCGGCGGCCGAGGTGGCGAAGGCGGTGCTGTCGCTTTATCCGCTGGACAGCTTCGTCAACGACGCGGCCGCCCGAATGGAGATCGTCGGCAAGCCGAACGAGATCCCGCCGGTGCAGAAGGAGGTGCAGAAGGAGATCGATGCGGCCGAGGGCAAGGGTTGGCCGATGATCTCGATCGAACGCTACGCCTTCTACGAGCGCGCCAAGAAGGCCTATTGCGTCATCCAGACAGGCGAACGCCGCTTCTATGGCTGCTTCGCCTTCCGCAAGGGCGTCATTCCGCCGGACGCGGAGTAAGGAGATGGCCGCCGGCAAGCCAATCGTTATCCTGGGTGTCTTCGTCGCCGACACCGCCTATCGCGCCGACCGCCAGCCGCGCATGGGCGAGACGATCCTCGGCAACTCGTTCAAGCTCGGGCCGGGCGGCAAGGGCTCGAATCAGGCGGTCGCGGCCGGCAAGCTCGGCGCCGACGTCACTTTCCTGACGAGGCTCGGCGTCGATGCTTTCGCCGACATGGCCAGGCAGACCTGGAAAGCGGCGAGCGTGAAAAGCGCCGCAATCGAAACGCCGGACAGCTACACGGGCGCGGCCTACATTTTTGTGGAAGAGGGCAGCGGCAACAACGCCATCATCGTCAGTCCGGGTGCGGCTATGCTGATCTCGCCCGCCGATATAGAGGCGCATGCCGGCCTGATCCGCTCGGCCGGTGTCTTCGTCACCCAGCTCGAGCAGCCGATCGACGCAGCATTGAAGGCACTTGAGGTCGCGCGCGGGGCAGGGGTGACGACGATCCTCAATCCAGCGCCGGCAGCCAGCCTGCCGGAGCGTATCTACACGCTCTGCGACTACGTCACGCCCAACGAGTCCGAGGCCGAAGGACTGACCGGCATCACAGTCTCGTCGATCGACGATGCGCGCCGCGCCGCCGACAATCTGCTGGCGAAGGGGATCGGCACCGTCATCGTGACGCTTGGCGAAAAGGGCGCGCTGCTGCACACCAAGGACCGTTCCGACCATGTCGGCGCCGTCGATGCCGGCCCGGTGGTCGAGACCACTGGGGCGGGCGATGCCTTCAATGGGGGCCTGGCGGCGGCACTTGCGAAAGGGATCGAGCCGCTTGAGGCGGTGCGCTTTGCCTGCGCCGTCGCTGGTATTTCGGTGACGCGCCCGGGGACAGCGCCCTCCATGCCGACGCTCCAGGAAGTCGAGGCGCTGCTGGCGAGGGGTTGAGTTCGCCAGCGTCGCGCGCAACCTCAGTGGCGCTACTCGCATCGCGCCCGACTGGCGCCTGCCACAACCCTGACAATTCGGTGCCTGGCGCCGCAGGGTGGCATATTAGCCACGGTTAATATTATTCGGCGCCGACGCCTTGCATCAACAGCCAGGGTGTCCCGTAATGGGTCACTGTGCCTGGCATCGCAATTGCACCGTCAGCAATGCCGGGGTGGACCGTGCTCCGGTAGCCGGGGGGCAATTTGGGGGGTCCCGCCGCTCCGCGAATGGGGCGGCGGGCTCTTTAACGGTTGAGTTGAGGGTCGCCTGAAACGCCAAACTGGGGTGGGATGCCGATGTATTTTCCTCAATTTCTGGTGGGCATGTTCGCGACGTCGTTCATCATCGCAATCTGGGCTGAGCTGGAGACCGGCTCCGTATGGAAGGCGCTCGGCTGGGCCATTCTTGCGATGATCATTCTTCAGGTTGGATACGTCGGACTGGTGGTCCGGCTGGCCCTCAAACGGGGATCGGAAGATACCGAGGCAGACTTGGTATCGGCAAATTCCACAGCATCGGTCCATCGCGCGCGTCCGGGCTAGTCGGTTCGAGACGGAAAACCGCCTCTCACTGAAATTGCCCAAGATTTTCGCGACGCAGCGCTGTCGCAATTCCGTGCAATGGCAATCCCGCGCGCCATGGCCCGCCGAGTCCAGGTCTCAGTCCGTCGTTCGGAACGCAACCGAAGCGCGCGCGTTCACTGTCTTGACCGAACACAAGGCAGCCCGGTTGCGGAACGGTGAGATGAAAAAGCCCTATCAAAAGCCAACGCTTGTAAAGCGCGAGAAGCTCACCGCGCGAACCGCCCAGATTGTCGCCTCCGGTGTGATATTGGGCGAGTGAATGCCGCCAGAGCGGTTCAGCTTTTCACGGAATCGCTGATCCGCTCTATGTATTGTTTTTCCGCAATTCCAGACGGAAAACCGCTTCGCACTTTTCCTGGAATTACCCTAAAGAATCTTGCTGGTCAGTTCCAGCTTCGTCGCAGCACCTTGCTCGCTGCCGGGCATATGCACGACACGCAGGACGCGGAGGTCCATATTTGACCCCTCCACCGGCATGGATACGCTTTCGCCCACCCGCGGCAGCTCCTGGAAAGCGAGCTCGTCCACATCCCTGGCATCGTCGATCGAAACGCGACATCTCACAGCCATCTGTCTCTCCCGTTTTCGGCCCTTGGGCGGAACGAGGCAATGGCGGGATGGTTCCGGCGCAAGGACTTCAAGAGCCAGCACGGTGGCATCAACAACGAGCGGGGCTTCATCGCCGTGCTCTGTCTCTTTGTTTGCCCACATTTCTGAGGCGTCAAGCGATTCCGCTTGGCTGCAGAACGCTCAAAGGGCCGGACCTGGCCGAATGGCGCTGCCGTCATGAAAGCGCGACAGGCGAAAACGGGTCAGATCGTGCCCGATCTCATTTCCCTGGATCATGTCGGAGACGACCCGACCGATTCCCGGCCCGATGCCGAAGCCGTGACCGCTCATGCCCGTCGCGACGATAAGGCCGCCGATCGCCTGTACGCGGTCCACTATGGGGACGACGTCCGGCATTGCGTCAATCATGCCTGCCCAGCTTGCCTTGATGCGAACTGGCCCGAGCTGCGGGAAAAGCCGCGTGAAATTGCGTTCGATCGAACGGAGGCCAGAGGAGGCGGGGGTGGGATCGAGCACCCGCATCCTTTCGAATGGACTTTGAGAATCCGGTGTCCAGCGACGCGGCGTCGACCAGCTATCCGGGTAGCCGCCCGGCGCGGCCGGCGAGTAGCGTGTCCCGAACGGATTGGCGATGAGCGCGGGAAGGTATTTCGTCGCGTGTCGGAACGCGTCAGGCCCGATGTAGAGCAAACTGCCTCCTCCGGGAGCGAGCGTGTATCCGCCATCCTGCCTGCGCCTGAAGGCGATGTGATCCGCTGCCGCGGCGCCGGCATGGACTTCAGGCATCGGCTCCGTCGCAGCCACGGTCGACCTGACACTGAGCTGGGGAATGGAAACGCCATGTCTCCGCAGGAAGAGGGAAGACCAGGCGCCGCCCGCGAGCAGGACGCTGGAGGTCGCGATGTGACCCGCCTCAGTCCACACGCCGCTGACCCTGCCGGCCGAAATCTCCAGGGTTCGCGCCGCGCAATTCTCTACGATCCTGATGCCTCTGCGGGCCGCCAGCCGGGCGAGTGCCGGCACCGCCACCCAAGGCTCCGCCCGCATATCGGAAGGTGTCGTCATCGCGCCCTTGAAACCGCGCGACATGCCTTTGATGAGGCCGGCGGTCTCCTGCGCGTCCAGAAGGCGAGTGTCGATCTTATGGACGGCGGCGATCTTCATGAATTCTTCGAACCCGGCCATTTCTCGGTCCGAGCTTGCCAGATAGGTAACGCCTGTCTGGTTCAGGCCGATGTCCTCGCCGCATTCCTTAGCCAGTTGCCGCCAGTGACGCGACGCCTCGATCACGATCGGCAGCTCATCCGCATCGCGTCCCTGCTTTCTGATCCATCCCCAGTTTCGAGAGGATTGCTCGGCCGCTATCCGTCCCTTTTCAACCAGCGTCACCGAGATGTTGCGCCGCGCAAGAAAAAGCGCCGTCGTCACGCCGATGACGCCGCCGCCGATAATCACCACATCCGAACTTTTCGGCGGCGGACCGGGATATTGAATCGGGTTCGCTTCGGAGAACGGGAAATTGGGCAAGTGAGGCATCCTGAAGAAAGCTGTGACAGCTATGGCCTACCGGCAGCCACCTTTTCTTGAGGCAGTTCAGGGGAAGGGGGAGCACAGGCTGCCCGGTGGGGTACAGATATTCGCCCAAAAGAGCCGGCGAACGTGCAGCCACAATTCAACGCTCGATCACATCGGATAACGTTTGCGTTCCACCTCCGTTTCGACGCCGAGGCGGCCTCTATATCTCGTCGCGGGCCGAGAACCGCCGGCGATGCATGCCCCCCACCGTGACACGACGCGACCAGACGGCCTATTTCGGAGAGCGGCTTTACCGCTTCCTCCATCATAGGGAGATGCCATCATGCGCTCTTTCATGCCAAAAATCATTGCAGCCGTCTTCGCCGCCATACCGCTTTCGAGCGCCTATGCCGTGCACCGTCACTATAGGACGCAGGTCGACACCACGACCACTGCATCGGTGCCGGCGGATCCGGCAGCGCGCGCGGCGATGGAGCAGTTGCTCAGTGTGAAGCAGGGTATCCGCCAGGCCAGGGAGGCCGGCAAGATCACGCAGGACCAGGCCCGCGATCTCATGCAGCGAGCGGATGCCATCCAGCACACCGCGCTGACTTCCGGAGGCCTTTCGGCGCTCGGCCAGATCAATGCGCTGGATCAGCGGCTTCAGAATGCCACCGGGCAAGGCACCTATATGGGTGACGGTGCCGATGGCGGCTACTATCCGAACGGCTGACGACAATACGCGCTTAAAAAATGGCCGCCGGCGTGAGCAGTGCATCCTCTCAGGAGGGCCTTTGAGGAAGCCTTCCTCAGCCTCACGCCGGCGCCGCCGCCGTTCTCGAGGATGAATTCGACGCCGCAGCTCGCTGAACTTCTCGATGGGCTGCTCAGCTAGCCCGTCTTAGGCTCGGGCTCTGGAGGCGGCGCATTTGGGTCGGGGCAATCAGACAATTGCTCACACGGAGGGGGCCGATCGCCAACGCCGCCATAGCGTTCCACGAGTTTTGCGAATCCGTAGGCGAACGCGGAAAGAAGCGCCAGGATAACCACTATTCGGACGGCCATTCGGGATTGTAGCAGGACCTGGATCCGGGTTTGACTAGCTACAGGTAGAAGAGCAGACGAGGCTCGGCGCGAGGGAAGGCGGCCTCTCCAGGGGAGCAAAACGACCTAAAAGTCCGAATTGCCGGTCTGGCGTTCAGACTTTTGACCTCTATCCCAACGGCAAACTTATTGAAAAGAATGGCGCGAGTGACGGGGCTCGAACCCGCGACCTCCGGCGTGACAGGCCGGCACTCTAACCGACTGAGCTACACCCGCGCACTGACGAGCACGTGTCAGCCGTGTTCGTCGTTGGGGCGGTGGATAAGGGGTTCGTTTGCGGGTGTCAAGCGCGGCATGTGAGCATAACAGCAAACTGGAGAAGGTTTTTTGACAAGTGCGCCGGCATTGGAGAAATCCGCCTGGCAGCGGGTGTGCCGGCTGTTCATTGGGCCTTGCGAATGGAGCTCTAACTGCTTAAAGGTCCGGCCCGGAGCGGGCGATTAGCTCAGTTGGTAGAGCGCTTCGTTTACACCGAAGATGTCGGCGGTTCGAGCCCGTCATCGCCCACCAGTTTCCTGGCAGAATCAAGACTCACGGCGGCGTCAGCCTGAAATCCTGGCCTTCGGGCAGGAGCTGGCCGCCGTCGACGACGATCGTCGTTCCCGTAATATAACTGGCGTCGTCGGAGGCCAGGAACAGGAAGGCGTTGGCGACGTCGCGCGGCGTGCCGAGGCGTCCCAGCGGCACGGCGTCTTCCATGCTTTTGATGAACGCGGCATCGCGATGCAGCTGCATGCCTTCGGTCAGGATGTTGCCGGGCTCGACGCCGTTGACGGTGATGCCGTAGCCGGAAAATTCGAGCGCCGCGGCGCGGATGAAGCCGTTGATGCCGGCTTTGCTGGCCGAATAATGGCCATGGCCGGGGCTGCTCACTTGCGGGCCGGTGATGGAAGAGGTGAACAGCATGCGGCCGCTGCCCTGAGCCTTCATCGGTGCCAGCGCTGCGCGCGCGGTGTTGAAGCTGCCGCGCAAATTGACCGCCATGACGCGGTCCCAGTCTTCCGGGCTGGTGTTCTCGATCAGCTGCCAGGGATAGATGCCGGCGTTCTGGACGATGATGTCGAGGCGGCCATGACGCTCCAGCGCCAATGTCACGACAGCTTCCGCGTCGGCCATCTTCGAGATGTCGGTATGGATGAAGGCGGCACCCAGCTCGCGGGCGCTCGCCTTACCGGCTTCGGCTTCGCTGTCGGCAAGCACCAGTTTTGCGTCCTCTTCGGCGAAGCGTTGGGCTATGCCCTTGCCGATGCCACGCGCGGCGCCGACGATCGCCGCCACCTTGCCTTCGATGCGTCCGGTCATGCGAGCCATCCTGTCATGCGAGTCTTTGGCGAATGGTTTGCTTGAAAGCGTCGAGCAGCACGGCCGCCAGCACAAGCAAGCCGTGGATGACCTGGGTGAAGTTGGCCGGCAGGCCCATCAGGTTGATGGCGGTGTTGATGGCCGACAGAAGCAGCACGCCGGCATAGACGCCGGGCAGGGTGCCGACGCCGCCCTTGAGGCTGACGCCGCCGATGACGACGGCGGCGAAGGCGTTGAAGAGCAGGCCGACGCCGAGATTGGCGGTCGCCCCGGAGGTGCGGATGGCAAGCAGCCAGCCGGCCAGGCCGGCAATGGCGCCGGCAAGCACGAAGGCGATGATCAGGTTGCGGTTGACGCGGATGCCGGCACGGAAGGTCGCGGTCTCGTTGCCGCCGATCATCACCAGATGCCGGCCGAACGGCGTCTTGGCCAGGATCAGCGAGAAGACGACAAAGCAGCCGACCGCGATCCAGGCGGTGAGCGGCAGGCCGACGAGCCGCTGGATGCCGAACCAGCGGATGGCGGGCGCCAAATCCTGCGCCGAGCGCCCGCCCGAAACTACCAGCACCAGCCCGCGCACCCAGATATAGGAGGCAAGCGTGATGATGAAGGCGCTCATCTTCAGCCTGACGATGAGGAAGCCGTTGATGACGCCGATGACGGCGCCGACCGCCAACGCTATCGCGAGCGACACCGGCACCATCAGCCAGTCCGGATGCAGCTGCAGGCCGATACCGATGCCGGACGAGCAGAACACGATGCCGACCGCCATGGCGCTGAGCGCGGCGACCGATTCGACCGACAGGTCCATGTGGCCGGCGATGATGACCAGCGCCAGGCCGATCGACATGACGCCGAGCACGCTGGAAGCCTCGACGATGTTGGCGAAGATGCCGAGCTGGAAGAAGTTGGGAATGAAGATCGAGAAGACCGCCAGCACGAAGACCAGCATGAACCAGACGAGATTGTCGAGCACGAGCTCGAGGATATGGCGGGTGCGTGGGCTCATCGTGTGATCCGGTTGGGGCTGATCCGGTTGGCGCCAGGACGATCTGCGCGGCCACCTCGTGCGGACGCGCAGGAAGGCTCCGGGCCGCGGTGGCCCGGAGCTTTGCGGGGCAAGCCTATTCGACGGACTTCACCGTATCCGTCGGCGGCTTCTGGTTGCCCCAGAAGGCCGGGTTGTCGACGTTCTCCTTGGTGATCGCGGCGCCCGGGATCTTGATGTTCGGGCCCCAGGCTTCCTTGGTCACCACCGACTTCAGGCCAAGCACGTCATAGTCGCCGGGCTTGACCTCCTGCTTGTTGGCGACCTTGTCCATGAACATGGCGACCGCGGCCGCCTGCGCATAGAGCGGCTGCTCGACCTCGACATTGAGCCAGCCCTTGCGGATCAGGTCGAGGCCGACCGGCGCGCCGTTCGAGCTCATCAGCATCACGTCGCCCGGCTTCTTGCCGGCGGCTTCCAGCGAAGCGACGGCGGCGACCGAAAGATGGGCGGCGTGGCTGAAGATCAGGTCGATGTCGGGATTGGCCAGCATCTGGTCGGCGACGATGGTGCCGGCATTGCTCGCTTCCCACTGCATGGCCGGTAGCGAGATGATCTTGACGTCGGGAAACGCCTTCATCTTCTCCTCAAAGCCCTTCTGGATGTCGAGCGTATACGGGTCGCCGGGATCGCCGAGGACCTGCAGGATCTTGCCCTTCACCGAGCCGTTCTTGGCCTTCAGCAGCGCTTCGGCCTGCTCGGCGGCGATATGGCCGATCTCGACCGTGCCGGCGACCGAGGTGAAGTCGGAAGGCGTGGCGGTGATCTGGCGGTCGAACTCGACCACCGGGATGCCGGCCGCGCGGGCGGCTTCAACAGATGGCTTCAGCGCATTGAAATCGACCGCGGCGAGGATGATCGCCTTCGGCTTCAGCGCGATGACGTCGTTCATCTGCGATTGCTGGGCGTCGGTCTTGTTGTCGGCGTTCAGCGTTTTCATCTCGTAGCCGACCTGCTTCAGGAACAGCTCCAGCGCGCTCACTGAGCCGGTCTGGAATTCGTCGAGCAGTGTCGGGACCAGGTAATAGACGGTACCCTTGGACTGGGCGAATGCCGGCGTGAGCGTGGCAATTGCCAGTGCCAGGATACCGAAGACAGAAAGTAGCATTCGCTTCATGTCGTTCGCTCCTCTTTAGCCGGACCCCTCATTTGTCCCTCAGCTCGCCGGTCCGGCACCGGCGAGCGTTTCTCCGGTGATCATGTTGATCACCGCATCGGGACTTGTCTTGTTGCGGGCAACGTCGCCCGCCACGACGCCCTGGCGGATCACCACGATCCGGTCGGCGACCTGGAAGGCCTGCTGCATGATGTGGGTGATGATGACGACGCCGATGCCCTGGCTCGCCACCTGGCGGATCATGTCGAGGCCGCGGCGCGTCTGCTCGACGCCGAGCGCGGCGAAGGGCTCGTCGAGCAGCACCAGCTTGCCGCCCCAATGGACGAAGCGATTGAGCTCGATCGCCTGCCGCTGGCCGCCCGAGAGATGCTCGACCTTGGTGCGCAGCGAGGGAATGCGCGTGCCGGCATTGGCCAGCGCGCTGGCCACCACAGCCTCCATGGCGCGCTCGTCGAGCACCGGAACGCCCAGCACCTTGCGCGTGATCTCGCGCCCCATGAAGAAGTTCGCCACCACGTCGACATTGGTGCAGAGCGAGAGGTCCTGGTAGACCGTCTCGATGCCGGCGGCCTTGGCCTCGGCGGGGGATTTGGCGAGGAACTCCTTGCCCTCGAACAGCATGCGGCCCGAAGTCGGCTCGAGCCCGCCGGCGATGATCTTCACCAGCGTCGACTTGCCGGCGCCATTGTCGCCGAGCAGCGCCACCACTTCGCCGCGCCCGATCGAAAAGCTGATGCCGCGCAGTGCCTGGATGGCGCCGTAGTTCTTGGCGACGTTGTCGAGGACCAGCAGGGGTTCGCTCATGCCGCGATATCTCCGCCTTTGAGAACGTCGCCCTCGCGCTGTCGCTTGGCGGTGAAGATCTGGCCGAAGCGCGGCGACAGCACACCGGAAACGGCAAGCGCTGCCGCCCCTCGCAGCACCGCATGCTGGCCGCCCTGCGCAACGAGGAGTCTTGGCGCCACGCGGTCCTTGCGGGCCGAGACCGAATTGTGCAGCGGCTGCACCGACGCCGCCAGCCTTTCGAGCAGGGCAGGCGAGGCAAGTCCGCCGAGAACGATCGTCTCGGGATCGAAGAGGTTTTCTATGATGGCAATTGCGTTGCGGAAGACCGGCGTAACCTCGCTCACCCAGTCGGCATCGTTACCTTTCCAGCGCCCGCGCGCGTCCAGCGAGACGTAGCGTTCGAGGCAGCCGCGGTTGCCGCAGGGACAAAGCTCGCCGCCCGGAACGACCGGGATGTGGCCGATCTCGCCGGCATTGCCCCAGGCGCCGCGCAATGCGCTGCCATCATGCAGCATGGTGCCGCCGAGCCCGACGCCGAAGTAGAGATAATAACATTCGGAATGTTTTGCACCGAGGCCATAGAAGCGTTCCCCCATCGCCGCGGCAGCCATGTCGTTTTCGAAGAAGGCCGGCAGGCCGGTGACCGCTGTCAACCGCTCGCGCAACGGAACATCCTGCCAGCCGGCCATCGTCGTCGGGCCCACGAAGCTCATCGGTTCGACGCCGAAAGGTCCCGGAAGCGCCATGCCGATGCCGATGACGCGGCCGCCCGAGCGGCGACCGGTCAATTCGGCAACCATGGCGCCGATCGCCTCGAACGCTTCGTCGGGCGCCGCATGGGGCGCCTCGCGATGCGCGCTCTCGATCACGTCGCCGCTGAGATTGATCAGCGCCGCGTCAATGCCGAGCGGCGTGAGATGGATGCCGACGGCATAGCCGCCTTCCGGATTGATGCGTAGCGTCGCCGGCGGCAGGCCGCGGCCCTTCGGCTCCTCGCGAACCGACAGGATGTAACCCTGCTCCTCCAATTCTCTAACGATGGTCGACACCGTCTGGACGGTGAGCCCGACATGCCGGGCGATCTCGCCGCGGGCGATGGGGCCAAAGCGGCGGATGGACTCGAGCACGATGCGCCGGTTGTACGGCCGCCCGAACTCCTGATTGGTTCCCCGCAACGCCATGGCTTGCGCTCCCAGTTGACGCAAGGTTCGCAGAGAACATTTATTCAGTCAAATGGAATTCAAAAATAAATTGACGTAGACTCCCGAGGCCGGGGAAAGGACAGGACCGATAGGACCTGTCCACGTGCCGCCGCTGGCTGATTGCCTCCTTTTTGAAGCCGCCCCAATGGTGTGTGGGCCAGCCGCCGCTGATCCAACAAGCATGGAGCAGAAATGATCGAACTGCCGTTTGCCCGCGACGAATACCAGCAGCGGCTTCGCAAGATCCGCACCGAGATGGCGAAGCGTGGTCTCGAACTCCTGATCGTCAACGACGTTGCCAACCAGCATTACATCACCGGCTATGATGGCTGGTCGTTCTACACACCGCAGGTGGTGCTGGTTCCGATCGAAGTGGTCGAGCCGGTCTGGATCGGTCGCGCCATGGATGCGGCGGGCGGTCTTCTGACGGCCTGGATGAAGCCTGAGAATGTGGTCGGTTTCCCGGAGGATCATGTTCAGCGTGCCGATCGCCACCCGATGGACTGGATCGCGAACTGGATCGTCGCAAAAGGCTGGGGAAACAGGCATATCGGCATCGAGCTTGAAGCCTATTATTTCTCCCCGAAGGGGCATGCCCGGCTTGTCGCCGGGCTTCCCAACGCGAAATGGCATGATGCCGATCTCCTGGTGAACTGGATCCGCGCGGTCAAATCCGCGCCCGAGATCGCCTATCTGCGCAAGGCCTCGACGCTCGCCGAAGCTGCCGTCGCGCGAGCCTTTGAAGTCATTGCGCCGGGCGTTCGCGAATGCGATGCCATTGCCTCCATCCAGGCGGCGCAGATAGCCGGCAGTCCGGACTTCGCGGGCGATATCACCGCCCTTCCGCCAACCATCCTCGGCGGCGAGAACGCTTCGGCCCCGCACATCATGTGGAGCGACAGGCGGTTCGGAGACAATGAGACGATTGCGCTGGAACTCGCCGGCGTCTGCCGCCGCTACGCGTCCGGGTTGGCAAGAACGATGCAGTTAGGGGAGACACCGACGCGTGTCTCGGATACCGCCAAGGCAGTGATCGAGGGCATGGATGCGGTGCTCGACGCGGTCAGGCCGGGAACATCAGCCGAAGCAGTCGAGGGTGCGTGGCGTAAGGTCATCCAACGCCACGGACTGAAGAAGGAATCGCGCATCGGCTATTCCATCGGCGTCGCCTATCCGCCGGATTGGGGCGAGCACACGATCAGCCTCAGGCTGGGCGACAAGACCGTGCTTACGCCCGGCAACGTCGTTCATTCCATCCTCGGCATGTGGATGGATGGCTGGGGCATCGAGATCAGCGAGACCATCCTGGTGACCGAAACCGGCCATGAGACCCTGACCAAGTTCCCGCGAGAGATCCATATCAAATCCTGAGGGTGAAGCTGCGTCGGAGCCGACAATGTCCTCAACACGCCCGGATGGGCCATTGCCGACGACTTTGGCTACTACAGTCAGAGACGCCCGTCGGTCTATTTTCGGCTCGGAACCCGCAACGAGGAGGTCGGATCGGTCTATCCGCTTAATCATCCCAGGTTTCGTGTCGATGAGGCGGCATTGAAGGCGGGCGCCGCGACCCTGGCTTCGGCAGCGGTCCGGTTTCTGTCCGTGCAATCGGATTGACCAGGGCGAACCCTGGCTTGTGCAGGACTTGCATGGACCGGCCGGTACGCCCGTTCAGTACCTGATGACCCGGCGCTCGATCAGCACGACGATGCAGAACAGCGCGATCGACAGCGACGACGACAGTACGATCGCGGCGTAGAGGCGGTCCGACTGGTAATTGAAGGTCGCCTGGATGATCAGCGCGCCGAGCCCCTTGTCCGAGCCGATCCATTCTCCGACGATGGCGCCGATGACAGCGGTGGCGGACGCGATGCGGAGCGAGGAGAACAGCATCGGCAGCGCGCGCGGCAGGCGCAGGCTCCAGAAAATCTCCGAGCGCGTCGCCGACAGCACGCGGAACAGCTCGTGCTCGCTGTCGCTTGCCGAATCCAGCCCCCGGATCATGTTCACCAGCGTCGGAAAGAAGCAGATCACCGCGGCGATCACGATCTTCGGCGTCATGCCGAGGCCGAAGATTAGGATGATGATCGGCGACAGCGCCAGGATCGGAATGGTGTTGAAGAACAGCACGATCGGGAAATAGGCGGCCTGCAGGATGCGGCTGTGCACGAAGAGCACGGCAAGCAGCACGGCGGCCAGATTGCCGATGACAAAGCCCGCCAGCGCCTCGATCAGCGTCGGTCTCAGATTGTCGATGAGCAGGGTGAAATTCTTCTGGAAGACGCCGAAGATAGCGCTCGGCGTCGGCACGATGTACGCCGGCACGCCGAGCATCGGCAGGAGGTACTGCCAGGCAAGCAGGATTGAAGCGGCACCCAGAACCGGCAACGCAACGGTCATCTGCGGTGAAAGCGGCGCCGGTTTCACGATGCGCGCTCCAGCGCGGCGCGCAGATCGGCCATGGCGGCGACGATCGCGGCATCCTCGCGCGAACAGCGGTTGCCCTCCTGCTTGAAGGGCCGCATGTCGAGGTCCTTCACCACGCGCCCCGGATTGGCGGCAAGCACGATCACGCGCTCGCCAAGGTAGGCGGCTTCGGCGATCGAATGCGTGACGAAGAGGATCGTCGTGCCGGTGCGCCGCCAGAGCGAAAGCAACTCGTCGTTGAGACGGTCGCGGGTGATCTCGTCCAGCGCGCCGAAGGGCTCGTCCATTAACAGCAGTTTTGGTTCGCCAAGCAGGGCGCGGGCGATCGCCACGCGCTGGCGCTGGCCCCCCGAAAGCTGATGCGGCAGGCGTTCGCCGAAGCCGCCGAGCCCCATCAGGTCCAGAAGTTCGGCGCTGCGGTCTTCGATCCGGCGCGTCAGGCTGCGCTGGCCGACGCCGAGCGGTAGGCGCACATTGTCTCGCACCGTGCGCCAGGGGAGCAAAGTGGAATCCTGAAAGACGAAGCCGACGTCGCGGCGCGAGCGCACCGCGTGCGGTGTGGCGCCAAGCACGCTTATGGTGCCGCCGAGCGGATCGAGCAGGTCCGCCACGACACGGAGCAAGGTCGATTTACCGCAGCCGGAAGGGCCGAGGATCGACAGGAAGGAGCCGGCCGCGACGG
The DNA here is from genome assembly GCF_033977165.1 of Mesorhizobium captivum. Lineage (NCBI taxonomy): Bacteria > Pseudomonadati > Pseudomonadota > Alphaproteobacteria > Hyphomicrobiales > Phyllobacteriaceae > Mesorhizobium > Mesorhizobium captivum. Next base: position 105,390 of record NZ_JAVIJB010000016.1, read on the forward strand.
TTAGGTCGAGGCCGGAGAGCACTTTGACAGCCGTCTGCCGGCCGCCATAGCCGACATCGAGCGTGCAGGCTTCGATCGCGTTCGGCATTAGATCAGCATGACTTTTGGTTGAATCGTCATGCTGATCTAACTCTTTGTTGGAGCATGATCTTTTCCGAAAACCGGTTCCCACTTTTCTGGATCATGCTCTAGGCCGCGGGCGCGTCGAGCCTCGGCCGGTCGGCGGCCGAGAGCTCCAGGATCTTGGTGGCGTAGACATCCTTGGCGGCCGGGCGTCCGTTCGGATACTGGCCGACCTTGTCGAGCAGTGCCAATTGCTCCTCGATCGAAGCGGGATCGAACGTGCCCCAGCCATCCTTGGCGGTCGCGCCGTCGAAGGAAAGTTTCAGCACCAGGTTGACGGTCTTCTCCTCCCAGCCGAGATCCATCCCCGGATAGGCGGCGACCATCTTCTTCACCGCTTCCTGCGGATTGGCATGAACCCAGCCCCATCCCTTGCCGACGGCGCCGATGAATTTCGCCAGCGTGTCGGTGTTCTCCTCGATCGCCTTGTCGGTGGCGAAGTAGACGTCGGCGTAGGAGGTAAGCCCGAGGTCGCGCACCAGAAGGTCGATGCGGTCATCGCCGACCACGCTCAGCGCCTGCGTGTTCGTGATCCAGCCGCCTATAGCGTCGACATCGCCACGCACCAGCGGCCCCTTGTCGAAGCCGACATTGACGATAGTGACTTCCGACGGGTCGATCCCGTTCTTGGCGAGGATCTCGTCGATGACAAAGCGAGCCGTCGGCTGGATGCCGATCTTCTTGCCCTTGAGGTCGGCGACGTTGCGGATCGGCTTGGCCGGCTTCGAGGTCAGCGCATAGGGGCCGGTGCGGAAGCCGCAGGCGATGATCTTCACCGGCACGCCGCTGGCGCGCGCGGCATAGAGCTGCGGTGTCTCTGAGAACTGGCCGAGCTGCGCGGCGCCGGAAACGACAGGCGGCACCGTCGAGGCGTTGGGGCCGCCGGGGCTGAATTCGACCTCCAGCCCGGCGTCCTTGAAATAGCCGTTGGCGGCGGCCGCGATGTCGCCGATCTGGCCGTTGGACATCAGCCAGTCATACTGAATGACCACCTTGCCGGCGGCTCTGGCGCCTGGCGTCAACACCAGCTGCATGCCGGCCGAGGCGGCCGCAACCGCTGCGAGGCCGCCCTTCACGAAGGTGCGTCGGGTCAATCGATAGTCTCTGTTCCCACTCATTTTTCGCTCCTGTTGCAGACTTCTTGTTTCTTTCCAAGCGCCGCTCCCTCGGCGCGGCGTCGTCTACGGCTGTTCGTCGTGGTAGTCGCCAGGGCCGCCGTCAAGCCAGGCGTAAAGCTCCCAGAGCGTGTCGTCCGGGTCGGTGAAATAGGCGCAGCGCGCATTCCAGACGTAGTTTTCCGGCGGGCCGTAGAAGGGCACGCCCTTGGCACTCAATTCGCCATGCAGCCAGTCGATATCGGCCGGCGTGTCGAGCTGGACGGCGACGCACACCTTGTGCGCCTGGCGCGGCGACCTCAGCTTCGAAACGCCGGTATGCTGGTTGATGTGGTCGAGCTCCCAGGCGGCGAGCGTGACGCCTTCACCTTGGAAATCGGCAAAGCCCTCGGCGCGGCGACGCAATCGGAAGCCGAGCTTCTCGACATAGAATTCGACCGTGCGCTCGATGTTCTCGACGAGCAGGCAGACGTCGGAGATGCGGGTGACGCTCGCCGGCATGGCTATTTCGCTCCACCGGTTTTGCGAAGTGGCAGCTTGACCCCGACGCGATCGGCCGCGCCGACGATGTGGGCGCGCATCGCCGCTTCCGCCGCTGCCGGATCGCCCGCCACAAGCGCCTCGTAGATGCGCACATGCTCGCCGACATTGACCTCGACCAAGTCGTGCAGCGGGTTGGTGAGGCGGGCGTAGTGGATCGAGTGGCGGATTTGCTCGCAGACGAAGGAAATGAAGGTGTGGATGTAGCTGTTGCCGGTGGCGCGCGCGATCTCGCGGTGGAAGAGCAGGTCGGCGTCGATGCTGCCTTCCTCCCAACGTTCCTCGCCGCCCATGCGGTCGAGCGCCGCCTTAATCGAATCGAGATGCTCCTGCCGGCGCCGCGCCGCGGCGAGCGCCGCCGACTCCGCCTCGAGGATGCAGCGCAGCTCGAACAGCCGCTCCATATTGTGGGTGTCCTTGAGCGCCTCGCGATCGATGCGGATGGCGGCCCTTTGCTCGGGCGCCAGCACGAAGGCGCCAATGCCCTGGCGGGCTTCGATCATCCCGTCTGCCCTAAGCTGCGCGATGGCCTCGCGCACCACATTGCGGCTGACGCCGAATTTTTCGGAAAGCTCCTGCTCGGTCGGCAGCCGCATGCCGGGGTTCAACTCGCCGGATTCGATCTCGCGGCTGAGGAAGGCGGCGACCCGGTGCGGCAGGGTTTCGACGGTGCCGATGGCGGCCAGTCTTTGTTTCATGGAACAGTCTCCGTCAAGGGCAGCAGGCAGCCGGGATTCATCAACCCCTTGGGATCGAGCGCGGTTTTCAGCGCCGTGACCATGCGGCGATGCGTCGGCGAGAGCTCAGCCCAGAATTCCCTGCTGCGACTGCGGCCGATGCCGTGCTCGGCGCTGATCGAGCCGCCGAGGTTGACGGCGATGTCATAGAGTCCCGCAGTGATTTCCGCGCCGCGGGCTCGCGCTTCGCCCGCGCCGAGATCGGCCGGCGGCAGCACATTGAAGTGGATGTTGCCGTCGCCGGCATGGCCATAGGCGAGGGAAATCCAGCCTGAATGTTCATGCGCGACGAAGCGGCGAGCGCGCTCGATCAGGGCAGGGATGTCCGAGATGCGCACCGAGAGATCGGTGCGCACGTGGTAGCCGCGCTTGGCCTGGCCTTCGACAAGCCCTTCGCGGATCGCCCAGAAGGCCTTGGCCTGCGCAACGCTAGTGGCGAGAACCGCGTCAGCCACCAAGCCGTCTTCCATCGCATCGGCTAGGAAGCCGGCCAGCATGCCGTTGAGATCGATGGCCGCACTGGAGGACAATTCGACCAGCGCCTGTACGGGAGCCGAGACCGGCGCGGTCACTCCAGGATCGATGAGCTGGGCCAAGTCGATGCATTCCGAACCGATGATCTCGAAAGCGGAGATCAGGTCTGAGCAATCCCGACGAGCCCGGTTGAACAGTGCGACGGCCGCCTCGAAGGAGGCGAGGCCTAGATAGGCCGTTTCGATACGTGCCGGTTTCGGGAACAGCTTGACCTCGACGCCGGTGATGATGCCGAGCGTTCCCTCGCTACCGACGAAGAGCTGCTTCAGGTCATAACCGCTGTTGTTCTTGCGCAGGCCGGAAAAGCCGTTCCACAGCTCGCCATCGGCGAGCACGACTTCCAGTCCGAGGATCAGATCGCGCGCCATGCCGTAGCGCAGCACATTGACGCCGCCCGCGTTGCTCGCGGCATTGCCGCCGATCTGGCAACTGCCTTGCGCGCCGAGCGCCAGCGGAAACAGGCAATCCTGTGCCTCGCTCGCATCCTTGATCGTCTGCAACACGCAGCCTGCGTCGGCTTGTAGCGTGAAATTCTCGGTGTCGATCCGGCGAATGGCGTTCAGCCGCTCAAGGCTGACGACGACCAACCCGGCGCCTTTGCTGTCGATCGCACCCGAAACCAGCCCAGTGTTGCCGCCCTGCGGAATGACACCGAGGCCGAGCTCACTGCAGAGACGCATTAACGCTTGCACGTCGGCGACCGAACCGGGCCGTAACACCGCCAGAGCGCTGCCGCGGCAATCGCCAGCCCAATCGCCGAGGTATTTCGCCATTCCGGCAGTGTCAGCGGTGAGGCCGTCGCGCCCGACTGCGCCTTCGAGGGCGCCGAGAATGTCCGGCGAGAGGCTGTGAAGGGTCATCAGCGGCGCAATTCGATGTCAGGCGATAGGGTGATACATATCATCCTACAACTTAGGCCGAGTCAATCCTTTGTGCCTTCTGGCAGGTCAAACTGTGGATGGACGAAACCCGCCGGTGCGCGGCGAGCGATGCGCTACAGGTACTGCGCGACCTTCTTACCGACGGCGAGGAAGCGCAACGGATCGACCGCCTCGCCGTTGTGACGCACTTCGTAGTGGAGATGCGGGCCGGTCGAGCGACCGCTGCTGCCGGTCTTGCCGATCACGTCGCCGGCGGCGAGCTTCTGGCCGACAGTGACGTCGATTTCGCTCAAATGCCCGTAACGCGTGGCAAAGCCGTTGCCGTGGTCGACCTCGACCATACGTCCGTAGCCTCCGTTCCAGCCGGCCTTGGTGACGACGCCGGCGGCGGTGACCTTGGTCGGCATGCCGATCGGCGCCCTGAAATCCATCCCTGTATGCAAGGCGGCCGTTCCGAGGATCGGGTCGGTGCGCACGCCGAACGGACTGGTCACGGTGTGGCCGGGGGCAGGATTGGTGAGCGGCAATTTGCGCGCTTCCTTCTTGACTTGATCAAGCGCGTCAAGAGCCTCGTCCAGCTCCTTGACCTTGCTATCGAAGATCAACGAGGAATCGAGCGGGACCAGCGGGCCGCCGACATCGTTTTTGTCGAGATCCGCGTCGACCGGTAGGCCTGCCGCTTCCAGCGCCTGGGAGATCGCGTCGGCGTTTTTGTAGGCATTGTCCGCAAGCGTGGTGATACGGGTAAGCTGCTGGTTCTCGATGGCCTTGAGCGACGCGTTGATCGACACGAACAGCTTGTCGGCGCGATCCGCGGCCGTTTCGTTGTCGAGCGGATCGGAACGCGTCGACCAAAGCGAGAAGGGCTTGGTGTCGCCGGCACTCAAGGACGCGACGGAATAGGTCGGAGCCTGCGAAAGGCTGCCGGTGATCTCGGTATGTTCGCCGGGTTTCGTCTCGGTATCCGCTGCGGCTGGCGCATCGCCGACTTCGCTTTCGGCGCGTTCGAGGATCGGTCCCAGGCGGCCATGGCGCTGGCTGAGCTGGGTCTGCCTGGCCAGCAGCTCGCTGACCTTGGTTTCCATCAGTTGCTGGTCGAGAAGCTGGCGGCTGGTGATGCGGTCGACCTGGGCGCGAAGTGCGGAGATGCGGTCCTCATAGGCCTGCTGCATGCGCGCCTGCCTTGCCGTTGTGGCGCCGATCAGGTCGTCGCGCAGCACAAGATAGGAAGTGGCGAGCAGATAGCCGATGGCGATCGCCGCGAGCGCCGATCCGATGAACGCGGCAAGCCAGGGGCGAACGGTGAAATGCCTTATTTCGTTGCCCCGGGCAATGATGACCGTATGGGGCTCCTTGCGCCTGCCGAAGACCGCTGACTGACCGGTTGGTTTCACGGGACCGAGCTTTCGTTACGACTCCAACGACAGCTCGATTACACATTATTAGGGTTAACAAAGCTTTGCTGGCCGCAATGCTCCGGTAACCGATTCACGCGTTGCGAGTAGTGGGTTGTAGGAGCGCTGTCGTAGCCGGCGGCGCGGGGTAGGTCAGAGACTTAAAGGGCGCGCACCGCTTCCAGCACCTCTTCGGCGTGGCCCTTGACACGCACCTGCCGCCAGATGCGGGCGATCCGTCCGTCCTTGCCGATCAGGAAGGTGGCACGCTCGACGCCCATGTATTTGCGGCCGTACATGGTCTTCTCGACCCACAAATGATAGGCCTCGATCACCTTGCGCTCCTCGTCGGCGACGAGATCGACGGTGAGATCGTACTTCGCCTTGAATTTGTCGTGTTTCTTGATGCTATCGGGAGACAGCCCGATGACCACGGCGCCGGCCTTCTCGAATTCCGGCTTCAGCTGCGAGAAGCCGATCGCCTCATTGGTGCAACTTGTAGTGTCGTCCTGCGGATAGAAGTAGAGTACGACAGGCTTTCCCCGGAATGCGGCGAGGCTGAGAGAGCCGCCGCCGTCGCGCGGAAGATCGAATTGCGGCGCAATGTCGCCCACTGCAGGATCAGCCATGTCGATGCCTTTGTCTGAGGTTACGCGCAGATCGAGCATCGATATAACGTGAGGCGGGGATTCGTCCACGACGAGTTCGTCATAACGGAATATTGCGTGGATCAGGAGCAACCGCAGCACGAGAAGATCAGGTTCAGGCGTGACGAGATCACCGACCTGGGGACGTTTCCGTCCGCGTGCGGCGTGCCGCCGCTCGGCCGCGCGTCGGTTCGCCGCCGCTTCCGCATCATCGGCCGGGTGTTTGCCGGGCTCTGCGCGCTGGTGCTTCTGGCGGCGGCAGGTGTCTATGTGCTCGGCACGTCAGGCTTCGGCACGGAGCGGCTTCGAGCCGAAGCCGAGACGGCCATCGAGAAACTTGCCGGCGTCGATGTCAACGTCACGGTCGGACCGGCGCGGCTGACGCTCGACGGATCGAGCTTCGTCGCTCTGCAGGTCAGCGACGTCAGCCTGAAGACCGCCGACGGCAAGCCGATCGCCGATGTCGGGCGTGTCCGCTTCGGCATGCGCCTGCTGCCGCTGCTGTCCGGCGAGGTCCGGCTGACCAGCGCCCGGTTTTCCGATGCCCACATCATGGTTGCCGCAATGCCGTCCGGCGGCGGCGACTGGACGGCGGCGCTGCGCAACGAGGATGGTCTCGTCGATCCGGAGAAAGTGTCGGCTGCCGTGTTTTCGGGCGTCAACGACGCACTCGATGCGGTGCGTGAGGATTCGATGCGTCAGGTCGACCTCAGCAACGTCGAATTCGAATTGCCGGACGGCGGACCGGTCAAGCGGGTGAGGGTCGCCGATGCAACCGTTGCCCAGACCGGCACCGGCAGCATCCAGCTTTCTTACGATGCCGATGTCGACGGCCGGCACGCCACCCTGAAGGCGTCCGCTGTTCGCGACGCGACGACCAGGCGGATCGCATCGCTCGAAGCCAGCCTCGAGGTGGCGGACGCCGGCCGAACCCTGGTCGAGGCAAGCTCCAGCGATGGGAACTCCGCCGCAAAGGGCGGCAAGCTTGGTTCGATTGCGTTGAAGCTCTCGGGCGCTGAAGCCTCCGGCGAAACGCCATCGCGGCTGACGGCCACGCTGTCGCTCGGCGGGTCGGTGCTCGATCTCGGCTCGCGCGGGCTGCTGCCGGCCGACGTCGATGCCAATGCCACGCTTGTGGCCGGGTCGAACAAGATCTCGGTTGACAAGCTGCTGATCAGGACCGGCCGCTCAACCTTCGATTTCACCGGCTCGATTGGGCCGAAGCCGGCAGCCGCGGGCGAGGAGCCGTCCTATCGCTATGACCTTGTCAGCGACGGCTCGACGCTCGCCCCTTCGGAATCGCCGGAACCGGCGCTTCAGTTCCTCGCCCGCGTCGCCGGCGTCTACCAGACCAAGAGCCGCAAGCTCGTCGCCGAGCAGATTGGCGTCCGCTCCGGCGGTTCGAGCGAGGTGCTGGGCACGGCGTCGCTCACCTTCATCGACAACGGCCCGCCGGGCGTGTCGCTTTCGCTCAATGTCCACGACATGCCGGTCTCGCATGTCAAGCAATTGTGGCCATGGTTCTCCGCCCGCAACGCGCGGCTTTGGGTGCTGGACAATTTGTTCGGCGGCCGCGTGGTCGACGCCAATTTGCAGTTCCAGGTCGTGCCGGGGCGGCTCGGCAACGGCGTTCCGCTTTCGGGCGATGAAGTCTTCGGCCGATTCCAGGTCGAGGGGTCGCGCTTCGACACGGCGGGCCGTATCCCGCCGATCCGCGACGCTGTCGGCGTCGTCGCCTTCCATGGCAACGACGTCGATATTAGTTTGTCCTCGGGCAGCGTCTACATGCCGAGCGGCCGCACCGTGGCTGCAAGCGGCGGCACGCTGACGGTGAAGCAGGCGAACCATTCGCCGGTTATCGGTGCGCTCGACATCGACGTCGCCGGCGAGGCGCCGGCAATCGCAGAGCTCGCCTCCTTTGAGCCGATCAATGCCATGCGCCATGTCGGGCTCGCGCCCGAGGATTTGAGCGGCACCGTTACCGGTCATGTGCGGGCCGACATTCCGCTGACCTCAGGCGTCGACACCTCGACGCTCGACTGGTTGGTGGCGCTGGACTACCAGGACCTGTCTTTAGCCAAGCCGTTCGAGGACCAGACGGTCACCGAGGCGGACGGCTCGATCACCGTCAGCCCCGACCGTGCGGTGATATCGGCCAAGGCGAAGCTGAACGGCATTCCGGCGGAACTCGACCTGGTCGAGCCGCTCGACGACAACGGGCCGCCGCGCAGCCGCAAGGTCGCGCTGGTGCTCGACGACAAGACGCGCGACGCGACGATGCCCGGCCTCTCGCCGCTGCTTTCGGGAACGATCGAGGTGGCGATCGACAAAAGCGAGCAGGGCGATCAGGACGTGTCGGCCGACCTGACCAACGCAAGGCTCGATATCCCATGGGCCGGGTGGAGCAAGGGCGCCGGCATTCCGGCCAAGGTCACCTTCACGATGGCGAAGTCCGGCAGCACCACCACACTGTCCGACTTCGATCTCGATGGAAAAAGCTTTTCTGTCAACGGCGATGTGACGCTGGTCAATGGGGCGCTGTCCTCGGCCCGCTTCAGCAAGGTCGCACTCAACCGGGGCGATGACGTCGCCGTCTCGGTGAAGCGATCGGGCAAGAGCTATGCGGTCGATGTCAGTGGCGAGTCCCTCGATGCCCGCTCGCTGATCAAGCAGTTCACCTCCGACGTCGACACGGCCACGAAAGGCGCCGGCGCCGGCGCGATCTCGGTCAGCGCCGACGTGAAGTCGCTCACCGGCTTTCACGACGAGGCGCTGTCGAACCTGAAGCTGAATTACAGCGCTGCCGGCGCCAGGGTGAACGGCCTCGATGTCAGCGCGACGGCGAGCTCCGGTGCGGCGATCACCGTCAGGAACACCACCGGCGACGGCGGCCGTTCGCTCAGGATGAAATCGGCCGACGCCGGGGCCATCCTGCGTTTCCTCAACATCTACGAGCACATGGAGGGCGGGGCGATCACGCTTACGCTCGCGGGCGGCGCCGATGGTCCAATGAAGGGCCAGGTCGACGCCAGCAATTTCTACGTCGTCAACGAGCCGAAGCTTGCATCGATCGTGTCGACCAAGCCGGCCGGCGACACGCGCAGCCTCAGCCAGGCGGTGAAGGCCGATATCGATACTTCAAGGGTGCAGTTCGAGCGCGGCTTCGCCGAGATCGACAAGGGCTCCGGCTATCTCAGACTGGCAAACGGCCTGCTGCGCGGTCCGCGCATCGGCACCACCTTCCAGGGCAAGCTCTACGACCATGACAACAATATGGACATGACCGGTACCTTCATGCCGGTCTATGGGCTGAACCGCATCTTCGGCGAATTGCCGCTGTTCGGTCCGCTGCTCGGCAACGGCCGCGACCGCGGCTTGATCGGCGTCACCTACCGGCTGCGCGGCAACGCCAACAAGCCGAGCCTGGACATCAACCCGCTCTCGGTGATCGCGCCGGGGATATTCCGGTCGATCTTCGAGTACCGCTAGAGACCGGCCCCCGGTTTTCGGGGAAATCGCGGTCAAGCAAAGCTTCGATCAATCAGGCCGGTCGCACCAGGACGTGCTTCTTCCTGCCGAGCGAGAGTTTTACGACACCCTCAGCGCCCAGGTCCTGAAGTGTGACTGCGCGGCGGTCGTCGGTCACCGGTTCGTCGTTGAGGCGCACTGCACCGCCCTGGACATGCCGACGCGCCTCGCCGTTGGAGGCGGCAAGCCCGGCGGTCACGAACAGCGACAGGATGCCGATGCCAGCCTCGAGATCGGCCTTGGCCACTTCGACGCTCGGCAGCGTGTCGGCGAGCGCGCCTTCCTCAAAAGTCTTGCGCGCAGTCTCGCTTGCCGTCTCGGCCGCCTCGCGGCCATGCAGCATGGCGGTGATCTCGGTGGCGAGGATCTTCTTCGCCTCGTTGATCTCCGAGCCGCCGAGCTTTTCGAGGCGCGCGACCTCGTCGAGCGGCAGTGTCGTGTAGAGCTTCAGGAAGCGGCCGACATCTGCGTCCTCGGTGTTGCGCCAGTACTGCCAGAACTCGTAAGGCGACAGCATGTCGTCGTCGAGCCAGACCGCGCCCGAGGCCGACTTGCCCATCTTGGCGCCGGACGAAGTGGTAAGCAGCGGCGTCGTCATCGCATAGAGCTGCGCATTCTCCATGCGATGGCCAAGGTCGATGCCGTTGACGATGTTGCCCCACTGGTCGGAGCCGCCCATCTGCAGCCGGCAGCCGAAGCGCTTGTAGAGCTCGACGAAGTCGTAGGCCTGCAGGATCATGTAGTTGAATTCGAGGAACGACAGCGACTGCTCGCGGTCGAGCCGAAGCTTCACGGAGTCGAAGGCGAGCATGCGGTTGACGGAAAAATGCCGGCCGACATCGCGCAGGAAATTGACGTAGTTGATCTCCATCAGCCAGTCGGCGTTGTTGATCATGACCGCATCGCCGGCGCCCCCGCCGAATTTGAGGTAGGGCGCGAAATTGCGACGGATGCCGACGAGATTGTCCTCGATGTCCTGCGGCGTCAGCAGCTTGCGCGCCTCGTCCTTGAAGGAAGGGTCGCCGATCATCGAGGTGCCGCCGCCCATCAGTGCGATCGGCCGATGGCCGGTCTGCTGCAGCCAGTGCAGCATCATGATCTGGATCAGCGATCCCGCATGCAGGCTCTTCGCCGTCGCGTCGAAGCCGATATAGGCGCTCACCGTTTCCTTGGCGAAAAGCTGGTCGAGGCCGGTTTCATCCGAAATCTGATGGATGAAGCCGCGCTCGCTCATGATGCGCAGGAAATCGGATTTAAAGGCGGACATTTTTTCTTCCTGAAGATCGCCTGGACAATGACGCCAAAGCGTGACGTGAAGGCGGGCGTTTAGCATCAGCGGGCGATCAGCAAAAGTGGTTTCCGGTTTTGCGTTCGATCGCCCACCACTCAGATAGCGGGATCAGCAAAAGTGGTTTCCGGTTTTGAGTCCTGCCCGAATGCTATCGCGCATCCTTGCTTCGCCCCTTTTGCTGGCGTAATGAGGCGCCCGCGCAAGGGCAGCGCGCCCAAACGCCGCGACGGGGCCATCCCGCAATCTCAAATCGGACAAGCTCCCGCGATGAACAGGAACACCCTCATCCTCTTTCTGTTCAGCATCCTTATGACCGTCAGCGGGCTGGCAAGCCTGCCGCCGGTCGACCGCGATGAATCCCGCTTCGTCCAGTCGACCAAGCAGATGGTCGAAACCGGCGATTATATAGACATCCGCCTGCAGGATGTGACGCGCTATAAGAAACCGATCGGCATTTACTGGCTGCAGTCGGCGGCGGTCGCACTGAGCGGCGAGGGGGCCGAAGCGCCGATTTGGGTCTATCGCCTGGTCTCCATGCTCGGCATCGCGCTCGCCGTCGTCGGCATCGGCTGGACGGGCACAAAACTCTTCGGCGCCGATGCCGGCCTTGCCGCAGGCCTGATGATGGCGGCGATCTTCGCCACCGCCTTCGAAGGCCGCGACGCCAAGACCGACGCCATGTTGCTCGCCTGCTGCGTGGCCGCGCAAGGCGCGCTGGCGCAGGTCTATCTGGCGGCGCGCCGCAAAGAACCGGTTGTCGGCCATCTGCCCTGGATCTTCTGGATCGCGCAGGGGCTGGGCATCCTGATCAAGGGGCCGGTGGCACCGCTCTTGTCGCTCTTGACTGCCGCCGCGCTGTTCGCCTTCGAGCGCGACTGGCGCTGGCTTCTGAAGCTGAAGCTGGTGCGTGGTGTGGCAATCGTGCTCGTCATCGTGCTGCCCTGGATCATCCTCATCAGCTGGAAGAGCGGTGGCGCCTTCTTCCAGGACGCGATCGGCAAGGACATGCTGAACAAGGTGGCGCAGGGCGAGGAGTCGCACGGCCTGCCGCCCGGCTTCTACATGCTCACCTATTCGCTGTTCATGTGGCCTTTCGGCCTGATCGCGGTCGGCGCGGGCCTGCAGGCCATCAACCGCTTCTGGGACGACCCACGCCTGCGCTTCTGTCTTGCCTGGTACATCCCGTTCTGGCTGGTGTTCGAGGCGATCCCGACCAAGCTGCCGCATTATGTGATGCCTGCCTATCCCGGCATGGCGCTGCTGATCGGCTGGCTGCTCACCTTGCCGGCGGACAAGGCCAATGCGCCGCTGAAACGCTGGCAAACCGGGCTGTGGTGGGCGACGGCTTTTGGCGTTGTCGTCGTGTCGATCGGGCTGGCGGCAGTGTGCATCGGGGCGCCGATCTATTTCGCCAAAACTTTCTCCTGGTGGAGCATTCCCGCGGCGATCGCCGCTCTGGTCACCGGCTATCTGGCTTTCCCGCGCCAATTGCAGGTGCCGCTCGGGCGCATAGCTGCAATCGCCGTCGGCGCGGGCATCACCTTCAGCCTGCTGTTTGGGGTCATCGCGCCGTCGCTTAAGCCGATCTGGCTGAGCCCCGCCATCAAGGCTGCGGTCGATGCCAACCGCCCTTGCGATACCACGGTGCTCGCCTCGTCGCCCTATCACGAGCCGAGCCTGGTGTTCCTGATCGGCACCAACACCGTGCTGACCGATGTCGACGGCGTCGCAAAACACCTGGCTGCCGATCCGGCCTGCGCGCTGGGGCTAGCTCCGGTCAAGGACGAGCAGAAGCTCAACGAACTGCTTGCTGGGCAGGGCAAGTCGGCCAAGCGGCTTACCGAGATCGACGGGCTCAACTATTCGTCAGGAGACAAGCTGGCGCTCGGCCTTTATCGGGTGACCCCGTGAGGAATAGTGTCGAGCTTCGAGTGGCCCTATAGGCTCAACCATGTCCGCCGTCGCCCTCTACCGCCGCTCGCTCGGCAATTTCCTCGACACGATTGCCATCGTGAGGCGGCGCTTTGTCGTGCGCCCTGCGCGCTACCCCGAGATTCCGTGGGTTGTCTGGGTGCTCGCCTGGCTCCTGCTCACAGCGGCCGTATTCCTCAGCCTCGATAGCGCCGCCGGCAGGATGCGCGGAGAGTGGACGCCCGCCTTCGTCCATTTCACCGACTTCTTCACCGATTTCGGCCTGGGCGGCTGGTACCTCATTCCGGCGGCTCTCTGCCTCGTCGCAGCCAATCTGACCGACTGGCGGCGCCTCTCACGGCAGATGCGCCTGCTCGTCTACAACTGGACCAGCTTTGCTTTCCTGGTGCTCTGCGCGGTCGGCCTTTCAGGCCTGGCGGTCAACCTGCTGAAATACGGCATCGGCCGGGCGCGCCCGCTCTATTTCAACGACTTCGGCGTGCTGTCGCTGCATCCCTTCGCCATGGATGCGCGCTTCGCCGGCTTTCCATCCGGCCATGCCACGACGATGGGCGCGGTGTTCGGCATCCTGCTGCTTTTGTTCCCAAAGCGCTGGCACATCGCGCTGGCGGTCACCGCCTGCATTGCCTCGACGCGCGTCTTCGTCGGCGCGCATTATCCGAGCGACACGGTGGCCGGCTTCGGGCTTGGCCTCGCCTTTGCGATAGTCACAGGGCTGGTCTTCGCGCGGCTCGGTTTCATCTTCCGGCGGCCGTCATCGACCAGACCGGTGCCCAAACGCACGTTCCGGCTGCTACGGTCCAGCGGGGCGAAGAGCAGAATATCGGCGGCACGCCGCAGCGGTGAGCACCTGACCGCTGACCACCCTTAGAGGGTTTATACCGCCCGCGGTCTATCTCAGCCGCTTCGGCCGCGGATCGGCGAGCTCGCCCGCCAGCCTCCGGTCGAGGTAATCGGCGCATTCCTGGATGAGCAATTCGGAATCGTTGGCGAAGAAATGGTTGGCGCCGGGCAGGGTCTTTTGCGTGATCGTGATGCCCTTTTGCGTGTGCAGCTTGTCGACCAGCGTCTGCACGTCCTTGGGCGGCGCCACCTTGTCGGCATCGCCGTGGATGATGAGACCCGATGAAGGGCAGGGCGCCAGGAAAGAAAAATCATAAGTGTTGGGCTGCGGGGCGACCGAGATGAAGCCCTCGATCTCCGGCCGGCGCATCAGAAGCTGCATGCCGATCCACGAGCCGAAGGAATAGCCGGCGACCCAGCAGCTCTTGGAATCGGGATGCAGCGACTGCACCCAGTCGAGCGCGGCGGCCGCGTCCGACAATTCGCCGGTGCCGTGGTCGAATTCGCCCTGGCTGCGGCCGATGCCGCGGAAATTGAAGCGCAGCGTGGTGAAATCGCGCTTCTGGAACATGTAGAAGAGGTCGTAGACGATCTTGTTGTTCATCGTGCCGCCGAATTGCGGGTGCGGGTGCAGCACGATGGCGATCGGCGCGCTCTTTTCCTTGGAAGGCTGGTAACGGCCCTCCAGGCGACCAGCCGGACCGGCGAAAATGACCTCAGGCATAAAACACTCCACGTGGCATACGAAGGCGCAAGCCCAGAACTCTTCTTTTGGCCCATCTTCTGTGGCCTTGACGCCGGGCAAGCGTCTTCCTAGAAGCTAGTTTAGAATTGTTCAAAACTGGGTGGCCGAAACGCAATGGTCCGGCCGCCCGCGCCGCAAGCCGGGTAAATAGGACGGCTTGCCTTGCAATTTCAAGGAAATAACGCGCTATCCTCGCGGAATGGCTGCTGACAGGATCGACTGAAGGAAAATGGCCGCAACCCGCGCCTATCTCGACTACAACGCCAGCGCGCCTCTGCTTCCAGAGGCACGCGCTGCGGTGGTCGCTGCGCTCGATGCCGCCAATCCGTCGTCGGTCCACACCGAGGGCCGCGCGGCGCGGCGGCTGATCGAGGACGCCAGGCGCGACATTGCAAGGCTGGTCAACGCCAAGCCGGAACATGTCGTCTTCACTTCGGGCGCGACCGAGGCCGCTTCGACGCTGCTTACTCCGGACTGGCAGATGGGGCGCGGCGCCGTCCGCATGAGCCGCCTCTATGTCTCGGAAGCCGATCATCCCTGCGTGCTCGGCGGCGGTCGGTTTCCGGCCGCCCAGGTTACTCGCGTCGGCGTCGATCGGGACGGCATCGCCGATCTCGACGCGCTGGCCAAGGCGCTCGCCGCGCACGACAAGGCCGACGGCCTGCCGCTGGTCGCGATCCATGCCGCCAACAATGAGACGGGCGTGATCCAGCCGGTCGGCCGCATCGCCGAAATCGTCAAGGCCGCGGGCGGTGTGCTCGTGGTCGACGCCGTGCAGGCGGCCGGGCGGAATCCGATCGACATCTCAGCCGGTTACGCCGATTATCTGATCCTGTCCTCGCATAAGATCGGCGGCCCGAAGGGCGTCGGCGCCATCGTTGTTCAGTCCGACCTGATGATGCCGAAGCCGCTGATCAATGGTGGCGGCCAGGAGAAGGGCCACCGCGCCGGCACCGAGAATCTCCCCGGCATTGCCGGCTTCGGCGCCGCGGCCCGGGCGGCACTCGTCGGGTTGGATGACATGGAAGCGATTGCGCGACATCGCGACGAGATCGAGGCGATCGTCAGGGAACTCGCCCCGGACGCGGAAATCTTTGGAGCGGCGGCATCCAGGCTTGCCAACACGACATTCTTCGCTATTCCCGGCATCAAGGCCGAGACGGCGCAGATCGCCTTCGATCTTGCCGGTGTGGCGCTGTCGGCCGGCTCTGCCTGCTCGTCGGGAAAAGTCGGGCCAAGCCATGTGCTGAAGGCGATGGGGCATGGCGACGGCCTTGGCGCCTTGCGGGTCTCGATCGGCCGCGCCACCGGCGCCGAGGAGATCGAGGCGTTCCGGGCAGCCCTGGCAGGCGTCATTGCGCGCCAAGTTGGTAGAGAGAAGGCTGGGAAGGAAAAGGCCGCCTGACGGCGGCAAGAGCATTGGATCAAAGAACGCCTCGCCGTTCTCGGAATCGGTGCTCGAAACGAAATTCAGGCCGTCCGGCCTGGTAGAGCCGTGCGCTTCGATTTGACCGGGTGAATTCCCGGTGGAAACGCACTATATGGAGCTTACGCCGCTTCGGGCTTCTCGGATGCCCGGTTCCAGGCGGTGCCATAGTTTGAAAACTGCCGGGCCTTGACCCCGGCGTGGATGGAGAACGCTTATGCCTGCTGTGCAGGAGACGATCGATCGAGTCCGAAAGATCGACGTCGACCAGTATAAATACGGATTCCAGACAGAGATCGAGATGGACAAGGCCCCAAAGGGCCTGAGCGAAGACATTATTCGCTTGATCTCCGAGAAGAAGCGCGAGCCGGACTGGATGCTGGAATGGCGTCTGGGCGCTTATCGGCGTTGGCTGACGCTGGAAGAGCCGACCTGGGCGCGCGTCAAATATCCGAAGATCGACTTCCAGGACATCCACTACTACGCGGCGCCGAAGAGCACGCCCGGTCCGAAGTCGCTGGACGAGGTCGATCCCGAACTCTTGAAGGTCTATGAGAAGCTCGGCATTCCGCTGAAGGAGCAGGAGATCCTGGCCGGCGTCCAGAAGACCGATGACGCGGAACTCGAGGAAGCCAACGACAACGTCTACAAGTCCGGCCGCGTCGCGGTCGACGCCGTGTTCGATTCCGTTTCGGTCGTCACCACCTTCAAGAAGGAACTGGCGGAAGCCGGCGTCATCTTCTGCTCGATCTCGGAAGCGATCCGCGAGCATCCGGAGCTGGTGCAGAAATATCTGGGCTCCGTCGTGCCGACCACGGACAATTTCTATGCAACGCTGAATTCGGCGGTGTTCACCGACGGCTCGTTCGTGTTCGTGCCGAAGGGTGTGCGCTGCCCGATGGAATTGTCGACCTATTTCCGCATCAATGAGCGCAATACCGGCCAGTTCGAACGCACGCTGATCATCGCCGAGGAAGGGGCCTATGTCTCCTATCTCGAGGGCTGCACCGCGCCGCAGCGGGACGAGAACCAGCTTCACGCGGCTGTGGTCGAGCTGATCGCGCTCGACGATGCCGAGATCAAATATTCGACGGTGCAGAACTGGTACCCGGGCGACGCCGAGGGCAAGGGCGGCGTCTACAATTTCGTCACCAAGCGCGGCGACTGCCGCGGTGACCGCTCAAAGATCTCGTGGACCCAGGTCGAGACCGGCTCGGCCATCACCTGGAAATATCCGAGCTGCATCCTGCGCGGCGACGATTCCAGCGGCGAGTTCTATTCGATCGCGGTGTCGAACGGCTATCAGCAGGTCGATAGCGGCACCAAGATGATCCATCTCGGCAAGAACACGTCGAGCCGCATCATCTCCAAGGGCATCGCCGCCGGCTTCTCGCAGAACACCTATCGCGGCCAGGTCTCGGCGCACCGCAAGGCGGCCAACGCCCGCAATTTCACCAATTGCGACTCGCTACTGATCGGCGACCAGTGCGGCGCGCACACCGTGCCTTACATGGAGGCCAAGAACGCGACGGCGAAGTTCGAGCACGAGGCGACGACGTCGAAGATCTCCGAGGACCAGAAGTTCTACGTCATGCAGCGCGGCATCCCCGAGGAAGAGGCGATCGCTCTGATCGTCAACGGCTTCGTCAAGGACGTCATCCAGCAGCTGCCGATGGAGTTCGCCGTCGAGGCGCAGAAGCTGATCGGCATCAGCCTAGAGGGTTCGGTCGGCTGACCGCAAAAGATATTCAGGAAAAAATTATGCTTGAGATCAAGAATTTGCATGCCCGCATTGTCGACGACGGCACCGAGATCATCCGTGGGCTGGACCTTACGGTGAAAGCCGGCGAGGTCGCCGCCATCATGGGGCCGAACGGCTCGGGCAAGTCGACGCTGTCCTACATCCTCGCCGGCCGCGAGGACTATGAGGTCACCGAAGGCGACATCCTTTATAACGGCCAATCGATCCTCGAAATGGATCCGGCCGAGCGCGCCACCAGCGGCATCTTCCTCGCCTTCCAGTATCCGATGGAGATACCGGGCGTGGCGACTATGGAATTCCTGAAGGTGGCGATGAACGAGCAGCGCAAGGCGCGCGGCGAGGAGCCGCTGAAGGTTCCGGAGTTCCTGAAGCGGGTGAAAGAAGCCGCCGCCTCGCTCAACATGGACATGAACATGCTGAAGCGGCCGCTCAATGTCGGCTTCTCGGGCGGCGAGAAGAAGCGCGCCGAGATCCTGCAGATGAAGCTCTTGGAGCCGAAGCTCTGCGTGCTCGACGAGACCGACTCCGGCCTGGATATCGACGCGCTAAAGATCGTCGCCGATGGCGTCAATGCGCTGCGCTCGCCAGAGCGCGCAATCGTCGTCATCACCCACTACCAGCGCCTGCTCGAGCACATCGTGCCGGACAGCGTGCACGTGCTCTACAAGGGCCAGGTGATCAAGTCGGGCGACAAGTCGCTGGCGCTCGATCTCGAGACCAACGGCTATGCCGGCGTGATCGGGCAAGCCGCGTGAGATGGGGCTGAGTGAGGCGAGAGCAATGAATATGCACGCACAGCCCCAGCGGACATTGGCCGAGACGGCGCTGATCGATGCCTTCGGCGAGCGGCTGTCGCTGCTGCCCGGCGACGGCGCGGTGATGACGAAGCGCGACGACGCGATCGAGGCGATCAAGCACGGCCTGCCGACTCGGCGCCTTGAATCCTGGCACTACACGGATCTGCGCCGGCTGCTGACGTCGGTGCCGGCCTTCGAGGCCGATGCGGTTGCGAAGGCGCTCGAACCTGTCCTCGAAGGCTCCGCGGTGCTGCCGCTGCTGAACGGCGTTTCCAACGCAAAGCTGCCCGAGATCGAGGGCGTCACGGTGCAGATCCTGTCGGAAAAGCTGACCGACGGCAGCGTTGCGCCAGGGCTTGATCGTTACGGTGCCGACGATGCGATCGGCGCGCTGAACACGGCCTTCGTCGCCGACGGCTATTTCGTCGACATCGCCGACGGCACTCAACTGGAAAAGCCGATCGAATTGCAGAACCTGCAGGCTGGCGGCCAGGCGCATGTTCGGCTGCTGACGCGTGTCGGCGCCGGCGCCAAGGCGGTCATCGTCGAGCGCCAGGCAGGCGAGGGCAGCGATGCTCTCGTCAGCTCGGTGAGCCAGCTGGTTCTCGACGAAGGCGCCGAGGTGACTTGGCTGATCGTGCAGGAGCAGTCCGATACGGCCACCCATCTCGCCCAGTTCAAGGCGCATATCGGCAAGAATGCGAAGCTGACGCTCTTCGTCATGAATGCCGGCGGCAAGCTGGTGCGCCAGGAGGTCGTGGTCAGGACCACGGGCGAAGGCGCCGACTTCAAGCTGCGCGGCATCAACCTTCTGGCCGGCGACACCCATACCGACACCACCATGGTGCTCGACCATACCGTGCCGCATACGACCTCGACCGAAGTGATGCGCAACGTGGTGACCGGCAAGGCGCGCGGCGTCTTCCAGGGGCGCATCAACGTGCACCAATACGCGCAGAAGACCAATGCCAAGATGGCCTGCAACACGCTGCTTCTGTCGGACGACGGCGAGTTCTCGACCAAGCCGGAGCTGGAGATCTTCGCCGACGACGTCGTCTGCGGCCACGGCGCGACCGTCACCGAGATCGACCACAACCATCTGTTCTATCTGATGGCGCGCGGCATCGACGAGAAGACGGCACGAGGCCTGCTGGTGAAGGCATTCGTCGCCGAAGTGATCGAGGAACTGGACGAAGAGGCGCTGGTCGATGCGCTCGAAGCGCGGCTCGACGGCTGGTTTTTGACGCACGGGTGAAGTGGTCGAGGCATGGCCTCGACCATTACTCCTCATCCGGCCGCCTCGCGGCCACCTTCTCCCACAAGGGTAGAAGGTGGATCGGCGCGAAGCGCCGAGACGGATGAGGGGTGGGTAAAGGAATGAGGCTTTGAGCTTGTGATGGACCAGAAGATCGAATCCGCTCCCTACGATGTCGAGGCGATCCGCCGCGACTTCCCCATCCTGTCGCGCCAGGTCTACGGCAAGCCACTGATCTATCTCGACAACGGCGCCTCGGCGCAGAAGCCCCAGGTGGTGCTCGATACCATCCAGCACGCCTATTCCCAGGAATACGCCAATGTGCATCGCGGCCTGCATTTCCTGTCGAATGCGGCGACCGACGCTTATGAGAAAGCGCGGGAGACGGTGCGCCGCTTCCTCAACGCGCCGAGCACCGACAATATCGTCTTCACCTCAAACACGACTTCGGCGATCAACACGGTCGCCTATGGCTATGGCATGCCGCGGATCGGCGAGGGCGACGAGATCGTGATCTCGATCATGGAGCACCACTCCAACATCGTGCCGTGGCATTTCATCCGCGAGCGGCAGGGCGCCAAGTTGGTTTGGGTGCCGGTCGACGATCTCGGCGCCTTCCACGTCGAGGAATTCGAGAAGCGGCTGACCAACCGCACCAAGCTCGTCGCCATCACCCACATGTCCAATGCGCTCGGCACGGTGACGCCGATCAAGGAGATCGTGCGCATCGCGCATTCGCGTGGCATTCCGGTGCTGGTTGACGGCAGCCAGAGCGCCGTGCACATGCCGATCGACGTGCAGGACCTGGACTGCGACTTCTTCGTCTTCACCGGCCACAAGGTCTACGGTCCTTCGGGTATCGGTGTGCTCTACGGCAAGAAGCACGTGCTGGAAGAGATGCGCCCCTTCATGGGCGGCGGCGAGATGATCGAGGAGGTGACGCAGGACATCGTCACCTACAACGAGCCGCCGCACCGTTTCGAGGCAGGCACGCCGCCGATCGTGCAGGCGATCGGGCTGGGCGCCGCGCTCGAATATATGGAGAAGGTCGGCCGCGAGCGCATTGCCGCCCACGAGGCGGACCTCAAGAATTACGCGCATGAGCGGCTGCGCGCGATCAACTCGCTGCGCATCTTCGGCGACGCGCCGGGCAAGGGCGCCATCATCTCGTTCGAATTGCAGGGCATCCATGCCCATGACGTGTCGATGGTGATCGACCGGCAGGGCGTGGCGGTCCGCGCCGGCACCCATTGCGCCCAGCCGCTGTTGAAACGCTTCGGCGTGACCTCCACATGCAGGGCATCGTTCGGCATGTACAACACCAGGGCCGAAGTCGACGCTTTGGCCGACGCGCTGGAAAAGGCGCGGAAATTCTTCGGGTGACGATCATGGATGATGTGAGCACCACCGCAGAGACCGCTCCGGAAACCGCCGGCAACGGCATCGTCTCGGCTTCGGCTATTCCGGCCGACGAGTTGGCTCGGCTGACCGACGACATCGTCTCGGCGCTGAAGACCGTCTACGACCCGGAAATCCCGGCCGACATCTATGAACTCGGTCTTGTCTACAAGATCGACATCGAGGACGACCGCACGGTCAAGATCGACATGACGCTGACCGCGCCGGGCTGCCCGGTGGCCGGCGAGATGCCCGGGTGGGTCGAGAACGCCGTCGGCGCCGTGGAAGGCGTTTCAGGCGTCGAGGTCAACATGGTGTTCGACCCGCCGTGGACGCCCGACCGCATGTCGGAAGAGGCGCAGGTCGCGGTCGGGTGGTATTGAGGTTGACTTGTACCCTAGGTCAAACTTTACCATCTTAAGGGCAGACTCATTCCGTGGGCCTTGAACCCGCGCGAACGTGGAGAATGACATGGGACGCTTCGCCGTCATCACGATGACCGATAAGGCCGCCGACCGCGTGCGCGAGATCGTTGCCACCCGCGAGAATGCGAACGGCATCCGCCTTGGCATCCGGAAGGGCGGCTGCGCCGGCATGGAATATACGATCGACCTGGTGTCCGAGCCGAACCCCAAGGACGACCATGTCGAGCGCGACGGCGCGCATGTCTATGTCGCGCCGGAGGCAGCGCTCTTCCTGCTCGGCACCGAGATGGACTTCGAGCAGACGACGCTGCGTACCGGCTTCACCTTCAGAAATCCGAACCAGAGCTCGGCCTGCGGCTGCGGCGAATCCGTCGAATTGAAGCCAGCCGACCTCAAGGCGCTGGCCGAGGCGCGCGCCTCGGCCTGAGTTTCCTTCTCCCCGTAAACGGGGCGAAGAAATCTAATCCACCCACATCCCTGTCCGCTTGTGCCAGTCGGCGATCGATTCCTCGGGATAGACCTCGAACACCTTGTCGTTCTTTCCGACCACCGGCTCGACCCAGTTCGCCTTGTATTTCAGCATCAGATGCACCTTTTCCGGCGGCTTGGGCAGATCGCTGTCGATCGCCGAGGCGAAGGGATGCACGAGATCCGGCCAGGTCGGGTCGTAGAGCCATAGCGCCGCTCCGCATTTCTTGCAGAAATTGCGCTCGCCGGTCGAGACTTCGCAATGCGGGTGCTCGTCGTCCTCGATCTCGGCGCGGTAGACGCCGAGGACGCGCTTGCCCCTGATGTCCATCGTCTCATAGTCGGCGCCGAGATTGATCGCAAAACCGCCGCCGCCCTGCTGCTTGCGGCAGATCGAGCAGTAGCAAAGCATGAACGGGACAGGCGTGTGGCTTTCCACCTCGAAGCGGACGGCGCCGCAGCGGCAGGAGCCTTTGAGCAGGATGGGCATCGAACAGATCTCCACGTTTGACTGGCGACGACAGCACCGGACGCTTCCCTCAACTTGTCAGCAGGCTTTCGGTTGCCGGCATGACAAGCCGATGGCGGCGTGACATCATCGCGCCATGGACGACGAACGCATCCGCGAACTCTTCGATGGTCTCGGGCCTGTCAGCATCCGCCGCATGTTCAGTGGCAAGGGCATCTATCACAACGGCGTTATCTTCGCGCTCATCCTGCGCGGAGACCTGATGCTGAAGGGCGACGACGAGGTTGCCGCCGAGTATGAGGCAGCGGGTGGCCGGCACTGGACCTACGTCAACAAGCGCCATGGCAAAGAAGTCGCCATGCCCTACTGGACCGCGCCCGAAAGCGCGCTGGACGACCCCGACGAAATGACCGTCTGGGCGCGCAAGGCCTATGAGGCGGCGGTCAGAGCCGGGAAATGAGCGCCATCGGTGACGTACAGAGCCGTAGCGGCTTCAGATGCTTCGTCGCGAGGTACTCATGGTGTCCACACGACAAGCGGACGGCAAAGGAGGATCGCGATCATGGAAAGCGGGACCGAAGCCGGGAATGTCGGGCAGATCCGCGATCTGATCGAGCATTGGGCCGAGGCCGTGCGTCGAAAGGACATTGACGGCATTCGCGCCCATCACGCGCCGGATTTCGTCATGTTCGACGTGCCGCCGCCGCTGCAGTTCCAGGGCCTCGATGCCTATATGGCGACCTGGCCGCTGTTTTTCGGCGCTTCGCCCGAGCCACCGGTTTTCGATATCGTCGACTTGAAAATCACCGCCGGTGTGGACGTGGCCTTTGCATTCGCCCTGATGCGCTGCGTGGTGGTGTCGGGCAAGGACGCGGGTGATCTCGATTTCCGGCTGACGATTTGCTTCCGCAAGATCGCGGGCCAATGGACCTTCGTGCACGAACATCACTCGGTGCCCGCCACGGACTGACGGTTCAGGCGAGCGCCCTTGCGATCTCCGCCGCCAACCGCGCATTGTTTTCGACCAGCGCGATATTGGTCTTGAGGCTGCGGCCGCCGGTGAGTTCCAGGATCTTTGACAGCAGGAACGGCGTCACCGCCTTGCCGGTGACGCCCTGCGCCTCGGCCGCCTTCTGCGCGGCCTGGATATATCCGTCCATCTCGACGGCCGGAATCTCATCGTTCTGCGGCACCGGATTGGCAACCAGGATGCCGCCGCCCAGGCCGAGCGCCTTCCTTGTATGGTAGAAATGCGCGATGTCCTCAGGCGCATGCAGCGTCAGCGGCGCACGGAACGGCGACTTCCTGGACCAGAAGGCCGGCATGGTCTCGCAGCCATGGCCGATGACCGGCACGCCGCGCGTCTCCAGCACTTCGAGCGTCTTTTCGATGTCGAGGATCGCCTTGGCGCCGGCTGACACGACGATGACCGGGGTGCGTGCCAGTTCGTCAAGATCGGCCGAGATATCGAAACTCTTTTCGGCGCCCTTGTGGACGCCGCCGATACCGCCGGTGGCGAACACTTTTATGCCGACCATGTGCGCGGCGATCATGGTGGCGGCAACGGTGGTGCCGCCGGTGCGCTTTTGAGCCACGGCAAAGCCGATATCGGCGCGCGAGAGCTTCATGGCGTCGCCGGTCATGGCAAGCGATTCGCGCTCGCCATCGGAAAGGCCGATCTTGATGCGGCCATCGACCACGGCGATCGTCGCCGGCACCGCCCCGCCATCGATGATGATCTGCTCGACCTTCGCCGCCATCGCGCCATTGTCGGGATAGGGCATGCCGTGGGTGATGATGGTGCTTTCCAGCGCCACCACCGGCCGGCCGGCAGCAAGCGCCTCCGCCACCGGCGGGTGAATGTCGATGAAGGAGCGGGCGGTTTCGGGTGTCATGGCTGTCTCCGATCCGGAGCATGCTCCGGCAAGCTGATCTGGCGTGCCGGTCCTATGCCATTTCCCGCGCATCCGGCACAAGGGCAAGCGCCTGCGCGAAACTGGCGGCCGTGAAGGACGGCACCGCCTCGGCGCTCTCGATGGCGAGCATCGCCGCGGCAACACCTTCGCGCAGCGCTGCCCGCAGGGGCAGGCCGCGCAGCAGCGCGGCGACCGTGGCACCTGTCAGCGCATCGCCGGCCCCGGTGACGTCGGCGACCCGTCGCGGTGGTGGAGGGTCGATGGCGAAGACGCCGGATTGGTCGAAGCCCAGCACCGCAGCGCTGCCGGCAGTGACCACGCCGGCGCGCAATCCCACCCGTCTCAACTCATTGACTAAATCCTGGCCGGACAGGTCGGCGCCGGCAAGCGCCGCCGCCTCGCGGCGGTTCATGAACAGCAGCGAGAGCTCGTCGAGCAGCGGCGCCAGCCGCACGACCTTGGCCGGCGAGATGGCGATGGCGAAGATGGGCCTCTCGCCAGCCTGCGCCACGAGGCGCTCGAGCGCCGCCGTCGGCAGGTTCGCGTCGCAAAGGATCGCGTCCGTCTCGGCGATCGCCTCGCGTACCTTGGCGCGGCGGATCTGCTTGGAGAAGGCGAGGTCGTAGAGGCCCATATCGGCAAAGCCGACGATCAGCTCGCCCTCGCTGTCGATCAGCGCCGTGTAGCTTGGCGTCATGCGGTCGAGGAACACCACCGAGAGGTCGTCGATGCCGGCCCCGGCGATCGCCGATGCGACCGCCTCGGCCGCCGCGTCGCCGCCGCGCACCGAAAGCAGCGAGGCCGATACGCCGCGCTTCACCACGCTGCGCAGCGCGTTGAAAACGCCGCCGCCGACCTCCTCGCGCATGACGCCGGGATTGGAGGCTGCGGGCACATAGGCGCCCGACACCTGGCCGCGTCGGTCGATATGGGCGCCGCCCAGCGCCAGAATTTTCGGGGATGTCGGCATGCGGGAGAGGTGACCTTCGTTGATTGTTCGCGTGCGCACACTAGGTTTCCCCGCATCGCCCCGCAATCGGTGTCGCGATTCGGGCCGGCTGGAAATCGAAGTCTCTTTGGCCAGCGGTGTTGGCGCGCTCCAGTTCTAGTGAGACAAAAATAGAACAGATCCCGGATATCGGTTATTTTTCAGCTATTTGCTGCCTCTTGCCAAGTGAGAACAAAAAAGGTACAAAATGGCAAGGATTACGGATTGTCCGGCCTTCATTGACGACCAAGGGGTGATGTATCATGGCTCAGAATTCTTTGCGGCTTGTAGAGGATAAGGCAGTGGACAAATCAAAGGCTCTGGATGCGGCGCTGTCGCAAATCGAGCGCGCTTTCGGCAAGGGCTCGATCATGCGGCTCGGCGCCAACGAGCAGGTGGTCGAGATCGAAACCGTGCCGACGGGATCGCTCGGCCTCGACATCGCGCTAGGCGTCGGCGGTCTGCCGCGCGGCCGCATCATCGAAATCTACGGGCCGGAAAGCTCGGGCAAGACGACGCTGGCGCTGCATACGGTTGCGGAAGCGCAGAAGAAGGGCGGCATCTGTGCCTTCGTCGATGCCGAGCATGCGCTCGATCCGGTCTATGCCCGCAAGCTCGGCGTCGATCTCGAAAACCTGTTGATCTCGCAGCCCGACACCGGCGAGCAGGCGCTGGAGATCTGCGACACGCTGGTGCGTTCCGGCGCCATCGACGTGCTGGTGGTCGATTCGGTCGCGGCGCTGACGCCGCGCGCCGAAATCGAGGGCGAGATGGGCGATGCGCTTCCCGGCCTGCAGGCCCGCCTGATGAGCCAGGCGCTGCGCAAGCTGACCGCCTCGATCTCGCGCTCCAACACCATGGTGATCTTCATCAACCAGATCCGCATGAAGATCGGCGTCATGTTCGGCTCGCCCGAGACGACCACCGGCGGCAACGCGCTGAAATTCTATGCCTCGGTGCGCCTCGACATCCGCCGCATCGGCTCGGTCAAGGACCGTGACGAGGTGGTCGGCAACCAGACCCGCGTCAAGGTGGTGAAGAACAAGCTGGCCCCGCCCTTCAAGGTGGTCGAGTTCGACATCATGTATGGCGAGGGCGTGTCGAAAACCGGCGAGCTAGTCGATCTCGGCGTCAAGGCCGGCGTGGTCGAAAAGTCGGGCGCCTGGTTCTCCTACAATTCGCAGCGTCTCGGCCAGGGCCGCGAGAACGCCAAACTGTTCCTACGCGACAATCCGGACACCGCGCGCGAGATCGAACTGGCGTTGCGTCAGAATGCCGGGCTGATCGCGGAGAAATTCCTCGAGAATGGCGGCTCCGAAGGTGGCGACGACGGTTTTGAGGACGAAGCCGGCGCGATGTAAGGCCGGGCAATTCCGGGGGAGTGTGCAGCGGTTTCCGTCTGGAATTGCGCAAAAGCAATTAGTCGGCTTGGCCGGAGTTTGGCCACAATCCTATTATATTTGTATATGCTTATGTAATCGCGTTCTTGAGTATTGCGTCCCGAACCGCCGGCCCTCGTGCCGGCGGTTTGCGTTTCCGGGGGCGGTACACATGCACGGACAGCTCGTGAATTGGCCCAATTCCGTGTTTCTGGACAGGGTCAAGAGCTACGGCTAAAAGGCCACCTATCGTCTGAAACACGAAAGCCCATTTGCCGCCGGCCAAGCCGGCGGTTCTCGCGAAAAGGCAGTACTCATGAGTGGCGTGAACGACATCCGGTCGACATTCCTCGACTACTTCCGCAAGGAGGGTCACGAGATCGTCGCCTCCAGCCCGCTGGTGCCGCGCAACGATCCGACGCTGATGTTCACCAACGCCGGCATGGTGCAGTTCAAGAACGTCTTCACCGGCCTAGAGAAGCGTGCCTATTCGCGCGCCGCGACCGCGCAGAAGAGCGTGCGCGCCGGCGGCAAGCACAACGACCTCGACAATGTCGGCTACACCGCGCGCCATCTCACCTTCTTCGAGATGCTGGGCAATTTCTCGTTCGGCGATTACTTCAAGGAGCGCGCGATCGAGCTTGCCTGGAACCTGATCACCAAGGAATTCGGCCTGCCGAAGGACAAGCTCCTGGTCACCGTCTATCACACCGATGACGAGGCGGCCGGCTACTGGAAAAAGATCGCCGGCTTCTCCGACGATCGCATCATCCGCATCCCGACCTCGGACAATTTCTGGGCGATGGGCGACACCGGCCCATGCGGCCCGTGCTCGGAGATCTTCATCGACCGCGGCGAGCACATCTGGGGCGGCCCGCCCGGCAGCCCGGAAGAGGATGGCGACCGGTTCCTCGAATTCTGGAACCTGGTGTTCATGCAGTACGAGCAGGTGACGAAGGATGAGCGTATCGATCTGCCGCGCCCGTCGATCGATACCGGCATGGGTCTGGAGCGCATGGCATCCATCCTGCAAGGGGTGGAGAGCGTCTTCGAGACCGACCTGTTCAAGCATCTGATCGATGCCGCGTCCTCGGCGCTCGGCCACGGGCCGAGTGCGGAGAACGTCGGATCCTACCGCGTGATCGCTGATCATCTGCGCTCGACCTCCTTCCTGGTGGCCGACGGCGTGCTGCCGTCCAATGAAGGCCGCGGCTATGTGCTGCGCCGCATCATGCGCCGCGCCATGCGCCATGCGCAGCTGCTCGGCGCCAAGGAACCGCTGATGTGGCAGCTGGTGCCGGCGCTGGTGCGCGAGATGGGCCAGGCCTATCCGGAACTCGTGCGCGGCGAGGCGCTGATTACCGAGACGCTGAAGCTCGAGGAGACGCGCTTCCGTAAGACGCTGGTGCGCGGTCTCGGCCTGCTCGCGGATGCGACAGAGACGCTGCATGCCGGTGACATGCTGGATGGCGAGACGGCTTTCAAGCTCTACGACACCTACGGCTTCCCGCTCGACCTGACGCAGGACGCGCTGCGCCAGCGCAACATTTCGGTCGATCTGGCCGGCTTCACCAATGCGATGGAGCGGCAGAAGGCGGAGGCGCGCGCGCATTGGGCGGGTTCCGGCGAGGCGGCGACCGAGACGGTCTGGTTCCCTATCCGCGAGAAGGTGGGCGCGACCGATTTCCTCGGCTACGAGACCGAGCAGGCGGAAGGCCTGGTCCAGGCGCTGGTCAAGGACGGCAGGACCGTCGACAGCGCCGGGCAGGGCGATGCCGTTGCCGTCGTCGTCAACCAGACGCCGTTCTACGGCGAATCCGGCGGCCAGATGGGCGACACCGGCGTTATTGCCGGCGACGGTTTCGTGATCGAGGTTTCCGACACGCAGAAGAAGGCTGACGGGCTGTTCGTGCATCTGGGCAAGGTGACGAGCGGCACGGTCAAGACCGGTTCGTCCGTCGAGCTGAAGGTCGACCACGCGCGCCGTTCGAAGCTGCGCGCCAACCATTCCGCGACGCATCTCATCCATGAGGCGCTGCGCGAGGTGCTGGGTACCCATGTCGCGCAGAAGGGCTCGCTGGTCGCTCCCGACCGGCTGCGCTTCGACATTTCGCATAACAAGCCGATCTCGTCCGAAGAGCTCGAGGATGTCGAGCGCATGGCCAACGAGATCGTCGTGCAGAACAGCCCGGTGACGACGCGCCTGATGTCGGTCGACGATGCCATTGCCGAGGGCGCGATGGCGCTGTTCGGCGAGAAATACGGCGACGAGGTGCGCGTCGTGTCGATGGGCACGGGGCTGCATGGCGCCAGGGCCAACCGTCCCTATTCGGTCGAGCTCTGCGGCGGCACGCATGTCAGATCCACCGGCGATATCGGCCTGGTGCGCATCCTGTCGGACAGCGCGGTTGCGGCCGGCGTGCGCCGCATCGAGGCGCTGACCGGCGAGGCCGCGCGCAAGCATCTCGACGAGCAGGACAAGCGCCTGAAGGCTGCTGCGGCGACCTTGAAAATCTCGCCGGCCGACGTGCCGGCTCGCGTCGAGGCGCTGCTCGATGAGCGCAAGAAGCTTGAAAAGGAGCTCTCCGAAGCGCGCAAGAAGCTGGCGCTTGGCGCCGGCACAGCCGTGTCCGATGCTCCGCCGACCAACGAGACCGTTGCCGGTGTCGGCTTCCTCGGCAAAGCGGTCAGCGGCGTCGCGCCGAAGGACCTGAAGCCGCTGGCAGATGCCGGCAAGAAGACGCTTGGCTCCGGCGTTGTCGTCTTCGTCGGCGCCGGCGAGGACAATAAGGCAAGCGTGGTGGTTGCCGTCACCGAGGACTTGACCAACCGCTTCAGCGCCATCGATCTGGTGCGCGTTGCCTCGGCAGCGCTTGGCGGGCAGGGCGGCGGCGGGCGTCCCGACATGGCGCAGGCCGGCGGCCCCGATGCCTCCAAAGCCGACGATGCGATCGCGGCGGTGAGAGCGGCGCTGGAGGCTGCTTAAAGCACGTCGCCCAGAAGTGTGCAGCGGTTCTGGGGCAACGACATGCATCAAAACAAAAACTTAAAGCGCGTCGCCTGAATCCGTTTCAACGCGACGCGCTTTAGCTTCTGGGGCTGGCCGAACTGGTCCAAGTCTTTCAAGGGCAGCGCTGCCCCTCATCTGGCTGCCGCCATCTTCTCCCCGTTGAACGGGGAGAAGGGCGCTGCTATCGCGGCTTTCGCCAATCGCCGGCGTTGCAGAGAAAGCGCCGGCGTTGCGGCCAGCTTCTTTCTCCCCGTTCAAGGGGAGAAATGCCCGGCAGGGCAATGAGCGACTATCTGAGGTGTCAAGTTGCATTTGCGAACTCGCT
>NZ_JAVIJB010000017.1:0-127173 GCF_033977165.1 Mesorhizobium captivum
GCCTGTGGCCCGCGGGTTCCTTCCTCGGGGACTTTCGTACGCCTGCCGGCGCCCGAAACTCTTCACGAATGCGGACTTGCAGCTTTCGAGCCCGCAGATATCGAAGCGGACATTCGCGTCGACGTGGGCATGATCATAACCTGACCCAGAACAGACCGGGAGCGAGGTGCCAAAAGCATCAACGTCGACGGGCGACTTAGGTCAGATCAGACGATCCTCGCTATGACATCGATGTTGCCCCGTGTCGCTTTGGAGTAAGGACAAGTTTCGTGCGCTTCATCCACCAGAGTTTGTACGACATCACGCTCCAGATCCGGCACCGCAATATCCAGTTGGACGCTGAGAAAGTGGCCGTTTTCTCCGTAGTTCAGATTCACCTCGGCCTCGATGCTCACCCCTGCAGGCAGCGCGATTTTTCGATCGTGGGCCGCTGATGCGATTGCGCTTGCGAAGCTGGCCGACCAGCCGGCCGCGAGCAACTGCTCCGGATTGGTGCCTATGCGCGCCGATCCGGGCGCCGAAAGCCAGATGTCCAGAAGGCCGTCGGAGCTGCGCGAGGCGCCATTTTCGCGGCCGCCCGTAGTTGCGGTCCTGGCCGTGTAGACAACCCTCGCGATGCGGCTCATGGGCATTCTTTTGCTGGCAGCGGTAACCGCCGGGGGCGGTTACCGCGAACTCGATCAGGCGTCGACCTCGACAACGGCATCAACGAAGGCCTGCGGCGCTTCCTGGGGTAGGTTGTGCCCGATGCCTCCGGTGACAACCCGATGCGCGTATTTCCCTGAGAACATCTTAGCGTATGCGCTGGCGTTCGGATGCGGCGCCCCATTGGCGTCGCCCTCGAGCGTGACCGTCGGCACGCCGATGAACGGTGCCTGCGCGAGTCTCTGCTCAAACGCGTCGTATTGCTGCTCGCCGGCGGCCAAGCCGAGCCGCCAGCGATAGTTATGGACCACAATGGCCACGTGATCGGGATTGTCCAAGGCCGCGGCGCTGCGCTCGAACGTGGCATCGTCGAAGTTCCACTGGGGGGACGCGAGTTGCCAGATCAGCCTGGCGAAATCTCGTGTGTATTTCTCGTAGCCAGCGCGGCCGCGATCAGTGGCGAAGTAATATTGATACCACCATTGCAACTCGTCCTTGGGTGGCAGCGGCAGCTTGCCGGCTTGCTGGTTGCCGATGAGGTAGCCGCTCACCGAGACCATCGCCTTGCAGCGTTCAGGCCATAGCGCGGCAATGATGTTCGCGGTGCGGGCGCCCCAGTCGCAGCCGCCAATCGTCGCCTTTTCGATGCCCAGTGCGTCCATCAGGGCGACGATGTCGGCGGCGATCGCCGACTGCTGGCCGTTGCGCATCGAATCGTGCGACAGGAAACGCGTTGGCCCGTATCCGCGCAGGTACGGCACGATCACGCGGTGGCCTTTCGCCGCCAGCGGAGGCGCGACATTGGCATAGGTGTGGATGTCATAGGGCCAGCCATGCAGCAGGATGACGGGTGGGCCGTCGGCGGGTCCAAGCTCGGCATAGCCGACGCTCAGCACGCCGGCGTCGATCTGCTTCAAGGGCCCGAAGGACGCCGCCACGGGCTCTCCCGTCGCCTGTTGCGCTTGTGCCGGGCCCATCAGGCCGAACTGGGTGGCGGCGAAAGCCATCGCGGTGGCGCCAAAGAACCGTCGGCGTTCTTGGTCGATCTCATCCGGGATATTGAGCGAATGCATTTGAGAACCTCTGTCGTTGTCCGGACGATCAGCCAAACGTGAAGGCAAAGACTTCCACGCCCGAGTCGAGAAACTCGATCTCGAACTGGCGATCGACGATGGGTTTCGATTGTCGAATAAGCTGGTACAGGCGCTGCTCAGTCACGGCACCTTCGCCCTTTTCATTGACGTCGATGCCGTAAGCCGTGCCTGGTGGCTGTCCGTCGATCAGCACGCGAAATCTCACGGACGTTCCCGGCGATGCCGGACCCATGACCAGATGAAGGTCGCGTGCGTGGAAACGGTAGACGATGCGGCCGTCGGACTTGTTCAGTACGACGTTCTCTTTCCTTACGGTCCAATCGCCAGACAACCCCCACTCATTCAGGCGTAATCGCGCCGGCAATTCGTAGGCATGCGGCTCGTCCAAGACTAGCTCGCCACTGGACACAAAATTCTGGGTGCGTTCATATCCGGAATAGTTTTCCGGAGACTTGAGGGTCTCCCAATCGGCCGCCGCTTCGATCCCGCGGGCATCTACCGACACAGGCTCACGATCGAATCCACCAGCGCCAGCCTCGGTCAGCAATTCCTGGATGACCATTTCCGATTGTTGGTATGACCCCTCGCCAAAATGATGATACCGGACACGTCCCCGCGAATCGATGAAATAGAGTGCCGGCCAATACTGGTTGCTGAAGGCCCGCCATAAGAGATGGTCGTTGTCGACGGCGATCGGATAATCGATCCGCAGGTCCTTCACCGCCCGGTGCACGTTGTTCGGGTCTTTTTCGAATGCGAACTCCGGCGCATGGATTCCGATCACCACCAAACTATGCTCCCGGTATTTCTCGTCCCAGGCCTGAATGTAGGGAAGCGCGCGCAGCCAGTTGATGCAGGTGTAAGTCCAGAAATCGATGAGAACGACCTTGCCATGCAAAGCCGAAGCCGTCAGCGGCGGTGAATTTATCCACTCGTGCGCCGCTTCGAGCGAAGCAAGCTCCGATTTTTCCTCAAGCCGGTAGGTAGAGAGTTCGTGAAGAAACGGAACCCGCATTGGTGTGGAGATTATGGACTGCGCCATATTTGTGCCTCCTAGAAAACCGGCAATCGGAGCCCCGATTGCCACTGCGAGCGCCACGGCGAACAGCAGCTTGGTTGCTTTCATCAATGACGCCTTTTAGTTCGATCGATGTCGTCGCGCGAATGGTTCGAATGCGCACTGCGCGCCCAATCGCTTCACAGTGGAAGCTCGTTGCCAGCCTGCTCAGCCACCATGTATTCCGCGTACCAGTCCGGCCAGTTCTCATCGCGCCGACCGCCTGTCCGCTGCTCGTGCTCGCCATGAGCCACAGATGCACGCCGAAGCGCGGTTGCGAGCTCGGCCGACGAGACAAAGGTGACGCCGTCGGCGTCGACGCGGCCTGGCGCTCGCGCAGTGACCTCCTGCAAGAGCCAGTTGTTTCCCGCCGGATCGCTGAAGGCAGCCCACGAGGAGTAGCTGCGTCTTTCCGGATCGGGCCCGCTGACGCGCCCTCTATCACCGGCATAATGGTACACTTCGCTTACGTCGAGCCCGCGATCGGCGAGTTCTGCGCGTGCTGCCTCGATGTCCGACACGACGAGTTCACCAGCGGTTTCGAGAATGTCGAGCTCGATACGAGCATAAGGGCCCGGTGCAACGCCTGAGCCGAAGACAACCGAACAGTTGGAGCCAGGAGGCGTAAACTGGACGATATGAAATTCGTCACCTATGAGGTCGGCGTCCAGCCGCCAACCCAAGCCTGTATAGAACAGCTTGGCGCGGTCGACATCAGAAACTCGAATGACTACGACCTCAAGCTTCATGTCGTGGGATCGCGGTTTTTGCGTCTCGACTACGGTGTTGCTGCGGGTAGTGGCAATCGTCATGTCTGCGTCCTCCGTTGAGTTTGATGGGAATGCTTCTTGTGCTCTCCGGTCCGTTCAATTTCTTTGCCGCAGCGACCTGAAGGCAGCGCGCAACTCGGCGGAGAAGAGCTCCGACTGCTCCCACGCGGCGAAGTGGCCGCCTTTGTCGACCTCATGGAAGTAGATCAGGTTGGGATAGGCGCGCCGGGCCCACGTCTCCGGGGCCTGATAGCCTTCCCCCGGAAAGACCGTGATTGCGACCGGCAGCGAGACTTTGTTGGTCTTTTCAGGGTCGGCAAAAACGGGACTGCGCCCGCCGCCGTACTCCCAGTAAATTCGCCCGGACGAGGTGGCGGTGTTCGTCAACCAGTACAGAGTTATGTCGTCCAGCACCTCGTCCGGCGACTTTTCAGGGTCGCTATCGTCGTAGGTCCAGCCTGAAAAGCCCGGATGCCCGAGCATCCACGCTGCGAGCCCCGCAGGGGAGTCATTGATGGCGTAGCCTATCGTCTGCGGTCGGGTGCCCATCATCGTGGCGTAGGATCTATTCCCCATCTTAGCGGCCATGCTGAGCGAGTCGAATGCCGTGCGCTCCTTACCCGTCAGGCCTGCCGGCACTGGTCCGCCGGTGGCGAGCACAGCAGCTATCTCTGGTGGTACGACAGCCGGCAGGTTGACATGGATGCCAAGAAGTCCCGCAGGGGCCAGGCGGCCCATCGCATTCGAAACGGGTGAGCCCCAGTCGCCGCCTTGGGCGACGTATTCTGTGTAGCCTAGGCGCTTCATCAGCTCTGCCCACGCTCGCGCAATGCGCTCTGTATCCCAGCCGGTCTCAGTTGGCTTGCCGGAGAAGCCGAAACCCGGCAACGACGGCAGTACGAGGTCGAACGCGTCCTCAGGGGAGCCGCCATGCGCGGTGGGATCGGTGAGCGGGCCGATCGTTTTGAGCAGTTCCAGCACCGAGCCGGGCCAGCCATGCGTCATGATCAGCGGCAGGGCTTGGGGATGTTTCGAGCGAACGTGGATGAAGTAAATGTCCACGCCGTCGATCGTGGTCATGAACTGAGGCAGGGAATTCAGCTTCGCTTCCGCCGTCCGCCAGTCGTAGGCCGTGCCCCAATACTCGACGAGCGGCCTGATCTTCGCGAGTTGAATGCCCTGCGACTGGTCACCGACGGTCTCCCGGTCGGGCCACCGTGTTTCTGCAATACGACCGCGAAGATCGTCGAGCGCCGCTTGTGGCATCTGAACTTTGAAGGGCCGGATCGAGCGATCCTCGACCGAATTTGCGAAGGCGGGCGCGGAGAGGGTGCAAAGCCCGAACGCCAGCGCAGCGGTACAGAGCACGCTGCAAGCCGCAACTGCGGCAAGCGTCTTGATGAGGGGGTTCATTGCAGTCGCTCCCTTCGGAAGTTCGCTACGCAGCTATCGCAGGGCGGAAGATGACCCGCGTCCGGCGCGCCATCCCCCGCCAACACGTCAGGTCTGCAACGTCTTGAATGTTGCGCGCACCTCATCGGTGAAGATCTTCGGCTGCTCCCAGGCCGCGAAATGGCAGCCCTTGTCTGTGCGGCCGTAATGCAGAAGCTTCGGGAACGCGCGTTCAGTCCAGCTCTTCGGAGCTGTGTAGATTTCGCTGGGGTTCGCAGTGGCGCCGACAGGAATTGTGATGCCCTTGGCGTCGAAGAAGCCGGCCTTCGCGGTTTGCGAGTGTTCCCAATAGAGACGTGCCGACGAGATCGCCGTGTTGGTCAGCCAGTAGAACGTGATGTTGTCGAGGATGTCGTCGCGGGTAAGGCCCTCCGGCTCTCCGTCGAAGGAGCGGGCGATCAGCGCATAGCTATCCGCATCGTGATCGAGGATCCACGCCGCCAGGCCGGCCGGTGAATCGACGATCCCGTAGAGCGTTTGCGGACGAAGCGCCATTTCGTTGGCGTAGCCCAGGCCGTTCTTATAGAAAAACGCGACCTGGTCGTAGCCGCGCTTCTCGTCGGGGCCGAGATCGGCAGGGGGCGGGCCGCCAGAGGCAAGCGCCTTCACGATCTCAGGCGGAATGGTCCCCGGCATGTTCGTGTGGATGGCGACCAGCTCGGGAGGTGCGATCAGAGCCATCTGTTCGGTGATAAGTGCTCCCCAATCGCCGCCCTGCGCGACGTACCGGTCGTAGCCGAGGCGCTTCATCAGCACGATCCACGCCCGCGCGATGCGCGCTGGACCCCAACCGGTTTCGGTGGGCTTGCCGGAAAAGCCGTAGCCCGGCATCGACGGGATCACCACGTCGAACGCGTCGCCCTCGGTACCGCCGTGCGCAGTGGGATTGGTGAACGGATCGATGATCTTCAGGAGTTCGATGACCGAACCGGGCCAGCCATGCGTGATGATGACAGGCAGGGCGCCCTTATGCTTGGATTTCACGTGGATGAAGTGGATATCGAGGCCGTCGATCTCGGTGACGAAATTCGGCAGCGCCTTCAACCGCGCCTCGCATTTGCTCCAATCATATTCTGTTCCCCAGTACTGCATGAGCTTCTGCATCGTGGCGAGTTGCACGCCCTGCGTTGGCCCTGCCGTCGCCCGGGCCGACCAGATCCGCCGGGAGGCTTCGTCGGATACGAGCTCGCGCTCGGGCCAGCGCGTAGCGATGATGCGCCGGCGAAGCTCGGTGAGCTCTTCCTGCGGGAAGCTAACGGTGAAGGGGCGAATGCCATCGCTGGTTGATGCGGCGGCCTTTTGTGACGGGAGCAGGCTCGCGGCGCCTGCGGCGGCGATGCCGACCGCGGCAGTACCCAAAAGTTGCCGGCGATCCTGGTCGATTGCTTCGGAGGTTCTGGTCGTGTTCATGGGACTCTCCTGGGGTTGATGGATGATGCTATCTGCCCTGCTTGACGTACCCCCGGGAGATGGGATTAGCCCGTTATGCGTCGTGAGCCCTTGTTAGTCGCTGCCTGCCTGACGCTTTTTTGAGCAGGTAGGAGGCGCCAGACAGTGGGACTCCCTATGGTGCGGGAGCGCTCCTTGACCTAAACTGAGGCGCTGGGTGCAGGCGGCTCCCAAAAGAAGAGACGCCATGACGATAACGGCAAGTCAGGCCAAAGACGGATTGTCGTTCGGCCCTTTCTGTTTGGCTGCGGGTGAAAGGCTCCTGACAAGAGAAGGCGTTCCCGTAGAGCTTGGCTCGCGCGCCCTTGAAATTCTCATCGTTCTGACTTCCGCGCCGAATGAAGTCGTCAGCAAGAAGGATCTGATGTCGCGGGTCTGGCCCGATGTGGTTGTCGAGGAAGGCAGCCTGCGGTTCCACATGACCGGACTGCGCAAGGCGTTGGGCGATGGAAAGGATGGCGCGCGTTACATCGCGACACTTCCGGGGCGCGGCTATTGCTTCGTTGCACCGGTTTCGCGATCAAGCGGCCCACACGACGAAGCCCCATTCATCGCCGCCGGGTTTCCGCATGCGAATCTTCCAAACCGCTTGAGCAGAATGGTCGGGCGGGATGAGGACGTTCTCAAGCTGTCGGCGCAACTGAATGCTTCGCGGTTCGTCACCATCGTTGGCGCCGGCGGTGTCGGCAAAACCACCGTCGCGATCGCAGTCGGGCATCATCTCATCGACGCATTTTATGGGGCAGTGCTGTTCGTCGATCTGGGAATGATCGGTGATCCCGGTCTGGTGACGACAGCCGTCGCCTCGATGCTTGGGCTAACCGTTCAAACAGAAGATGCCACGCCCAACCTGATCGCTTACTTGCGCAACAAGCGGATTCTCTTGATCCTCGATACCTGTGAGCATCTTTTGGATGCGGTGGCGCCTTTGGCAGCAAGCATCGTCGATGCGGCGTCGCAGGTCCACATTCTGGCGACGAGCCGCGAGGCGCTTCGGGTCGAGGGCGAGCATATCTATCGGTTGGATGCGCTTGCCTATCCGCCCGACGAACCTGGACTAACGGCGGCCATTGTCCAAACCTTCCCGGCCACCCAACTGTTCGTCGAACGTGCGGTGGCAGGCGGCGCTCGTTTGGACGTCAGCGATGCGGAAGCCCTGCTCATCGCAAGCATCTGTCGAAAGCTCGACGGAGTGGCGCTCTCCATCGAACTGGCGGCCAGGCGCGTCGAATCCTATGGGCTGCAACAGACCGCCGCACTTCTTGATCAACGCCTGACACTGCTGTGGCTCGGTTCGCGGATCGCGCCGCCGCGCCAGCAAACTCTGCAGGCGACGCTGGACTGGAGCTTTGGACTCCTGACCGACCTTGAGCGCGTGGTGTTGCGTAGGCTCGCTGTATTCGTCGGTCATTTCACGCTTGATGCGGCACTGGAGGTGGTGACGAGCGCGACCCTTGATCGATCGACCGTCCTAGGCGCCATGGACAGTCTCGTCGCCAAATCGATGGTAGCGACGCGTCCGGTCGGAGCGATGATACGCTACCGGCTCCTCGATACCACGCGCGCCTACGTTCTCGATATCCGGATCGATGACGCCGAGGCTGCCGATCTGGCAGTGCGCCACGCCGCGTACTTTCGAAGATGGCTAGAGCAGACGGGGATCGGATGGCCAAACCTGGCGACCGGTGAGGAACGGGCTCCTCATTTCGCCGCCATCAACAATGTCCGGGCTGCCCTGCAGTGGTGCTTCAGCGACCGCGGAAACGCCGACATCGGCATCGGACTGGTCACCGCTGCCGCGCCGGTTTTTCTAGCGATGTCATTGTTGCCGGAATGTCACCGCTGGTCCGAACGCGCGATATTGGCTTTCGACAATGCAGCTCTTGGCGGACTTGACGAGATGCATCTCCAGGCAGCCCTCGGCGTGTCTTTCATGTTTATGCGAGGAGGACGCCACAGGGCGCGAGTAGCCCTGGAGAGAAGTCTGGCGATTGCCGAGCAGCGCGGCGATCCGCTGGATCGAGTGCGTCTGTTGGGTCCGCTTAACATGTTCCATCTGCGGACGGGCAATTTCGTAACCGCCCTCGAAGTTGCAAGACGTTGTTCAGCCACCGCCGCCGGTCTGGAGGATTCGGTCGCGATCGCGCTTGCACACTCGATCCTGGGTATCTCGCTTCACTTGCGAGGTGACCTCGCGGAAGCGCGCGCAGAGCTGGAGGCGGCGCTCGACCGTGGACCGCGCTCTCAGCGGACCACGACGATCTATCTGGGCTTCGAAGGCAAAATCCTGGCCAGGGCGATTCTGGCGAGGAACCTTTGGCTGCAAGGCCATCCGGATCAAGCCACGGCACATGCCCGGCAGGCCGTCGAAGAGGCTGCCGCCATGGATCACTCTTTAACGCTGGCGATCGCGTTGATCTGGGCGATATCGGTCTTCCTGTGGACGGGCGACCTGAAGAGCGCCGAGGCCTACATCGACATGCTCATCGCCCGCGCGGAATCCCATTCCATGACTCCTTACTTACTGGTCGGTCGGGGATTCAAAAGCGAAGTCGCGATCCGTCAAGGCGATGCAAAAGGCGGTGTCGAGGGCCTGCAGACTTCTATTCAGAAGCTGCACGCGGCACCTTACGAATTGCTCACGACTCCGCTCAACCTCTCGCTGGTCAGGGGATTGTCTGCAATCGGTCAGGTCGATGAAGCAACTGCGCTGATCGACGAGTCGCTTGGCCTCGTCGAAAAGAACGGCGACCAATTGTACCTCCCGGAGTTGCTGCGGATGAAGGGAAGCCTCCTTCTTCAGTCGCAACGCAACCGCGACGAAGCTGCCGCATACCACATGCAAGCACTGGAGTTGAGCCGCAGTCAGCACGCGCGGGCATGGGAGTTGCGAACCGCAATCGACATGACGACGCTGATGGCAGGGCGCGGGGAGATCAATAGCGCTCGCGAGCTCTTGCAACCGGTTGCGGCACATTTTGTGGAGGGCCTGAATACGGCGGATGTTAAGGCTGCCGAACACCTGCTGGCGACACTCAGGTAGAAGCTTCAATGCCACCGCCCCCACTGGTGTCGTCCGCTGTCGGTGCATTCAACGGTAGGGCACTATCAATGTCGGCTTCGAGAGGGGAGGCGTGGGCTGGCTGAATGGCCGACTTAAAGGCGCAAAGCTGCCATTCCGTAGATGATACATCCGATCGGCGAGTGGCTGGACCGGCTCCTTGAATCGACTTCGGCGAACTGCTTCGTAACCTATTGGCGAATAACGATTATGGTGGGCCCGGAGGGCGCATTAAGGCGATTGATTTTATTGCCTTTTTCGTGGGCTGAAACCGGGCGTCTTACCGTATCGTTCCGTATGACCCCGTCTTCGGGTTTACTCCCCTAGTCCCCTAACTGGGCCCCAGGCCGGATAGAGCGACCGTCGGGAGCCACATTGCGAAATGGCCGCCGCAGGTCAGCTTTGGCGGCAGAAATTGCGATGAGCTGCCATTCTCCCAAACCTCCAGCACATTTATGGAAAGATATTCCGTGATGGAGAACACCTGTTTATATTCCCTCCGTTAAACGGGGGCGAGGGTAGATGCAGGTCACAAACTGCGGCCGTGGCGTTCATTCGCGTGAGGTAAAAGGCCTTGAGCGGCTCAAAAAGGAGCTGCCGTCGAATTGGTATGCCTTCACGAATCTCGATCTGACGCTGGGTCTTGGGAAATCACGCGAGATCGACGTCATCATCGTGTCCGATCACCGCATATTCCTGATCGACATCAAGGACTGGAACGGCAAGATCGAAAACAGGGACGGGCGCTGGCACAACAATGGCAGGGACTGCGGCCCCTCCCCGGTCCAGAAGATTGGCGACATCGGGCGCGAGGTTCTTGGCCCCCTGGCCAGCCACCTGAAAAGCAGGACTGAGACCCGCCGCGAGCCAGTGCCATTCATCGTTGGTCTTGTCGTACTCACGGGGCTGGCGACCAATGCCCATCTCGATGGCCTGGAGAAAGAAAAGGTCCTTGCCGTTGATGATTTTATCAAGCTCGCAACGAATACGCGCAAGCTAAACGAGACCTTTGGCGACCCTCTCGCCACGTTCCTCCACAGGCCCCTCACAGACGGTTTTTGGAAGGATAAGCTAAGCAGGTTCTTTAACGTTGGTCCCAATTCGCCGTTCAAACCTGGGCGGCGTCGATTCCAGAGGTATGTTGCCGAGGATATTTTCAGCTACGCGCATCCCAGTGACATCTACCGGGAATATGAAGCGACGGACGAAGCCAACAAGAACAATCTCGGAATCTTGAGATTGTGGGACTTCACCAAGTGCAAC
The DNA here is from genome assembly GCF_033977165.1 of Mesorhizobium captivum. Classification (NCBI taxonomy): domain Bacteria; kingdom Pseudomonadati; phylum Pseudomonadota; class Alphaproteobacteria; order Hyphomicrobiales; family Phyllobacteriaceae; genus Mesorhizobium; species Mesorhizobium captivum. Next base: position 10,792 of record NZ_JAVIJB010000017.1, read on the forward strand.
GATGGCCGCTTCCAGACGGAAGAGGGCCGGCTGGAAATCGCCGGGCGCGAGCAGCAGGTTTATCACTGGCTCCGCGACCGGGATCAGGAGCTTGAGCGAACTCTTCTCACGCCGCGGCTGGATGATCCCGACCGTGGAGTCAACTACTGGGAAATTTACGATCGCAGGCGCCGCATGCGACGCCTCAATGAATTTTCCATCAGTGAGGCTTCCACGACTCTTCCCGGTCAGAAGATCGAACTGGCGCGACAGATCGTATCGTCCGTTGCGGCGCTGCATCGTCAGAATGCGTCACATCTTGATATCGGCGGCCACAGCATCTGGCTGGAACTGCCAACATCGGTCAGGCTGTCTCATTTGCTGGCGGCGCGTATTCCCGAAGGAAAATCCCTCGGGCCTTCCCGTTATCAATTTCTTTCTGGAGTTACGGTGCCCGAGGACGTGCTGGGCGTGGACAGCGGTCCGAAGCGCCGGGACGTCTTTCTGCTTGGCGTCGCGGTGCACAAGCTGCTTTTCGGTCGACTGCCATCAGGCGAGCCGGCGGAATGGAAGGCCACAGTCGATGGCGCAAACGAGTATGCCGCACTCCATGACTGGTTCGCGGAGGCTCTGGAAATCAGCCCTGATCAGAGATTCGCGGACGCGGCAATCGCCCTCGAATCTTTCAACAAGGCAACGGCGTCGAGGCCAACACCTGACGAAATATTCGCGGGGCTCGAATCGTTCAGAACGACGATCCGCTCACAACGCCAGTTATTCACGACTTTCCCCGTTGAAGGGGAGATGGTCATTGAAAGCGACCGTATGGACGCATGGCGAAGTGTCGAGGATGACATCCCAGTCCTGGTCAAGCAGTGGAAACAGTCGGCTTGGGGTGACGGGCAGAAGGAGGGAGGAAGCCTTCTTTCCTTCCTTCGTAGGGCTGCCGACATGAAGGCCGACAAACCGACAGGGATTGCTCCTGTCCGCGGCGTGCATTGGCTGGGTGACAGTCTTGTTCTTGTCCAAGCGTGGATCGAGGGCGCTGCGCTAGATACCGTTCTTGCCAATGGGCATGAGTTTAGCGACGCCACCAAAGCCCTGTCTTTGTGCAGCAACCTCGTCTCCATCATGGATGCCCTGCACGAGGAGGGAATCGGGCACGGTGACTTGAAACCGGCCAACATAGTGGTCAGTGAGGAAGGTCAACCGACCCTTATCGATGTGCTCGACTATTCGCCGCGTGTCGACGGCGAAGTCGTAAGTTCCGCGTACGCGCCCGATAGCGGAAACCGCATGGAGCGCGACCGGTTCGCACTTACAAAAATCACCGAAGAAATCTTGGCCGCGTCTGATCTTGATCCTGCGGACGGGGCCGACATTGCCTCCGCGATCAGGGACTGCCGCGAGAAACCGCCCGCACTGACCACCCTCCTTCCGTTACAAGAATCATTGGCAAAGACGATCGAATGGCTTCAGTCGAAGGGTCAAAAAGAAGCAATCGACGACAAAGCAATTTCGGTCTCCCTCGCTGGCCAGCAGACAGGCCCGATCGATTCTGACGAAGGCTTCCTCTTTCTTCGCGTCCGTCGTCACCCTCATCGTGGCTATCTGGCCCTCCACATTCGCGGAGCCTTCGAAGAACTCGAAGTCCGTCTTGACCCAGAGGGGCGAGCAACCGTTGCAACGAGGCGTAAGCTTGAACAGTGGCTTCTTGCCCTCGTGGCCAAACAGGAATTCCACAGGATCGGAGCAACCCTGAACGTTACGAGGTCTGATGTCACGGACCTATCGGCGCTGGAACCCATCTTGAATGATCCCTTGGTCAAGGCGAGGATCGAAAAAGAAATCTCTGGGCCTGCTTCGCCAGCCGCCTCCGAGACACCGGAAAGCGCCGATCTCGTGCCGCAAGAGGACGAGGCCGAAGACGCCCTTGCCGAAGAGATCGCCGACAGCGATACGCCGACCACCGACGTCGACGTGCCGGAGCTGTGGCGTGTACTTATGGAGGTTGAGAATGAACTTACCACCGAAGGCGTCGCCCAACTTGATAGCGCCTACGATCGCGGCATTGGCCGCCATAAGGTCATCATGGAGCTGGAAAGCGGTGAGTTCGACTTCTCCCGCAATGATACCGTGGGCGTTCAGAAGCAGGATAAAAAAGGAATCTGGCGGCGCATCGGTGATCTCGATCTGAACCGGTCGAAACCAGACATTGCTGTCATCGACGCACAGGGCGGATGGTCCTTCGGCCCACGGCTCGTTGAAGCTGGACAGCGCCTGCGCTTTCTCAGTCACTTCGAGGGCACCAGTCTCAAGCGCCGGACCGACGCCGTTGGCCGCATTCTGGCTGGCAACGGTCGCGCCAACGGCCTGCTGTCGGTCTTTGATACGCGCTCCGATGCGGCCCCGGACATGGCGGAGCAGCAAGCGAGCGACGAGGCATTGGCGCTGTACGGCCTCAATGATGACCAAACGCAAGCCTTTCGAAAAATCATCAATACCCGGCCAGTGGGTCTGCTCCAGGGGCCGCCTGGGACCGGAAAAACGAAGTTCATTGCCGCTCTTACCCACTATGCGATCACCAAAGGGCTCGTTCGGAACGTCCTTCTGTCCAGTCAGTCGCATGAGGCGGTAAACAATGCGGCAGAATCGGTACTGGCTCTATTCCGCAAAACCGGAGAGTTACCTAGTCTGCTCCGCGTCGGCATGGATGATGGGCAAGTTTCCCCGCTCCTACGCCCTTATCACACCTCCCGCGTCGAGCAGTCCTACAAGGATCGCTTCGGCGCCACATTCGGCGAGCGCATGGGCGTGGTGGGTAAGACTTTGGGAATTCCGCCCGACATCATTTCGCAAGTCGTTGTTCTCGAAACAACGGTAAGGCCAGTCGTCCAAAGAATCTACGAGCTGAACCGCGATGCTGAAGCGCAGGTGCAGCGGATCAACGGTCTAAAGGATACGCTTAAACAGCACTTGTCGCTGCTCGACATCGAGATTTCGCTGCCAGAATCCGGCTTCGAGGATGATTGGCGCGATTTTCTGGACGAAGCGGCCGCCGCCATAGCGCGACGCGCGGCGCGGCAACATGCGGTCGGTGCGGATAGGATCGACCGTTTGAGATCCATAGCGGGACTGGGCCGGGATTTTATCGGCAGTGTGTCTCGCGCCGAGCGGAGTTTCGATACGTTCCTTGCCGGCACACGCCAGATCGTTGTCGGAACATGCGTGGGACTCGGTCGATCATCACTGGGCTTAACGGCCACCGCATTTGACCTGGTGATTGTCGACGAAGCCGCTCGCTGTACGTCCGGCGAACTGCTGGTCCCGCTACAGGCTGCGCGCTGGGCCGTCTTGGTCGGCGACCATGCGCAGCTACAGCCGCAACATAAGCCCGAGGTCATCAATCTCGTCGCGGAACGCACTTCAATTGCGAAAAAGGAAATCAAGCGAAGCGATTTCGAGCGCACGTTCAAGACGGGGTATGGCCTCGCCGCCGGCTCGCGGCTGAAAACCCAGTACCGGATGCTTTCTCCCATAGGTCAGCTCGTGTCCGAGGTATTTTACCCCGACCTCACGCTGCTCGCCGGTCGCGCGGAACCTGTTGTCGATCCCCAGGTGCTGCCTGATGACCTGAAGTATCCGCTGACATGGGTGGAGACCGATGGTCTAGGCCCGATGGGCTACGAGCGTAGAGAAGCCAAGAGCAAGATCAATCCGGCAGAGGCCGATGCGGTCGTCCATTTGCTTGACCGGTGGTACGCGGATGACAGGTTTCGCGAATGGCTGCTTACACAGCAGGATCACCCGGTCGGCATCGGCGTGATCTGTATGTATGCTGCGCAGCGCAATCTGATCGAACGAAAGCTGAGACAGTCCGCGCTGGCTTTTCTGTTAGACAAGAACGTGAAGGTCGGCACGGTCGACAGCTATCAAGGGAAGGAAAATCCCATCGTCATTCTGTCGCTTGTCCGCAACAACGAGTTGGGCGGAATCGAATCTGGCGTCAAAACCATAAAGGATGGCTTTCTCGTTACACCAAACCGCATCAATGTCGCTGTGAGCCGCGCGATGGACAGACTAGTGATCGTTGGGTCGCGCCATAGATGGAGAGCCAACAGACCCATGGGGCAATTATCGGCGGGATTTGGACGACGTACGGATGAAAGCGTTGCTTCAGTCATCGCGGTGGAGGATTTACTGGAAGCTCAGGCAGACAGAGAAACGGAAAACTCATCTCGGGGCAGCTCAATGAAAAAGCGAGGCGTCCATGGGAAAGCTTAGTCGGCCGCTATTGCGACTAAAGGGCCACGAACTGGTGCCGCCGGAGGAAGATCGCCGCGTTGACCTCGACATTTTTGATGTGCTGTTACCCTGCCGCATTTACGAGGTTAGTTACAAGGTGGCCTCATTGGGGCAGGTAAGTCCGACACTTGAGTTCTTGCTCCGCCTCGCCAAAGCGGCCCCTGGGATCGCTGACGAAGAGGCGGCCGCCTTCTTCGGCTACAGCCAGACCGAAATGGCGTATGTCCTGGAGGAAGCCATTGGTCCAGGATATTTGGAGCGCAGGGCCGGAAAGCTCTGGTTGACGATATCAGGTGAGGGCCTTTTCAAGGCAGACGACGAACAGCCGTCCATCTACACCGTCGAGGCACGACGCCGTTCGTTCGGTTTCGACCTCATGGCGATAGCTCCCCAAGTCAAACGCTTCCTTGATGAGCTTGAGCGGCTTCTGCCCGAGCTGCCCTCAGAAGACCCGGCAGGCACAGGCCGAGTTGCGGAGCGCGTCCCGGCTCGTTTCAAGCAATTCTTCAGGGAACTCGCAGATCAAGCGGATCGCGGCAAGACCGAGCGCCGTGACATCTATTCGATCGATCCGGTGGTTACGCCGGGCGAAAGATACCAGATGCCTCTTCGCTTCGTGACGTTCGCCCAGGCGTCCAATCCCAGCGCCGCTGAAATCGACTTGTCCTCGTGGAGGATGGATCACGAGGTCGCTGACCGACCTGAGATCGAGCGCGCCGTAGCTCTGTTTGTGAAAGATCAGCAGACGTCGGCCGCTCACCTCGACGCTGCCTCCGGGTATCAAACGCTGATCGATATGGCCCCGGAATTCCTGAAAGAGTTTACGACTCGGAATGGTCTATCCGAAATCCGTTACTGGAGGGAAGCGGTCAGCCGTGCTGGCGAACCCAGAACCGACCGAAAAACCATTCCGATCGTAGGCTCGTTACTTTTGCCGGGCAACATCGAGCGCGTGCAGGCGGTGCTCGACTACGGTCTGCGCAACGTGACTGAAGTACCGGTGAACATATACGCGGTCGCGCCGCAGACCCGCAGGTGGGGAGCCACGACCCAGCAGCGAGACCTTTTGACTTTGATACAGGAGAAGACCGCGCTCATCTTGCCCGGTGATAAGCCGGATATGAAATCCGTCTGCCTCTACGCATGGGACAAGCCTGCACAGTACACGGCGAAAACGTTCGATGAAATTCAGGTTGTCCGCGTCGGGGACTTCCCGAAATCACTAGAGCTCTTGCTGGTGCCCGGAGTCATGGTGGCGGCGATCGTTCATGCTCCGCTCGGTGCATCCACCGGCAATCCGGTGCCGCTTGGACTGGCCTCCTTTGACCCGCTAGTCATCGACCGGGCGTATGCCTACTTTCTGGAACGCTATCAGTTTTACCAAAGCAAAGGCCGTCCCGACTGAACACCTAAGAAGCTTCAATACTCGGGATTGTGACCCCTTCCAACCCTCGTTCCAGCACCAGAAAAGGACATGTTGGCCGCCTAGATCGGCGCAAGGGCGGCGACTATGTCCGCTTTTTGGTGGAGGGACGCAGATGTGCAAATGACCACCTTGCGGCGCAAAGCGGCCATCGCGTCCGGACTTGAGTGCGCTGTCATCATGGGCGCGGAGAACGTCTCGCTCGCCACCCCGAGGCTCGGTTGCTGTGGCCGGAGTTCGCGCTGGGTTCTGTGGGTTCCGACGGACTCCTCAGCTCACTTGAGACGACAATTGGCGGCCCGGTAAGTAAAGATGTTGCTTCGAAAACCGTCAAATATTGTTCTTTACGTGCCTTTCTCGGGTTGTTTGACTCACTAAGCAGTGGCATAAAAATGACCGGGCAGCTTGGGGGTAAACGCCACAAATGGCACTTTTTCGTTATCTTAATGATGACGCGTTTCTGATCTTTTCGCGCAAATTCCGGTTCCTCTATGAGGCGGCGTTACTAGATACCTACGAGCGATTCTTCTCTCGTGGAGCATCCTTCCCTACCCCTCAGGAAGTTGTCCACGCAATCTACGATCTCATCAAGCGAAAGCCTGAGCTTCTTGCCGAGGGCGACGATGTTGGTGAAGGCCTTCCCGACCTGGTGTCAAAGCGCCGTCGGCGTCTGAAGTTCGCAGGGGAGGCGAACGAGGCTGCGGAAACAGCGTTGCGGGTCGCGAGCGTTGCTTACCAAAAACTCATCCAGACCGGTTGGCTCGAAGAGGAAGAATTTGGCCTGAGGGTGACCGTAGATATGCCCATGGGGGCAAGCTTGGTCATGCAGCTCCTGTCCAGCCTGAAATCCGACGTGAGCCAGCGCTTTGGTGGGATTGTCGTCAATGTGAAACAAAGTTTGGAACTGGCGGCGAGACTCCAGCCGGACTCGTCAGGAAAGGACGCAGTGGATGCTGCATATGCTGTGGTGCAAGCGCGAGAACATTCCACCGCCTTTCTCAAGACGCTTAGGGCCATCCTCTCCGATCTGAGGCGAATCCGCCGGACCATTATGGAATCGCGGAGCATGCGTGAGAGAGTAGACGCTTACTTTCAGGAATTCATCGGCGAGTTGGTCCTGAAGGACTTCCAAGCCATTCACACCTTCAATCATCCCTTTAGATTCAAAGATCACATCCTTGATTTGGCTCGCGCGATCTCTGTCGATCCCGAAATCATGAATACGATCGCCGGGGGCTACATCGAGAGCGGGATGGCTGACATCCTCGATAACGGGCTTAGAACCGCAGAGAGCGACCTCCTGTCGATTCAGGAAGTCTTTGATGGCATCGGCGAGATGTTCGATCGGATCGCCATCTTTCGCAGGCAGCTTGAACAGCGACTTCGCAACACGGTCAAATACGCGGAACAAGGGAGCAGTGGCATTTCAAGCCGGGCTGCATCGCTCATTCATCGGCTCCACAAGGTGATGGATCAGCGCCCCGCTCTTTCTGAGTTCGCTTGGGTACCCCTCCCGGTCGAACCGACGCGTACGCCTTGGTCGGAAAGGCATCTCGCGCAACCGCGGCAACCACGTAAGGCGCTGGAGTCAATGGCGGTCCCACCCAAAGTGGTGGATCCATTGCTGGCGCTGCGTAAGAAACTCAAGAAGCAATACTTGGAACGAATCATTCCAGACGAAAGACAACTACTGCGATGGCTGCGTGACCAAGTTCCGTTCGCAGTAACGAAAGAGGCGCGCTTCTTGGAGATAGCAAACGTGGATTCCTTCATTGCATTCGATGTGATCCGACGGTTCACGAAACCCGGCGACCTGCCGGCTTATATCGCGGCCGAGTTTGAGATCACGAATGACGCTGAAGGACCGGAGCACGATAGCGATTGGCTGAGGTGCGGTAACTTCCTCATCCGGAGAAGGGCTGTCGCGGCTGGAGGCGTCGATGCTGACTGAGTTCGAAGAGCTAGAATCCCGGTATGGCTCGGACAAGGGTGCCGATCTCAGAAAAGCTTGCCGATACCTCCTCCGTCATCAATTCGTTTATTCGGGAGATCGGGGTGTGGCGACCGTCTATGATGTAATTATGGATAGTCGCTTCAGAAGAGTGATCGACAATTTCTTTGATTGTATCGGCTACCGCGTCCACCGCGAGCAAGACGAACAATGGGCGGGGATCGTGCTGGAGGACGAGGAGATGTCGTCAACCCCAAAAATGAAGGCTGACGAAACTATCGTGCTTCTGGTGGCAGCTGCTCATTGGCAGGACGAAGCGAACCAGGGCAACGTGGAAGAACGTGCGACGGTCTTGACCACATTTAACGTCCTCTATGAGAAATACAGGGAAATGGCTGAAAGGGGCACAAAGATGCTTGTGTCCCAGTCCAGGTTCCAAGACATTCTTGAGGATCTTGCTGCGCGTAACCTGATCTGGCTCGGAGAGTTCGATCGTGTCCTTCAGGATCGGGAGGTGGTGGTTCGGCCGATAATCAAGCTTGTTTCCGGATCCGACGCGTTGAGGCGCATTGAGGAGCAGGTTGCGCTAGAAGACTATGAGCCCCGCCAGCTCGGTCCCGTCGAGGAAAAAGTGCAATGATGGAACTCGTGCATCTCACGCTGGTGAATTGGCATTCATTCACTGTCGAAGATATTCCGGTTGGCGGCCACGTCGGTTTCCTTGGCGAAAACGCGTCGGGCAAATCAACAATCCTGGACATGATCCAGGTGGTGCTCACCGGCGCCAGCGGACGCTACATGAACCTAAACCCAGTCGCTGGTGAGAGTCGTCGCAGAAGCGGTCCGAGGCGCACGGTACAGGGGTACTGCCTCGGTGCCCGTGGAGAGGGCGATTTTCGGCGCGAAGCCTGCCTTACCTACGTGGCGATTAGTTTTCGCGACGCCGATGGAGTGAAGCCCGACTTGACGATAGGCCTCGCCATGGAGGCAAGGAAGACACAACCAGCCGAGACCGTACTTGGCCGTTTCGTCGTCCGCGGCAAAGTATTGACTACGGCCGATTTCCTGCGCGAGCGGGAAGGACGGCAAGAATTCGCGCAATGGGAGGACGTAAGACAAGCACTGGAGAGGGAATGCGGTGGCGGCTTCGTAAACCATCGCGACAGCGCCACGGACCACATCCGGGAATATATGCGTGACTTGGTTCCACGATCGGCACCGACTTCCGGAAACGCCGCCGCGCTTGCAAAGGCGATTGTGAACGGCATGACGCTCAATCAGGGCCTGTCCGCAACTGACTTCGTCAGGAACTATATCCTCGAGGAGTCTCCGATGAGGATCGGTGAACTGCGAGAGTCACTGAAGACTTACCGGCAAGTCAACCAGACCATCAAGAACATGCGGGAGCGTGCGAAGCGCCTGAAAGTGGTCAAGGCGCGAGCGGAAGATTTTAGAAACTCCCTCAACGAACACGTCGAGGAGGATTGGATCAGTCGCAAGGCGAGGTACCTCGCGGCCTCGGCGGCGATGCGGGCACTCGAAGAAGAGGTCAAGGAAGCCGAGGCATCTCTTCTGGCAGAGAGCGAGGAAATCAACGATCTGAACAGTTCGATCACCGAAGCGACCCAGGATGTGCACCGCATCATCAAGCAGATCGAAGCGATCAAAGCCAAGGTGGGCATCGACGATCTTACGAAGATGGCCGAAAGTCATTCCTTTTCCGCCGCAGATTGCCTCAAACGGGTCTCTGAAAGAGTGAAGCACATGCAGCGGATCGCAGCCGCGGCCGAAGCACTCGGAAAGGGTGATGTAAGCTCCCGCGAATTGGCTGCTCACGCCTCCGCGGTGGCCGAGGCGGTCAAGCGCGGGAACACGGAAGCCACCACAGTGATCGAACAAGCGTTCCTGGCTTCGCTCCCCGTCATCGCCGAGAGAATTGGCAGGGCGCGCAGCGAGGCGGAAGCCGCTTGGCATACCAAGAATGAGGAGGTCGACAAGCTGTCTCGATCTATCGAGGCGGCCGCTTCCGGTTCACGGGATTCTCACCTCGGCGACCATACCCGAGAGTTGATGAGGCTCCTTCGCATGGCCGGGATGGTTCCGAGAGCGCTTTGCGACATCATAGACCTTACCGACAAGGACTGGGGACAAGCGGCTGAAGGTCTTCTCGGTCGAGATAGGGAAGCGATCTTCGTCGATCGCGACCATATCCACATGGCGACGACGATCCTGAGAGAAAACAGGCGGGATCTACGCCAGGCTTCCCTGGTCAGCCTAAACAAGCTCGAGCGATACAAAGATCCTGTCGAGTCAGGTTGGTTCCCTTCGCTTTTCAGGTCCGATGACAAAGACGCAGTCGCCTTCCTGCAGCGCAGATATGGCAATGTGCGACTGGCCCGCACCATGGAGGAGTTTAACCAACCCGGCCGTGCCCTCATGGCTGATGGCCTTTATGATGATGGACTATTACGAGGGACCCGCCTGGAGGAAGCCGACCGCCTCAAGATCGGTAGGGCGGCGCAGGAGCAACTTTTCCTGGAGCAGAAAAGGCGGTTGGAAGTGCTGCAGGAAGAAATCGAAACCCTATCCCAGCGCAGGCGCATCCTTTCCGAGGTTGACCGCTCCGCCGCTTTCGTAGCTTCGCCTGCGGACAGTGAGACAGTTGCACGCCTGCTTGAAAGAGCACAAGCGCAGGAGAGGCTGGCAGGAGAGGCTCGATCCAGGCTGGAGGCGGTCGATCAAGGCGACCTGAAACGCCTATATGAGCTTGAGGAGAAGAAGAAGGTTCAGCAGGCCTATGTCCAGGCCAGAAATGTCGAGCTCAACTCAATCCAGAAGAGGCAGGGCGCTTACCAGAAACAAGCTGAAACCGCGAGAAAGACGCTCACGGGCCTTACCAACCAAGAGGGTTCGCGCCATTCGCGGAATCTCGCCCGCCGCATGTTCCAACACAACTGGCGCTTGACGGCCCCACTCCCGGCCAACCGCAGGTACCGGGAGAGGATCGCCGGTAAACAAATCCCAACTGATCCATCCGCCCGTTACGAAGCACTAGCCGCGATCCATCGTGCGATTGGGCAGCGCGCGGAGGATCGCTCCAAACAGGCAAAAGACAGAATGATGGAGGCCGACAGGAATGTGCGGGCCGCCATGAGGAGCTATTTTGACATCGCTCCCATAAGCTCGGAGGTCGGAGCTGAAAGCGACATCCTGAAGGATATACTGCCCTGGGTGGAGGCCACGCTTCGCGATATCGAAGAGAACGAGCTCACGCGGCATGAAGCACTGGCAGCTGAAGCTTCCGAGCGAGTCTCGTCTATCTTTCGCGGCGAGTTCGTCAACTCTCTCCACTCACGCATCTCCAAACTGAAGAGAGATATCGACTCGCTGAACTATAGCCTCCGTAATCACACATTCCATGGCGAGCGATATTCGTTCAGCAGGACGCAAGTGGCTCAGTTCGCGCCGATCTTGAAAGCGGTCGAGATTTACGTGACTTCAGAGGATGCGCTAGATCTTCTGTTCAAGGGCGAGATACCCGATGGCTCCCCCCACAAACCCGTGCTCGACGAGGTGAAGCGCATCCTGGAGGATCCCGATACAGACTTCGACAGCTTTGAGGATTATCGGAGCTTTTTCGTTTTCGAGATTCACATGGAGAATCTCGATACCGGGCATAAGACACGGTGGGAAACTCGCCGCGGCACGGGCTCTGGCGCCGAGCAACAAGTCCCGCTCTATGTGGCCATCGGTGCCTCGCTGGCCTCCGTTTATGGGACCGCCGAAGGAAGATCGGGATCGCAACTTGGAATGGCACTCGCCGTCTTCGATGAAGCCTTTGCCAAGTTGGACGGCAAGAACCAGCGGCAGATGATGAGTTTCTATGAGAGTCTTGGCCTGCAGGTGATCGTCGCTGCACCACCAGAACGGAGGCCTTCTTTGCTTGGCTACATGCATGCCATCGTCGAAGTGGATAATATTGGCAACGGACAATCGGAAACGACAGTAGTTCAGGTGAAGGAAAAAGCTCGCAAGGAGCTGCAGCGGATCAATCCCGAACTTATGGATGAGGAAGCGCTGCGTAGGATGGCAGCCGAGTGAAATTCACCGATCCGATTGCGCTTCTTTCCCATCTGCTGGATAGGCACGAGGACGGCCGAACAGGCGCACGTGCTTATCCTGACAACGGCGCTTTTTCGAATATCGTGGAGGCTGACCGTTTTCGGAAGAAGTTGGAAGAGGCAAGCCGGGCGGGTGCAATCGAGCTTCGAATGGAGATGGGGCGCCGGCGAGCCGGCGAAATCAAGTTCGTGCGCATCGCCGACGTGGCGAGGCTCTACTGTTTCGTCGAACGAATACCTTCCAGCGAGCGCTCGGCGTCAGCGCTCGAGGATCTATTTCGTCGGACCGAGCTGTCTGCCCCGTTCGCTGAGCATGCGCGGGAAGCTGCTCAAGCCTGGTCCAGAAATCGGCGGTGGACGGGCATTGCTCCCGGCGACATAGATTCGCTTGAGCGAGCGCTACTCCTCGCGCAAGCGATATACAGACGGCAACATTTAGGACTGGACTATCGCACTTTCTCCAGAAGGGCCGTTTCCGATAGCAAAGCATTGGAACGGCTGGAGGCAGCCGTCGCAAAGGTCCTTCGAGGTGTTGGCGCGGACATCCCGGAGGGCGCCACGCCCCGGGAAGCACTCGGTGCACTTGGGCTGGAAAAGGTGCCTCCTCCCCTCCTCCTTTCAGGACCGATCACTTTTGGAGCATCCCAACCTGGCGTATCCTTCCTCGGCGTCCCCGCAGATGCCATCAGCACCGTCGGCTTCAGCCGCACGCCGGAATACGTCCTCGTAGTAGAGAACTACACGAGCTTCGTCAGGCACGTGACTGAGGCAGATCCGGACCGCCGAGGACTTGTCATCTACGGCGGCGGCTATCCGTCGACGGGAGTTCAGAAGGCATTCGGCTTGATCGCCGGTCGCATTCCCGACGCCGTACCCTTTTACCACTGGTCTGACATCGATCCCGATGGCATCTGGATCTTCCTGACAGTTGAGAGAGCATTCGGCCGCAGGCTACTCCCGCACCTCATGACCGTCGACTTGGCCGAAAAGCACGGTAGTAAACCAGATCAAACGGCAAGCAGAGTAGCCAAGGCTGAAGGATCGGTCCTCTTTGATTTGATCGCGTACCTTGCAAAGCCTGATGCAAAACACTTAGAGCAGGAAGAACTCGATCCTATTATCCCACGCCTACACCAGAGCGAGTGGCGAGCCTCGTGATGCAAACCAATTTTTGTCCTCGCCCAGTTGATCGGCATAGCTGGCGAAGGCGCTCCGCTTCCAAAACTGACCATTGCGCGGGGCGTCCGAAGACCTGAACGGGCAGATGAACTGGCGGTACTGGTTTGCTGGTGCGGTCGAGACATATCTACAAACTGTAAGGCGTTTCGCTAGCGGGGATATCAGGTCGTAATTGAAGGCTATACGAGACTTCGGATATTTGCGTGACTGTTGACCGACAACCAACCCTTCGGGTGTCGCAAATGGTCAAACAGCAACAGTCTTCTGAGTTCGACAAACCGGAGGATACCACAAATCGCCAGCAGGGCCTGCTTCCGACTCTGCCCCACATTGCGACGAGTAGGGTAATGCGAACCATACGCCGGCCGCAGCTGAGAGAGATCGTTCCGCTGTCCGACACGACAATCTATGAGATGGAGCAACGCGGCGAATTCCCGCGCCGCTTCAATCTCAGCCCGCGCTGTGTTGTCTGGGACTTGGAAGAAGTCGAAGCTTGGATCGAAGAGCGGCGGAACGCGTCAAATGCGGGAAAAAGCGAGAGCCGGCCAGCTCCCAACGTAAGACTACGAAAGACCCGACCGGTCAAATCGGATCGAGAGTAATCGCTGCTCCTGTAGGCGGCTGAAGTGCAGGCGTATGCTTCCTGCCTGCCGTCCACGAGTCCACCATATCAGCCCACTCCTGCAGCATATGACGACGCTGCAACTCATATTCAGCCCTGTTGTAGACACCGCGCGATGAGCGGCCGTCTTCGTGGGCAAGACATTTTTCAATCCAGTCGCGATTGAACCCGATTTCGTTCAAAAGTGTAGACCCGGTGCGCCGGAGATCGTGCACCGTGAAAGGCGCAAGTGGAAGATCTTGCTTCCTTGCCCGCTCGACAATCGCTGCAGTTACGCGATTGAAGGTCGCGCGTGATATGGTTTCATCGGCATCGTAGCGAGACGGCAGCACATACCGCGAATTAGCCGCGCAAGTTTTAAGCGCTATCATGATGTCGAGTGATTGCCGTGACAGGTACACATTATGCGGCTTCTTCCGCTTCATGCGTTCTTTTGGGATATTCCAGACGGCGTTCTCGAAATCGACCTCGTCCCACGTTGCGTCGAGCAGTTCACCCTTGCGGACCATCGTGAGCAAGATAAGCTTTAGGCCAAGCCGAATGGTCGGCAGCGTTGGCACATTCTCCAACTCTTTCAGCATGATCCGGATCTCTGCGGGCGATAGTGCCCTATCTTTCGCCTCGAACGTGGCTATCGAGGCCGGCCCCACTTCGTCCGCAGGATTGCTAATCTTTTTGCCATGCAGAATGGCGTGACCATAGATCTGCTTAACGATATCCCGGATATGAATGGCTGTGGCAGGCGCACCGCGGTCCTTCACCCTCACGCAGAGTGCCCGCAGGTCGTCAGATGTGATCTCGGTTAGGAGCCTTTTCTGCCAAATCGGCAAAATGTCTCGATCGAAAATCGCTTTCCGCATCGAACGGGTGCTCTCCGCCATCTTTGCGTCCTTGAACCAGCGTCTACTTGCATCGCCGAACGTCGCCGTGGCTGACAGGCGATGCTTTTCGCGCTGCTTTTCCTGCGCGGGAGACTTTCCGGCTGCCACCATCTTCCGCGCTGCGATGCAGCGGTCGCGCGCCTCCGCCAGCGTGATACCTCCCTCACCGTAGCGGCCCAGCGTCAGAGTCTCCCGCCGGCCGTTCATCCGGTAGTCATACCGAAATGCAATCTGCCCCGTTGGAGAAACCGTCGCGTACATACCGTCGCGATCGGAAACCTTGTACATTTTCTCCTTTGGTTTCAGCTTCTTAAGTGCAATGTCGGTTAACATGGCTCCACAAAAAATTGGGAAAAACAAATCGAGCTAACGTCAATTTTACCGTCAATGATTTTACCGTCAACCTTTGAAGGTAATCCTTGTATTTCAAACGGTTGGTGGGAAAAATTAGGATGACCTAGAAATCGGCGCCATGACGGTATTGGGCGGCAAGAGGGAGGACAGAAAAGAGCGTACCGTCAGATTTACCGTCAGATGCTTCCGCTTAGGGGTGATAGTTGGCGATAGACCCGGAAGGAAAAATTAATTTACTTCAGAGGTTTACGGAGCTTTCCTAGATAGCCACCGAAAGCCAGAGAACGATGCCGCCTCATTCCCACTCGATAGTTCCGGGCGGCTTCGACGTTACGTCGTAGACGACGCGGTTGATGCCTTTCACCTCGTTGATGATGCGCGTGGCGGCGGCGCCGAGGAAGTTCATGTCGTAGTGGTAGAAGTCGGCCGTCATGCCGTCGACGGAGGTCACGGCGCGCAGCGCGCAGACGAATTCGTAGGTGCGGCCGTCGCCCATCACGCCCACGGTCTGTACCGGAAGCAGCACGGCGAAGGCTTGCCAGATGGCGTCGTAGAGGCCGGCCTTGCGGATCTCGTCGAGATAGATGGCGTCGGCCTGGCGCAGGATCTCCAGCTTCTCGCGGGTGATGCCGCCCGGGCAGCGTATGGCAAGGCCAGGACCTGGGAACGGATGGCGGCCGATGAAGCTTTCGGGCAGGCCGAGCTCCTTGCCGAGCGCCCTCACCTCGTCCTTGAACAATTCGCGCAGCGGCTCGACCAGCTTCATGTTCATGCGCTCGGGCAAGCCGCCGACATTGTGGTGCGACTTGATCGTCACCGACGGGCCGCCCGAGAAGGAGACGCTTTCGATGACATCCGGGTATAGCGTGCCCTGTGCCAGGAAGTCGGCGCCGCCGAGCTTCTTCGCCTCCTCCTCGAACACCTCGATGAACAGCCGGCCGATGGTCTTGCGCTTCGTTTCCGGATCGGCCTCGCCTTCGAGCGCCGAGATGAACCGGTCGGAGGCGTCGACCAGGATTAGCGGCAGGTTGTAGTGCTGGCGGAACATCTCCACCACGCTTTGCGCCTCGTCCTTGCGCATCAGGCCGTGGTCGACGAGGATGCAGGTCAGCTGATCGCCGACCGCCTCGTGGATCAACAGAGCTGCGACCGAGGAGTCGACGCCGCCCGACAGCGCGCAGATCACCTTGCCCTTGCCCACCTGCTTGCGGATCGCCTCGACCGCCTGCTCGCGATAGGCTGCCATGGTCCAGCCACTGGCGAGACCGGCGATGTGGTGGACGAAGTTGCTGAGCAGCTTCGCGCCATCCGGAGTGTGGACGACTTCGGGATGGAATTGCAGCGCGTAGAACTTGCGCGCCTCGTCGGCAATCGCGGCAAAGGGCGCGCCGGTGGAGGTGCCGACGATCTTGAAGCCGGCGGGAATGGCGGTGACCCGGTCGCCATGGCTCATCCAGACCTGGTGACGCGTTCCCCTGGCCCAGACGCCGTCGAACAGCGCGCAGTCGTCCTCGATCTCCAGGAAGGCCCGGCCGAACTCACGATGATGGCCGGCTTCGACCTTGCCGCCGAGCTGGGCGCACATGGTCTGCTCGCCATAGCAGATGCCGAGCACCGGAATGCCGGCGGAAAACACTTCGTCGGGAGCGCGGGGCGAACCGATGTCGACGGTCGAGTGCGGGCTGCCCGACAGGATGACGGCCTTCGGCCGGATGCGGCGGAAGCCCTCGGCCGCGGACTGGTACGGCACGATTTCGCAGTAGACCCCGGCTTCGCGCACGCGCCGCGCGATCAGCTGCGTGACCTGGCTGCCGAAGTCGATGATGAGAACGGTGTCGGGATGTGTCGTCATGGAGGGCCTTTAAAGAAAGAACCGATTCGGCGCAATGGCTGCGCGCTGCGGCCTTCGGTCCCTTTCAAGGCCTTAGGTAAGGCGAATCGCGGCCGATGCAATCGCCTGCTCGAGGAGACCTACAGCCGCCGCCAGCTTCTCGTCGATGACGTGCAGATATTCCGTCCAGTCGCCGACATGCCTGAGATCGGCGGCGCCATCGGAAATGCCGCGCAGGCCGATCAGCGGCACGCCGAAGAGCTGGCAGGCGCGCAGGCAGGCGAAGGTCTCCATGTCGACCATGTCGGCGTCGATCGCGTCATAGGCGATGCCGGTGACGATCGCGCCGCCGGTCGAGAGCGTGGCGCTCTTGATGCCCGGGATGACGAACGGCAGCGGCGCCGTAACCGGCAAGTCGAGGAAGGGCGTGGCGCCCTTCTCGAAACCGAGCGGCGAAGCGTCCATGTCGCGATAGCTCACCGACACAGCCTGGTAGATTTCGGTCTGCTCAAGCGTGCGGCTTCCCGCGGAGCCGAGCGAGACGACGAGGTCCGGCAGCGCGCCCCCCGCCTTCAGCGCCGCAAGCTCGGCACCAAGCCGCACGGCGGCCTCGACCGGACCGACCCCGGTCATCAGCGGCGTGAACAGTTCCTTGAGATGCGGGCCGTATTCGGCCTCCGCCGCCATGACGAAGAGAACGGATTTTTCCCCTATCCGCGCAGCGCTCGCCATGAGTCACCCTTCTATCCCATCGCGGCCGACCACCGTCATCATCGTGCCGGTCATGGTGGCGATAAGCTTGGCCTCGCCGTCGACGGCAAAGGCGTAGGCCTGGCCGTCGGCAACGATGATGGTGCGGCCGGGCTTTGTCACCGAGCCGCGGAACAGGAAGCGCTCGCCCCTGCCCGGCGCCAGCAGATTGACCTTGAATTCGATGGTCAGCACGCCGGAATTTTCCGGCATCAGCGAGAAGGCGGCATAACCGCAGGCCGAGTCCAGCGCGGTCGAGATGACGCCGGCATGCAGGAAGCCGTGCTGCTGGGTGAGCGAAGGCGCATAGGGCATCTCGATCTCGATGATGCCGGGCGTGACCAGCGTCAGTTCCGCGCCGATGGTGGCCATGGCTTTCTGGCGGGCAAAGGAAGCCCTGACACGATCCTCGTAGTCGGGAGCGGGTACGATTTTAGCTGCCATGGCCTTCGCCTCACTTTTGCTGGCGAAGCTTATTGCAGAGGCAGGCAGGACAGGCAATGTCTTATGTTGCAGCGCAGCAAAATGCCCGCTGCCCTCAGGGGGCCTTGCGCAGGGCGTGGAAATAGAAGCCGTCGGTGCCGCTGAGCGCCGGCGACAGCGAGATACCGCCGGCGCCGGCAATGCGCGCGGCGCCGTCATGGCCGGGGAAATGGCTGTCCCACAGCCGGCGATGGTCGATCGGCGCAAAATCCGCGTGGCGCGACCGGAAAGCCTGGACCTGCTCGCCGTTTTCGGCATCGAACACCGAACAGGTGATGTAGACGAGCAGTCCGCCGGGTTTCACGAAGGCCTGCGCCGTGTCGAGGATCGCCGTTTGCTCACCCTTGCGGGCGTCGAGCTGCCTGTCGGTCAACCGCCATTTGGCGTCGGGCCGCCGCCGCCAGGTGCCGCTGCCGGTGCAGGGTGCGTCGATCAGCACGACGTCCATATGCGCGGTGAGCGGCGCGAGTTCCGCAGGCTTGCTGACGATCTGGACATTGCGGCTGTGCGCGCGGCGGATGCGCTCGAAGATTGGCGCCAGCCGCACCTTTTCCGCGTCATGGGCGAACACCTGGCCTGTATTGCCCATCTCGGCCGAAAGCGCCAGCGTCTTGCCCCCGGCGCCGGCGCAATAATCGAGCACCTGCATGCCGGGCGCGGCACCGGCAAGTGCCGCGGCAAGCTGCGAGCCCTCGTCCTGCACCTCGAACCAGCCCTTCTGGAAGGCGGGCTCGGCCTGCACGTTCGGATGCCGGCCGTCGCCGTCGATCGGCGGGATGCGAATGCCGTGCGGCGTGATCGCGGCAGGCGCCGCGCCCGTGCCCTCGAGTTCCGCCAGCACCTTGCCGCGGTCGGCCTGGAGCGCATTGACCCTGAGATCCAGCGGCGGGCGCATCGCGAGGGCCGCCCCTTCCCCGACCCAGGCATCGCCATAGGCCTGCTCCAGCAGCGGCGCGCACCAGTCGGGCACGTCCGCGCGCACGGCATCGGGCGCATCGGCGAGCCGGCGCCCCGCGACCGCCTTCAATTCGGCGGCGCTGAGCAGCGGCGGCGCGAACTTGTCGCCGTCGAGCGCCTCGTTCAGCGACTGCGCCGTCTGGCCCCATTCGAGCAGCAGCGCGCCGAAGCCGATGGCGCGCGGCGTGTCTTCGCCGAAAAGCCAACCGGCCGAGCGCTTGCGGCGCAGCGCGTCGTAGACGATGTTGCCGATCGCCGCCCTGTCGCCGCCGCCGGCAAAGCGGTGCGACAGGCCCCAGTCGCGCAAGGCATCGGCCACCGGCCGGTGGCGCCGGCTAATGTCTTCCAGAACTTCGATGGCCGCCGCCAGCCTTCCGCCCAGTCGCATCCTGTCTACCTGCAAATTGTTTTCCGGCCCGCTCTTAAAGCGTTTCCGGCCAGGAATGAAACAGTTCTGTTGCGGCCATCGCGCCGAACCTTGCCGAGGGCAGCGACCGCCGGTGCCGGAAAGTCAGGCCTTCGACATGAAAAAATCCCGATCGACAAGAAGGCCCGGAACAATTCCATCAGTACATGAACGGCCTCTAATGCAATTAACTGGCGCGCACAAGCAATCAGCGTGGCTTAACCGCTCTGCTTTCCAAGCTTTCCGGGTGGGAATACTCTTTCGCTTGTGATTCGCGGCGCGGGAAACGCGGTTTGGCGGATTCCAATAAGGAGAGGGCAATGAAGACTTATCTGGCAGAAGTTCTAGGCACGTTTTTGTTGGTGTTCATCGGCACGGCCTCCGTGGTCACGGGCGGTTTCGGCGGCGCGCTGCCGCTCGGCCAGGAAGGCATCGGCCTGGCGTTCGGCATCGGCCTGATCGCCGCGGCCTATGCGATCGGCCCGATCTCGGGCGCGCATCTCAATCCGGCGGTGACGCTCGGCGTGTTCCTTGCGGGACGGATGCCGGCCAAGGATGTCGTTCCTTACTGGATCGCGCAGATCATCGGCGCCATCATCGCTTCGCTTGCGCTGTGGATCATCGTCACCGGCCAGGCCGGCGGCCACACCGGCGGCTTCGGCGCCAATGGCTGGGACGAGGCGAAATGGGGCATGAGCTCTGCCTTCCTGTGGGAGCTGATCGGCACCTTCACCTTCGTCACCGTCATCCTCGGCGTCACCAACGCCAAGCACACGACGGCCTTTGCCGGCCTGGTCATCGGCCTGACGCTGGCGGCAATTCACTTCGCCATGATCCCGGTCACCGGCACCTCGGTCAATCCGGCGCGCTCGATCGGCCCGGCGCTGTTTTCGGGTGGCGCTGCGCTCGGCCAGCTCTGGCTGTTCATCGTCGCGCCGCTGATCGGCGGGGCGATCGCCGGCGTCGTCGCCAAGGCGGGCATCTTCGAGAAAGATTGATCCTCGCGCGGTTGAATCAAAAGGCGCGGGGCAGGCCCCGCGCCTTTTACTTGGGAGGATGAGACCCTTACTTCGAGGCGACCTCGAAGCGATCAAGGTTCATCACCTTGATCCACGCCTTGACGAAGTCCTTGACGAACTTCGCCTTGGCGTCGGCAGAGCCGTAAACTTCTGAGAAAGCACGCAGCTGCGCGTGCGAGCCGAAGATCAGGTCGGCGCGGGTGCCGGTCCACTTGACCGCCTTGGTCTTGCGGTCGCGCGCCTCATAGACCTCATCCGAGCCCGGCTCGGAGCCCGCAGCCGGATCCCAGACCGTCGCCATCGAGAGCAGGTTGACGAAGAAGTCGTTGGTCAGCGTGCCGGGCTTGTCGGTGAAGACGCCGTGCTTCGAGCCGCCGGCATTGGCGCCGAGCACGCGCAGGCCACCGACCAGCACGGTCATCTCCGGCGCCGTCAGCGTCAACAGCTGCGCCCGGTCGACCATCATCGCCTCGACCGACATCGGCAGCTTGCCGCCGACGTAGTTGCGGAAGCCGTCGGCTCTCGGCTCGAGCGCCGCGAAGGACTCGACATCGGTCTGCTCCTGCGAAGCGTCCATGCGGCCGGGCGTGAACGGGACCTTCACCTCGTGGCCACCGTCCTTCGCGGCCTTCTCGACCGCGGCGACGCCGCCGAGCACGATGAGGTCGGCCAGCGAGACCTTCTTGCCGCCGGCCTCAGCAGCATTGAATTCCTTCTGGACGGCTTCGAGCTTCGCCAGCACCTTGGCGAGCTGTGCCGGCTGGTTGACGTCCCAATCCTTCTGCGGGGCAAGACGGATGCGGCCGCCATTGGCGCCGCCACGCTTGTCGGAGCCGCGGAAGGTTGAGGCCGACGCCCAGGCGGTCGAGACCAGCTCGGATACCGCGAGGCCGGACGCCAGGATCTTCGCCTTCAGCGCGGCGATGTCCTGGTCGCTCACCAGCTCATGGTCGATCGCCGGGATCGGATCCTGCCAGATCAGCTCTTCCTTGGGCACGAGCGGGCCGAGATAGCGCACGACCGGGCCCATGTCGCGATGGGTGAGCTTGAACCAGGCCCGGGCGAAGGCGTCGGCGAACTGGTCCGGGTGCTGGTGGAAGCGCCGCGAGATCTTCTCGTAGGCCGGGTCGAAACGCAGCGACAAGTCGGTGGTGAGCATGGCCGGCGCATGGCGCTTCGACGCATTGTGCGCGTCCGGCACCGTGCCCGCGCCGGCGCCGCCCTTCGGCGTCCACTGATTGGCGCCCGCCGGGCTCTTCGTCAGCTCCCATTCGTAATTGAAGAGGTTGTCGAAGAAGTTGTTGCTCCATTTGGTTGGCGTCGTGGTCCAGGTGACCTCGAGGCCAGACGTGATGGCGTCGCCGGCAATGCCGGTGGCATGCTTGCTCGACCAGCCGAGGCCCTGCGCCTCGATGCCGGCACCTTCCGGCTCCGCGCCCACCAGCGCGGCATCGCCGGCGCCATGGGTTTTGCCGAAGGTGTGGCCGCCGGCAATCAGCGCCACGGTCTCTTCGTCGTTCATGGCCATGCGGCGGAAGGTTTCGCGGATGTCGCGCGCCGCGGCGACCGGGTCCGGCTTGCCGTTCGGCCCTTCCGGGTTGACGTAGATCAGGCCCATCTGCACGGCGCCGAGATGGCCCTGCAGCTCACGGTCGCCGGAATAGCGCTGGTCATCCAGCCACTTGGTTTCGGAGCCCCAGTCGACGTCCTGCTCCGGCTCCCAAACGTCGGCGCGGCCGCCGGCGAAGCCGAAGGTCTTGAAGCCCATCGATTCCAGCGCGACGTTGCCGGCCAGGATCATCAGGTCGGCCCAGGAAATCTTGCGGCCATATTTCTGCTTGACCGGCCAGAGCAGCCGGCGGGCCTTGTCGAGGTTGGCGTTGTCCGGCCAGCTGTTGAGCGGCGCGAAGCGCTGCTGACCGGCGCCGGCGCCGCCACGCCCGTCGCCGATGCGGTAGGTGCCGGCGCTGTGCCAGGCCATGCGGATGAAGAGCGGCCCGTAATGGCCGAAGTCGGCCGGCCACCAGTCCTGCGAATCCGTCATCACATGGGTGAGGTCCTTGACCACCGCGTCGAGGTCGAGACTCTGGAATTCCTTGGCGTAGTCGAAGTCCTCGCCCATCGGGTCCGAGAGGTTCGACTGCTGGTGGAGAACGCCGAGGTCGAGCTGGTTCGGCCACCAGTCGCGGTTGGTCCGGCCGGCGGATCCATGCGCCACGGGGCATTTGCCAGCGCTGTTGTCGTCGGTTTTCGCGTCCATCTTACTCTCCGATTTTGCCGAGTTTTGAATTGAGTTTCCGGGGCGGCCAGCGGCCGCGCCAATCTGGAACGATTCCAGACTAGGGCGGCTTGCCGATAAAGACAAATTGCCTTTCCTGTTTTTTCCGATAGGATTTCCTTATGATAGGTCTCACCGTCAGGCAGATGCTTTATTTCGACGCGCTGGCGCAGATGCTGCATTTCGGCCGCGCCGCGAAGCTTGCCGGCGTCAGCCAGCCGGCGCTCTCCGCGCAGATCGCCGAGATGGAAGAACGGCTGAACTGCCTCCTGTTCGAGCGCGGCGGCAAGACCGTGCGGATGACCGACGAGGCGCTTGTCCTCCAGCCGCGCATCGAGCGCATTCTGGCCGACATACGTGACGTCGAGACGACTGCCCGGCGCGGCCGTCCAGCGATGGAGGGGCGCTTCCGGCTGGGCATCATCCCGACGGTTGCGCCCTATCTCCTGCCGCGCGTCCTGCCGGAACTGAAGCGGCACTTCCCGGCCCTGCAGCTCGAGCTGCGCGAGGCGGTGACCGCCTCGCTGGTCGAGGACAATGTCTCGGGCAAGCTCGACGCTTTCATCGCCGCCTTGCCGCTCGACCATCCAGGGCTCGTCACCGAGGAGCTTTTCCCGGACCGCTTCTTCCTTGCGGTGCCCGCCGGCGATCCGGCTTTCGCCTCGCCGCCTGTGCCGCCGGAAAGTCCGGCGTTGGAGCGGCTGATGCTGCTCGAGGAAGGCCACTGCCTGCGCGAGCAGGCTTTAGCCGTCTGTGGCAATGTGCGGCCGGTGGCCATGGCAAGCTATGGCGCGACCAGCCTGACCACGTTGCTGCAGATGGTGGCGCACGGACTGGGCGTGACGCTGGTGCCGGAGATGGCGGCAAGTGCTGCCGGCGTCATGCCGGACTTGAGGATCGTGCCGTTCCAGGAACCGATGCCGCAGCGCATGATCTGCCTCGCCTGGCGGAAGAACAAGGTGCGCCAGGACGAATGCGTGGAACTGGCGAAGATCATCCGCGGGCTGGATCAGGCAGTGCTGGCGGCTTGAGGTGCCGGGCGAAGCCGGTTCTTCAGCGAGACGATGTGGCCCCGGTGCAAGCCTCAACCGGTTGAACCCGGAACCGTCCGCTCTCTCCACGCATTTCGATGGATGGTGAGCAAGCCTATTTTCAACAATGCTGCGAGCGGGTTACCGGCAGGCTGGACGATCAAGCTCGGCGATTCCCCCGTCATTGGCACGGCGATCCACAGCGGCTCCGACGTTGGGCGCGCTTGCCAATCGCTCATGTGCATCCCCGACCCTGATCGGCTGCGGGAGGAGGATCCCTTCACCGAGCACTTCATCGCCGATTTCCCAACCCAGATCATCGTTCATCGATCGCGCTTTCAGGTCGATCTGAACCGCGCGCGCGAGGCTGCGGTCTATCGGTCGCCGGACCAGTCCTGGGGCCTGCGCGTATGGCGAGAGCCACCGGCCGAGGACATTGTGGACGAGTCACTCGCCTTTCACGACGCGTTCTATGGCGAGCTCAGGCGTGTCCTTGCCGATGTCGAGAGACGTTACGGCAGGTTCGTCCTTGTCGACGTCCACAGCTACAACCATCGGCGTGCAGGGCCGAAAGCAGCACCTGCGTCGGAAGATGGCGCGCCTGATGTCAATATCGGCACGTTCTCGATGGACCGCGCGCGCTGGGCTCAGGTCGTCGACGCCTTCACGGAGGCGCTGCGCGGCCAGGATTTCAACGGCGAGCCGATCGATGTGCGCGAGAACGTGTCATTCCAGGGCAAGGGCGAGCAGACCCGTTTCGTCCATGCCAATTTCCCCGAGACCGGGTGTGCCATAGCGGTCGAGTTCAAGAAGATCTTCATGGACGAATGGAGCGGCGAACCCGACTGGGCAGCGATCGAACGGCTGCGTGCCATGCTTGGGTCCACGGTGCCAGTTCTCGAGGCTGCGTTGCGGGGCATGACATGAAGCCAAAGCTCATTGAGGCTATGTCGCCGTTGGCCAAGATCGAAGCGGACCTGGACGCGCTTTTCCAAGAGGGCAAGCCAATCCGCCGCGAGTTCGGCGACGGCAACCGCTTGCACATCGATCGGCCGCTGCCGTTTCTCTGCGTCCATGTCGGGTCGCAGCAGGATACGGCGTTCCAAATTGTTTCCGCCAACGCCTCCTATCTGATCGCTGCCGATAGTGACCTCGCCGGCGAGGTCGCGCGGCTGGTGGCGCGAAGGATGCGCGATCATTGCGGCGCATTCCTCGTGCTCGACATCGGCGAGTTGGCCGAAGACCGGTTTCTGACGGAGGACATACCGTTCCTGCCGCCTTTCGAGATTGCATTGGCTAGCGGCGATACCGCGGCGGAGAAGGCGGCGCTCAAGCGCTTTGCCACTGCGGCGTCCGGACGCGAAGCGAAATACCGCACGCCGCGCGTGGACGAATTCGTTCCCACGACACGCGCCGAAGCGCGGCTCTCGGATCATCTCGACGATGTAGCGGGCCTGACGGTACGCTTCGCGCCGATCTACAGGGTGCCTGGCAGCGAGCGCATCTATCCTGAACTGCGCGATCTTGTCGTCGCCAACATGGTGGATTCCGCGCTCCAGGCGGTCAGCGCCTTTCTGAAGGCATCAAAGCTGGAACCGCCGGCGACCCATCGTTCGCTAGGGCGGCGCGCCTACATCGACGCTGTCGTGCGCGCCGACCGGGCACTCGACAGCGTCGCGTCGACATTCGATTTCCTGCTTGCCGTCACACCGATCAATGCCGAACCGGCCTGGCTGGAATTCCAGGCAGGCGGCTTCGAGCATGTCCCAGCACTGCTCTACAGGCCGCTCGAATTCGAGGTCGCCGCGCAGAAGCGGAAGCTCTATTCGGTCTCGCTCGATCATCTGGAAGATCCGCTGCTGGCCACGCTGTTCTCGCAAAAGCAGCAGGAACTCGATCTGCAGCTGTCGATGCTCGCGGCACGCGAGACGCCCCGCTTCGTCGAGCTCGGACGAGCACTCTATGGCAGCGTCGAGCCGAGTCTGGCGACGCGAGCACGCGCCATTGTCGAAAAGGCGCCTGGCGCTGCATCGGCGGTGAGGCAGAAAGGATTGGGCGCCGACGCTGTCGCCGCAGCCGCGCGAGACATGATCGCCGGATATCGTGCCGCCTATTCCGATTTCGATGCTTCCGTGGAGATCCGCGGCGACCTGCCGGCTGGCCTCCTGGTCTCTCGGAACCAGTTGCTGGTTTCGCGCGATACCAACCTTCCACCGGAGCGTCTGACCGCGCTGCTCAGTCACGAGATCGGTGTCCACCTAGTGACCTATTTCAACGGCGATGCGCAGGGGCTTGCCATCTTCCGCAACGGGCTCGCCGGCTACGAGGGCATGCAGGAGGGACTGGCCGTGCTGGCGGAATATCTGGTCGGCGGCATGACCGCGGCGCGGCTGCGGCTGATCGCGGCCAGGGTCCTTGCGTGTCAGGCGATGCTCGACGGCGCGACATTCGAGGAAACTTTCCGCATTTTCCATAAGGATTTCGGTCTCGATGATCGCAGCGCCTTCAACGTCGTTCTGCGTGTCTTTCGCGGTGGTGGCCTGGCAAAAGACGCCATCTATCTGCGCGGCGTGGTGCAGGTCCTCGATCACCTGAGAGGCGGCGGCAGCCTTACGCCGTTTTGGATCGGCAAGATCTCCGCCGCGCATTTCGGCGCAATCCAGGAACTCAATGCGCGCGGCTTGCTGCGCGCGCCGCGCCTCGAACCTGCATTCCTTTCTTCCGACGCGGCGCGTCCGCGGCTCAAGAAGGCGATGGCGGGCATCGATCCGATCGATATGGTTGAGACTTGAGGGAGCATCCCCGATGCGCATTGCGTTCTTCGTCAATTCGATCGAGAGCGAGACGCCAGGCTACACGACGACAACGCTGGCGCTGGCTGCAGTCCAGCGCGGACATTCGGTTGTCTATGTCGAACCGGGCGACTTCATACTGCGTCCGGATGACAGCCTGGCTGTCAGCGTCGCAGTCTTGCCGGAGGCTTCCTACAGGACGCCCGACAAGCTGCATGCTGCCCTGAAGGATGCCGCGAAGCAGAAAAAGACCCTCGCGACAAGCGATATCGACATTCTGTTTCTGCGCAACGACCCGTCGCTCGACGCCACCGATCGACCATGGGCCGCCAACGCAGGCATCATGTTCGGGCGGCTCGCAGCGGAACAGGGCGTCATCGTCGTCAACGATCCGGATGGTCTGGCACAGGCACAGAGCAAGCTCTACCTGCAGACTTTTCCCGAAGCGGTTCGGCCGGCGACCCTTATATCGCGCAGCATTGCCGAGATCCGCGCATTCATCGACAAACACTCGAAGGGCTGCATCGTCAAACCACTGCAAGGGTCGGGTGGCAAGAACGTCTTCCATATTGCGACGCCTACCGATTCCAACCTCAACCAGATTTTCGAGGCGGCCAGCGGTGACGGCTATCTCATCGCGCAGGCCTACATTCCGGAGGCCAAGGCTGGTGACGTGCGTCTTTTCCTGATGAACGGCCTGCCGCTGCTGCGCGACGGCAGCTACGCCGCCTTTCGCCGCGTCCCAGCCAAGGGCGACGTCCGCTCCAACGTCCACGCCGCCGGAACCGCCCGCAAGGTCAAGGTAACTGACACGATTTTGCGCATTGCCGAGATGGTACGCCCCAAACTGGTCAGCGACGGCATGTTTCTGGTTGGGCTCGACATCGTCGGCGACAAACTTCTGGAGATCAATGTCTTCACGCCAGGCGGACTGGCACGGCTCGCGGAGATGTACAAGACTGATTTTGCCGCACGTGTCATCATCGCGCTGGAGGAGAAGGCGACGCTGCGCCGAGCCTATGGAAA
Source organism: Mesorhizobium captivum (assembly GCF_033977165.1). Classification (NCBI taxonomy): domain Bacteria; kingdom Pseudomonadati; phylum Pseudomonadota; class Alphaproteobacteria; order Hyphomicrobiales; family Phyllobacteriaceae; genus Mesorhizobium; species Mesorhizobium captivum. The sequence goes on from NZ_JAVIJB010000017.1 coordinate 38,180, forward strand.
GACCATGCCGAATTCGCGGCTGGCGACGCTTTGAGGAACGCAGACAAGTCGGATAGCGACTTCCTGCCGGTCGCCGTCCCATCCCTGCGTCCGATTGCCAAAATCAGCTCGCGCCAAGGCGTTCACGGTACAAATATCAGAAATACATAAGTAAAAAACACCACAACATGGACCATGCCCGTCAGGAACGTGGTTCTTTCGGTGCTAAAGCTGACGCTGCATATGAAAAGCGCCAAGGCCAAAAGCACCGCATCGGCCGCCGGAAGCCCTAAGGTCAATCCTCTGCCCGTCAACAAACTGGCGGCCGCGACCGCCGGTATTGTCAAGCCGATCGTGGCGCAAGCCGAACCCATCGCAACGTTCAAGCCGCGCTGCAGCTCATTGTTGAGCGAAGCGCGAACCGCCGAAATGGCCTCCGGCATCAACACCAGGCCCGCGATCAACGCCCCCACAATACTGTCAGCCTGGCTCACCTGATAGGCAACGAGCGTATCCTCGACACTCGCGGCGACCTGCTCGGCGAGCATGACAATTCCGATCAGCCCGCTCAACAGCAGCAGAGCGCTGACAGAAATGCTTTCGTGAGGGGCAGTTCGCATCGATACGTCGTGCGCCTCTCCTTGGACGAAGTCCTCCCGGTGCCGGACGGTCTGGGCGAATACGAAACTTGCGTAGAGCAGCACGGAAAGGACGCTGACAAACCCAAGCTGAGCTGCCGAAAACGTGCCGGGATCCGTGGCTCGAGTATAGGTCGGCAGAATAAGCGTCATGACGGTCAGCGCGATCAGGACCGCCAGATACGCGCTGGTCCCTTGTCGAAGGATTGCCTGCTTGCGATGAAGCCAGCCGCCAAGCGTGAGACACATGCCGACAACTCCGGTGGAGGTAATCATCACCGTCGAGAAGACGGACTCACGCGCCAGCGTCGGGTTGTTCGCTCCATGAAGCATCATGGACACGATGATCGACACTTCGATCGCCGTCACGGCAAAGGTCAGCACCAATGTTCCGTACGGCTCTCCCACCCGCCGGGCCACGGCCTCGGCGTGGTCGAGCACCACGAAAATGGTGGTGAACATGATCGCGCTCGAAAGTGCTCCAACAACAATCCTGACGTTCAGCGAACCTTCATCCACCGAAAGGCCGCTGGCCCTGACCGTGACAGCCATCACCAGGGCGGCCAACGGCATCGTGTAGGAAATCACCGACCGTCCGAATCCAGCCATTGAAGCCCCCTGCGTTTCCGCGAATTTAGCGGAAAAGCCCGGTGGAAGCACCTCGGCCGATATCAGTGCGAAGCGGGCAAACCCATCACCCGGCGTTCGAGTTCTTCAAGCGATGCAGTGCCGCACTTGTGGCGGGCGATTTTGCCGGCTCATGACCGACCTCAAAGAACCCGAGACAGGAACTCGCGCGTGCGCGACGATTGCGGATCGGCGATCATTTCGCGCGGCGCGCCGCGCTCGACGATCACGCCGCCGTCCATGAAGACGAGCTGGTCGCCGATCTCGCGGGCAAAGCCGATCTCGTGGGTGACGACGACCATGGTCATGCCGCTCTCGGCGAGATCGCGCATGACCTGCAGCACCTCGCCGACGAGCTCGGGGTCGAGCGCCGAGGTCGGCTCGTCGAAGAGCAGCACCTTAGGCTTCATCGCCATGGCGCGGGCGATCGCCACGCGCTGCTGCTGGCCGCCCGACAATTCGCGCGGATAACGGTCGACCTTGTCGAGCAGGCCGACACGCTTGAGCAGGACCTCGGCCTCGGCCTTCGCCTGGTCGGGCGCGATGCGCCGCACCTGCGTCGGCGCCTCGATGAGGTTCTCCATCACGGTCATGTGCGAGAACAGGTTGAAGGACTGGAAGAGCATGCCGATCTCGGCGCGCCGCTGGCAGAGCAGATCGTCCTTCACCTCGTAGAGCTTGTCGTCCCTGAGATCGTAGCCGACGAACTGGCTGTCGACGAGCAGAAGCCCGCCGGCGATCTTCTCCAGATGGTTGATGCAGCGCAGGAAGGTGCTCTTGCCGGAGCCCGACGGGCCGACGATGCAGGCAACCGATCCTGCCGGCACATCGAGATCGATGCCCTGTAGCACTTCCAGCTGGCCATAGGATTTGCGCACGCCGCGCGCGAACACCATGGAATCGGCGGGCACACCAAAGCGAGCGCGGTTTTCGGACTTCACGTCGCTCATCGGGCGATGCCCGCCAAGCTTACGGCATTGCGCAGCGCGCGCATCGTCAGCGGGTCACGGCGCGTGTCGCTGCGGCCGAAATGGCGCTCGAGGAAATGCTGCCCGACTGACATGATCGAGACCACCGCGAGGTACCAGAACGCCACCACGATCAAGAGTGGGATCGTCTCGAAGGTGCGCGCATAGATGCTCTGCGCGGAATAGAACAGATCGTCGACCGCGATGAAGGTCACCAGCGACGTCATCTTGAGCAGGTTGATGGCCTCGTTGCCGGTCGGCGGCAGCACGAAGCGCATGGCCTGCGGCAGCGTGATGCGCTTCAGGATCATGCGGTAGGGCATGCCGAGCGCGCTCGCCGCTTCCGCCTGGCCCGACGGCACCGATTTGATGCCGGCGCGGATGATCTCGGCCATATAGCCCGCCTCGCAAAGCGAAAGCGCGACGACAGCTGAGAAGAACGGCGTCATGAAATCATTGGTGCGGGCGGAGAAGATCGTGCCGAGGAACGGCAAAGTCAGCGAGACCTCGCGCACCAGCAGCGACAGGTTGAACCAGAAGATGAGCTGGATCAGCGCCGGCACACCGCGGAAGAACCAGACATAGACGCCGGCGAAGCCCCGCAGCACCGGGCTCGGCGACACGCGCATGATGGCGATGACGGTGCCGATGACGATCGCCAGCGCCATGATCACCACGGTGAGGATCAAGGTGTTGGAAAGGCCGCGCATGATCGAGGGATGGAACAGATAACCAGCAGCCGTGCCCCAGGCGAAGGCCGGGTTGCTGGCGAAGGCCCGCACGATGAGGAAGGCCAGCAGCAAGGCGAATGCCGTGCCGACCCAGATGCCATAGCGGCGCTGCGGCACGACGGTGAGCCGCGCCACAGCGGTGGCGGCGCCCGGCTCGACGCTCATCTCTGTCGGGTGGGCCGTGCCCATCGCTCATCTCCTGATACCAACCGGCGCCTGGTACAGGACCGGGCGCCGGATCTCCGCTCACCACGCCGCAAGCCCAACGGGCATGCAGGCGCGCCTGCTAATTCTGCGCATGATCCTTCCCGAAAATCGATTCCGATTTCGGGTCGGTGCCTTAGTCGGCGCGCAGCGCATCCATGCTGTTGACGAAATAGGGTTCCTTGATCGCGTAGGCGCCCATGCCGTATTTCTCGAGAACGGCCTTGTAGGTGCCGTTCTTGAACAGTTCCGCGAGCGCCGCGACCATCATATCGGCGGTGCCCTTGTCGTCCTTGGCGATGGCGAGGCCCAGCGGCGCGACGTCGTAGAGAGTGGGCAGGACGACGAGCTGGCCCTTGCTGGTCACCTCGAAGTAGCTCGATGCGGTGGCATCGTCCATACGGGCATCGACGCGGTCGGAGAGCACCGCCTGGACGATGTCGGTCGAGGAGTTGAACACGGATTTCTCGATCGCCGCCTGGCCCTTGTCGGTGCATTCTTTGCTCAGCTTGTCGACCAGGAAGTCGGACGCGCTGCCGGCCGAGACGCCGATGCGCTTGCCGCAAAGCGGCGTGTCGCCGCTGAAACTTGCCTCTTTGTCCGGCGAGGTCGAGACGGCGAGGCCCGCCTTGAGGAACATGACGAAGTCGACCTGCTTGAGACGCTCGGGCGTGGCCGAAAAGGTCTCCCAGGCGATCTTGAAGCGGCCGGCCGCAAGGCCGGGGATCATCGACGGGAACGGCGTGCGCTGGATGTCGAGCTTGGCGCCGACCAGCTTGGAAACCTCGCCGGCAAGCTCGATGATGATGCCGGTCTGCTTGCCGTCGGCGTCGAGATATTCGAACGGCGCGTAGTCCAGCGTGTTGGCGACGGCGAGCATGCCTGTCTGCTGGACCTCCGCCGATTTCGGGATTTCGGCCGCCTTCGAAAGGCTGCTCCAGGCCGTGGCAAATGCAGCCAGCGCCAGGCCGGCCACGCGCAGATTTGTTCTCATCGTCGTTCCCCTTTTGCTTGTTCGGTGATTGCAGTTTCTCAATCGCCTCGCCACCGCACCGCTCGGGTCGGCGCCGATCCGGACCGTCGGTTCGCTTACGCGCTTGCCGTCTCCGCGGCCTTCTTCTTGCGATAGTGGTAGTTCTTGTCGATGCGCTCCATCAGGTAGTCGCCATAGAGCACCGGCTCGTATTTCGGCCTGGCGCCGGCCGGAACGCAGACGGGCAGCGCCTCGATCGTCTCGTCCATCGACGGGTCGAAGAAGAAAGGCTGCGAGTAGCGCTCGCGCCCCGACCGGTTGATGACGCGGTGCGGGGTCGAGACGAACTGGTCGTTCGACCAGCGCGCCAGGATGTCGCCGACATTCATCACGAAGGAATCCGGGATCGGCGGCGCCGGCACCCATTCGCCCGCCTTGTTCTTGACCTCGAGGCCGCCGACATCGTCCTGCGCCAGCAAGGTGATAAAGCCGTAGTCGGTGTGCGGCGCCGAGCCGAACAGCCCCTCCTCCTGCGGCTGCGTCGGATAGTGCAGCAGCCTTAGAAACGTGGTCGGCTGTTCGAAATAGCGGTCGAGGCTGCCGGCAGGCAGGCCAAGCGACAGCGCGATGGCGCGGACCATCTTGCGGGCGAGCGTGCCCATCTCGTCGACATAGCGCTCGATCGTTTGCTTGAAGCCATTCAGCGCAGTCTCGTCCGGCCACTGGTTCGGGCCCTGCAGCGGCTTTTCGGCGAGCGCCCGCGGATCATCTTCGCCGACCTCATGCATGAAAAAGATCGACTCGCTCTGGTTCGGCTTGCTGACGGTCGCGACCGACGAGGTGACGATGGTCGAGCCGGCGAAGGGCAGGTAGCCGCGGAAATTCCGATCGATCTTGAGCTTGAGCTTCTCTTCTTCCGGCAAGGCGAAGAAGCGCTTGCTCGCCTCGCGCACCGCCTCGACATCGGCGCGCGGGATCGGATGGCCGATGACATAGAGGAAGCCGATCGTCTCGAGATAGCGGCGCAGCGTTGCCGCGATCTCCCCGATCGCGCCCTGGTCGGTGCCGTAAAGAGCCGACACGTCGAGGATCGGAATTTCGGAAAAGTCGCCGCGCTCTCGTTCGCCCATTTTCGATCACCCTGTCTTGAACATAAGATACAGTACTGTATTTCTACACATCCGAACGGGCTCATCAATAGGCATTCGAAGGCAGGCATGACATGGCACCGCGCAAGATCATCATCGACACCGATCCCGGCCAGGACGACGCCTTCGCGATCCTGTTCGCGCTCGGCTCGCCGGCCGAGCTCGAGGTGGTGGGCATCACCACGGTCGGCGGCAACGTGCCGCTGCCGCTGACCTCGAAGAATGCGCTGAAGGTGGTCGAGCTCGCCGGACGGCCCGACGTGCCGGTCTATGCCGGCTGCCCGGGGCCGATGGTGAAGACGCTGATGACGGCCGAATATGTGCACGGCAAGACCGGGCTCGACGGCGCCGACCTCCCGGAACCGGTGACGCCGCTGCAGAGCGAGCACGGGGTGAACTATCTCGTGCGGGCGATCATGGATGCGCCGGAGGGCGAGCTTACCGTCTGCACGCTGGGCCCGATGACCAATCTGGCGATGGCCATGACCATGGAGCCGAGGATCATTCCGCGGCTGCGCGAAGTGGTTCTGATGGGCGGCGGCTTCTTCGAGGGCGGCAACGCCACGCCCGCCGCCGAATTCAACATCTTCGTCGACCCGCATGCGGCGCATAAAGTGTTCGACAGCGGCGTGCCGCTGACCATGGCGGGCATCGACTGCACCTACACCGCGATGATGACGCTGGAATGGCTGGACCGCCTGCGCGCCACCGGCAGCAGGGCCGCGATCGAAGCCGCGAACCTCGCCGATTTCTATCGCCAGTACGGCAGCCACAAATTCGGCACGCCGGGGCGGCCGATCCACGACGCCTGCGTCACCGGCTATCTCCTGGCGCCGGATATCTACGAAAAGCGCCAATGCGCGGTAACGGTGGATATCGTCTCGCCCGAGACGATCGGCATGACCGTCGTCGACTGGTGGCATGTCACCGGACGGCGCAAGAATTGCAACGTGCTGCGCCGCATCGAGCCGGCGCCGTTCTTCGAACTCATGCTGCAGCGGATTAGTGCCTTGCCGTAAACGTCTTCGGCGGCGGACGGCGATGGTTGCGGGTTGCGAAGCGGGCAAACATCGGCTTGATCAGGGACGGCTCGGCGAATTGCCGCCGGCCGCCATGGAGGCCTGGAAGCAGTTGAAAGCGGATGCCGCCTTGGCGAAAACGAAACGATCGTCCGGAGCGCGAGCCAGATCGACGACCGCCCGGCAGACGCTGAGCCGCGAGGCCTGGATCGCCGCGGCGCGAAAGGTGCTGGAAAAGCGCGGCATCGCCGAGGTCAAGATCGACCGGCTGGCCAAGCAGCTCAAGGTCACTCGCGGCAGCTTCTACTTCCATTTCACCAGCCTCGCCGACCTTCGCAACGGCCTGCTGCAGGAATGGCGCAACATCAACTGCGCGCCGTTCTGGGCAATGCGCGACATGCACGACGTGGATGGCCTGCAATTCTTCACCGACATCGTGCATGTCTGGGTCGACGAGGCACCATTCAGTCCGCTGCTCGACCTTGCCGTGCGCGACTGGTCGCGGACGTCGAGGAAACTGGCGCAGGAAGTGAAGGATATGGACGACCTGCGCATCGCGCTTCTCGTCCGCTCCTTCCGTGCCATGGGCTATTCGCCGGACGAAAGCCTGGTCAGGGCGCGCATCACCTATTTTCACCAGATCGGCCAGTACGCGCTGTCGTTCACGGAGGATCCGGCTGTGCGCCGCAGCTACCAGCCGCTGTTCGGCGAGGTGCTGCTCGGCCCGCTCGTCGAGGAACCGGGCTCGGCGCCGAGGCCGTCGGAGGGACGAAGCGGAAGGCGGTAGCGATCGGCGGGACGCTTCTGGCCTTTAGGTCCGGTTGGTATCGGCGCGTTGCTCCCTTGCCCTCTTACAGATATCATCCAATTTTTCGCGGACCCGGTCGTTATCAAACAGCAGCTTGGCGCGTGGGAATCCTCTGCTGCGAAGCTCCGATTCGATGGCAAGCCATCCTTCATAGTCGCCAGAGACCGCAAGTTTTCCGGCTTCGCGCCACATATGTACGTCACGCTCTCGGGACACACCCTTTCCCCCGCGCTTTTGCGCTGAGCATATAGAAGGTCGGGCCGATATGTGAATGCATATTGCATTTCACAGAATCTCAAATTGGGACACTACCGATAGCGCGGCTGCCTGGCATGATATATAAAGATTGCCTAATATGATCGCTTAGCCAAAAGAGACGATTTCGGGGATGCCCAGTTATACGAACAGAGGGGTGCTATCGAAGAGCGTGGTCGAAATGGGCCTGTTCTCCGCGGTGATGAACGCCCTGCTGCTGGTTCTGCCTCTCTACATGCTGCAGGTATATGATCGGGTTTTGCCCGCCGCCAATTTGGACACTCTCACCTACCTGACATTGCTTGCGCTTTCGTCGCTCTTGCTCTTCGGCGTGCTCGAAGTCGTGCGGGGTGTATATGCAAGCCGGCTCGCCGCGCGACTGGATGTCTCTTTGGGCACATCGTCTTTTCTCGCTGCAATGAGTGGCCCCCGCGCTGGCCTCGGCGATGTCCAGGCCTTGCGCGACTTGGCCACCCTGCGAAATTTCATCGCTTCGAGAACCATTTTCTTTCTCTTCGACCTTCCTTTCGGGCCAATCTTCGTGGGCCTGCTCTATTTCATCCATCCGTTGCTCTTCCTGGTGACGGTCGTCGGGGCGGTTCTCATGGTCGCCATCGCCATACTGAACCAGATCGCGAGTTCGCGACCCGGCAAAGAGGCGGCGGAGAATCTCAACGCCTCAATGAATTCGGCGCAGGCCTTCGCCCGAAACTTCGAAACCGTTCGCGCACTTGGCATGGTGTCCAACGCGATAGAGTTCTGGGGGACCCGTTTCTCCGGCTCTCTACACGCCTCGGATGGGCTCGCTCGCATCAATTCATTTTATGGCGGTGTATCCCGCACCACTCGTTCGACACTGCAGATCGCGATATTGGGGGTCGGCGCTTATCTGGTTCTGCGCAACGAGATGACCGCCGGTATGATATTTGCGTCCTCGATGATTTCGGCACGCGCTCTGCAACCTCTCGATCAGATCATTGGGAGTTGGCGGCAGATCATCGACGCCAATCTTGCATGGAAGAGGCTTTCGGCTCTCCGATCCGGACCCGACAACCAGGAAAACGTAGCATTGCCGGCTCCTGAAGGAGCGTTAAGCCTGGATCAAATAGTCTATCATCTCCCGGGCGCGGCCGACGGGTCGCTGCCGCTGATAAAGCGCTTGACCTTTGAAGTCGCCGCCGGCGAAACAGTCGCGATCGTGGGGCCGAGCCAGGCTGGAAAATCGACTCTGGCGCGCCTCATCGTCGGTGCGATCGAGGCCCGCTCGGGGGCGATCCGGATCGACGGCGGCGATATTCGAAACTGGGATGCGGAAGAACTCGGCCGCCATATTGGTTACCTCCCGCAAGATGTGGAACTCTTCCCGGGAACCATTGCCCAAAATATCACGCGTTTCGAACCGGATGCGCCCGACGAGAAATTGATCCAAGCAGCCCAGCGGGCCCAAGTGCATGAGCTCATCCTGGGTCAGAGGGATGGTTATTCGACGCTGATCGGTCCGACCGGCGTTCGCCTTTCGGGTGGCGAGCGTCAGCGCATCGGGCTTGCTCGCGCCTTTTACGGCGATCCCAAGGTGCTGGTTCTCGACGAGCCCAATGCAAATCTCGATTCCAACGGCGAAGCCGCGCTCGAGCGGGCGATCATCGGGGCGCGTTCACGAAAAACGACCGTGCTTGTCATAACCCATCGGCCCTCTCTCGCTTCCAAATGCGATCGCATATTGATGCTACGCAGTGGCCAGATCGAGGTCTACGGTTTGACCAAGGACGTGCTCGATAGACTTGTCACGCGACGGGGCCAAGCGGGGCGGCCCGCAGCCTCTCAGTCGCGTGGCAGCGAAGGAGTGGTGCCTTTCCCGTCGTCTGCTCGCGGGGAGATGAAGGTCGCCAATGACGGTTCCTAGCCAAACCATCGGCGCCAAGACGTATCGCTGGCAGCGCAACGTCGATACACGCACGAATCGTATCACCCTGGCGGGATATGCAAGCGTGTCCGTTTTCTTGCTTGGCTTCGGATTCTGGGGCGCAATGGCGCCGATTGCCGGAGCAACGATCGCGCCAGGAGTGGTCGCAGCAGCTGGACAGAATGTCATGATCCAGCATCTCGAAGGTGGCGTGGTCAGCAGCATCAAGGTCCGAGAGGGTGACAGAGTCCTACGAGGCCAGGCCCTGATCGAGCTCGATCCAACCGTGGCGCAGTCTCAGCTCAACCGAGTCCTCAAACAGTGGGTCGCACAAAAAGCTGAAATCGCGCGGCTCGAGGCAGAACGGGACGGCCTGGAGAAAATCGTCCTGCCCCGCGATCTAGGCGCCTACTCAGGCGCGCCCGAATTCAGTAACGTCTTTGCAGAGCAAGCCAAGGAGTTCCAAGCCCGGCTAGCGCGCTATGCCGCAGAACGGGAGATTCTGAGCGAACGGGTAGCAGCCCTTCAGGAAGCCATTGCCGGCTTGATGGCGCAGAAGGATGCTGCGGAAAACCAGCTCGCGATCGTCAATGCCGAGACGGAACGCAAAAAGCACTTGCTGGAAAAGGGACTGACAAATCGTTCTGAATACACCGAGCTTCTGCGTAGCACCGCCGAGTTGGTAGGTCAGGCGGGATCGCTGGAGGCGCAAATCGCCAGCTCGGCGACCCAGACCGTGGAAGCGCGTCAGGAGATTGAAAGACTTACCAGCAGCCGGGTCGAGGATGCCGTCACAGAACTGAACAAAGCGCGGGCGCAGGTGGCGGACCTTGAGGAACAAATCAACGCCGCTCGATCGGTCCTGGCGCGGACGACCATTCGCGCCCCGGTGGACGGCATCATTGTCCGCTCGCTCTACAATTCCGAAGGCAGCGTCATCCGTGCTGGCGAGGTTGCAATGGAGCTTCTGCCGACGAATGAACTTATCGTCGAGGCAAAGATCAAGCCTGAAGACATAGATTCTATCCGGGTCGGCCAAGGCGCGAACATGATGTTGACAGCCCTCAACGCACGGACAACACCAAAAGTGTCCGGAAAGGTGTTCTACATTTCGGCGGACCGGCTGATCACACCCAGCACTGGACAGCCGTATTACACCGTGCGGCTTAAGATGGTCGATAAGCTGCCCCCGCAGGTCAAGCCCGAGCAGATCTACCCAGGCATGCCGGTCGAAACTTTCATTTCAACCGGCGAGCGAACCTTTCTGACCTATCTGACCAAGCCGCTGGTCGATTCGTTCCAGCGCGCCTTTCGGGAAAGGTAGGCCCGCGCCTGCCTCGCCGTGCCATGGTGCGATCGCATGAGCGATCAAACGACGAACACGTCGTGATAGGTCAGGGCCGCCCCGGGCTCCAGGTGGGCGATTTCCACCTGGGGCGCCGATCTCGATCCGTCGGGATCATAGTACAGAACGCCCGTGGCCCGGTTGTAGAGCAGGTGATCGTTGCTGTGTTCGGCGTGTTCTCGCAACTCGAAATACCCCGAGTTCACTTGCGTCGGGCTGGACAAGGAACCGGAGCCCAGCTTGGTGAAGACGGCATTGTCGAGATAGAGCGCGTCATGTTCCGCGTCGAAGTCGGTGAGTGTGTCGACATTGCCGGGGCCATAGGCCGTGTCGAACACGAAGGTGTCCTCGCCCCTGCCACCAGTCAGCACGTCGTTGCCACCCTCGCCCCGCAGTGTGTCGTCGCCAGCCAGGGCATCATAGGTATCGGCCGCGCCAGTGCCGACAAAAGTATCGTTCCCGGTCGTTCCGTGGGTCGGGTCGGTCGGAGGTGACGGTGTCGGGTCGGTCGGCGGGGTCGGAGGTGACGGTATTGGATCGGTCCCGTCATGGGCTGCATGCCAGGCCGCCTTGGCATTGGCCCAGTAATCGCGGGCCGCCTGGCCTTGAAGGACCGTCCAGCCGGCGGGCGGCATTGGATAATCCGCCGGCAGCGGCGTGTCGGAGAGGTTGAGATAGTAATTGCCGTGCGACTCGACCGTCTTGTCCCAGGCCCGCTGCACCCGATCCAAGCCGTTGTGGTGAACGTCGGTGATCGCCACCACGCAGTCGATAAAGTGCAGGCTGGGTACGATATCGTCAGAGCCCGTGCCCTTGTCGAGTTTGAATGGCGAACCGTGGGTCATCACGCCTTTGCGAAGGTACTCGCCCATGCCTAGAAGCATGCCATCCATGGTGACCGTGTTGTCAGACCCATCCACGTCACCGTCGCCAAGGCTCACTCCGGAAAACACGTGGTCGAACAGGGAATCCCGGATGGCGCCGCCGATCACGTCGTCGTCCTCGACCGCGTCGTCGCGTGAGTTGCCGACATAGGAATCTTCGATGAGGAAGGTGCCGGTGCCGCCGACACGGATGCCATCCCAGGGCTGGGTAATCGTCCAGTCGTCGATGGCAAAGCTGTGGGCTGAGTTTATACGGACTGCGGCGGAGTTGACGTAAATGTTCTCCCAGTCGCCGGTTTGGGAGACCGTGCCGTTGATCGTGCCGCCTAAAGCCAGGAGGTTGTCGCCGGGATTGACGACCGCGAAGGGATAGAGGTTGGTGGGGCTTCCCTGATTGGCGACGATCCACGAGGCGTTGGTGGCATCGATTAGGGTGTCGGCGGGCAGACCGGATGCTTTATATTGGCGGTAGCCATAGTCGCCGCTCAAGACAATGGTGTTTGTATAGGCCATGCTTGGCCACCTTTCACACCCCCGCCCTTTTTGCCCAAACGCCTGAAGCCAGAAAGACCTGCACCCACCAGAGCCCCGTCAAGCGGTATGGTGCAAATCACAAAATGTAAAAAAAATCTCAAAATGTAAAAAATATGTCCCTCGCAGAAAACGCTATGCCACAGCGATTTCAGCGCGGCTTCCTTTCGGTGGTCTCAACGCGGCTTTCACGTCCTTTGCCCGCCAAAACCAACGACCTCGCGCGGGCACAAAGGTCGCCGACCATTATTATTGATTTTTGGGGTACCAAGCCTAGACGAGCAGGCCGGACCGCGGAATACATCATTTGTAGCTAGAACGCAGTCCGTTTTCTGTCCGTTAGCCCTGACGTCGGCTCATCCGTAAGGCGTATTGCCGGGCGGACCCTCACGCCGTCTTCTGCGCCACCAGCCCCAGTTCCTCGACCATCGCCTCGCGCATCAGGAATTTCTGCGGCTTGCCGGTCACCGTCATCGGCAATTCGGTGCGGAAGCGGATATAGCGCGGCACCTTGTAATGCGCGATCTGGCCGGCGCAGAAGGCCTTGATCTCCTCAGCGGTGGCGATCTGGCCGGGTTTCAGCACGATCCAGGCGCAGAGCTCCTCGCCATATTTGTCGTCGGGTATGCCGAAGACCTGCACTTCCTTGACCTTCGGATGACGGTAGAGGAACTCCTCGACCTCGCGCGGATAGACGTTCTCGCCGCCGCGGATGACCATGTCCTTCACCCGGCCGACAATGTTGCAATAGCCTTCGGCGTCTATTGTTGCGAGGTCGCCGGTATGCATCCAGCCGTCGGCGTCGACCGCCTCGCGCGTCTTCTCCGCGTCGTCCCAATAGCCTTTCATCACCGAATAGCCGCGCGTGCAGAGCTCGCCAGGCTCCCCGACCGCGACGGTAGCGCCGTCGGCGTCGATCGCCTTCACCTCGACATGCGGATGGATGCGGCCGACGGTGGAGACGCGCTTTTCCAGCGGATCGTCGACGCTGCTCTGGAAGGAGACAGGGCTGGTCTCGGTCATGCCGTAGGCGATCGTCACTTCCGACATATGCATCAGCGACACCACCTTCTTCATCACCTCGATAGGACAGGGCGAGCCGGCCATGATGCCGGTGCGCAGGCTCGAAAGATCAAAGGTCGAGAAATCGGCATGGTCGAGCATGGCGACGAACATGGTCGGCACGCCATAAACGCCGGTGCAGCGCTCCTGCGCGATCGCCTTGAGCGTCGCGCCGGCGTCAAAACCTTCGCCTGGGAAGACCATGGTCGCGCCCTTGGTGACGCAGCCCATCGTGCCCATCGACATGCCGAAGCAATGATAGAGCGGCACGGGGATGCACAGCCGGTCGTCGACGGTGAGCCTGATGGCCGAGGTGACGAAGTTGCCGTTGTTGACGATGTTCAGGTGGGTGAGCGTCGCTCCCTTCGGCGCGCCGGTCGTGCCGGAGGTGAACTGGATGTTGATGGCCTCGTTTGGCTTCAGGCTTTCGGAGATGCGGTCGAGGCTGTCATGCTCGTCGCGTCCGGCCATCGCCAGCACATCGCCGAAATTGAACATGCCTGGCGAGTTGTCGTCACCCATGCGGATGACGATCTTCAGCGCCGGCAGCTTCTTTGCCTTGAGCTTGCCGGCCTCGGCGGTGGCGATCTCCGGCGCCAACGTCTCGATCATACCGAGATAGTCGGAGGTCTTGAACTGGACCGCTGTCACCAGCGCTCGGCAAGCGACCTTGTTGAGCGCATATTCCAGCTCGGTCAGCCGATAGGCCGGATTGATGTTGACCAGGATGAGGCCGATGCGTGCGGTGGCGAACTGCGTCACCAGCCATTCCCAGCGGTTCGGCGACCAGATGCCGACGCGGTCGCCCTTCTCCAGACCCAGCGCCAGGAAGCCGGCGGCTAAAGCGTCGACCGCGTCCGACAGTTCGCTCCAGGTGAAGCGCTTGTCCTGGCCGACGAAGACGGCGGCGTCGAGCGTGGCGTATTTGCTCACCGTATCGGAAAACAGCTCCGGAATGGTCTTGTCGAGCAAGGGCGCCGATCGGTCGCCCGAGACATGCGCCCTGCCGTCCACCGGAGCAATGAAGCTGTTGCGCGTTTTGCGCAGGTTGGTGGCGTTCATTAGCTCGTCAAGTTTGATCGCCATCGCCGTCTCCTCCCGGGATAAGCCAGCCTATCAGCCTGCCGGGATGGTGAAAACCCGCCGAAGGTAGGGAGGGGGGTCCCCCTCCCCCTTGAGGGAGGGTGGCCCGTATGGCCGGGAGGGGTCCTCGGCGAAACGCTCGACTCTTTTGGTTACGGTCGGAGGCCGGTGAGTTCGCTTGAGGTTGAGCACTGCCGCGGCGACCCCTCCCGTCCATCCGCCTTCGGCGGCTGTCCACCCTCCCCTCAAGGGGGAGGGAGGGCGCTCATCTTCGCCGCGATATCGCGCAAGACCGCCTCGTCGGCCGCCCCACGTGTCTTCCTGGACGCCACCAGACAGGCCTGCGACTTCAGGATTACGCCGTCGCCCAGCACCTTGAGATGGTTGGCGCGCAGCGTCGAGCCGGTCGTGGTGATGTCGACGATGACGTCGGCCAGACCCGACGCCGGCGCGCCTTCGGTGGCGCCCAAGCTCTCGACGATGCGGTAGACCTGGATGCCGTGCTTGAGCGAAAAGAACTGCTGCGTCAGCCGCCAGTATTTGGTGGCGATCCTGAGCCGCCGGCCATGGCGCTGACGGAAATCGGCGGCGACGTCGTCGAGGTCGGCCATGTTGTCGACATCGAGCCAGATGTCCGGCACGGCCACCACGACATCGGCGTGGCCGAAGCCGAGGCGGGCGACGATTTCGGCGCGCGCTTCCCAGTCGGCGAGGTTCTCGCGCAGCAGGTCCTCGCCGGTGATGCCGAGATCGACCGCGCCCTGGCCGATCTCGCCGGCAATCTCGGAAGCCGAGAGGAAGGCCACCTCGACTTTGTCGAGCCCGTCGATGCGGGCGCGGTATTTGCGATCGTCCTGCGGCAAGGTGACCGCGAGGCCTGCCTTGGCCAGTATTTCAAGAGACTGCTCCTTGAGACGGCCTTTAGACGGGATCGCCAGTGTGATCATTTCGCGCCCTCCCGCAAGGCCTCGATGCGGTCGAGCCAGACCGAGAAGCCGACGCCGGGGATCGGCTTTTTTGCGCCCAGCAGCGTCAGCAGCCTGTCGTAGCGCCCGCCGCCAACCAGCGGCCGGTCGCCATCGGCGGCGGCGATCTCGAAGACCAGGCCGGTGTAATAATCGAGCGGGCGGCCGAAGGCGGCGTCGTAGCGGATTTCCGCCACCGGCAGGCCATGCGCTTCGATCGCCTTGGCGCGGGCGGCGAAATTCTCCAGCGCGGCGCCCAGCGACAGGCCAGCATCGGCCGCGAATTTTTCGAGTGCTGCGGTCGCGCCACCCAGCGCGACGTCGATCTCGAGAAAACCTTTCAGCGCCGAGAACGCTTCGTCGGACAGCCGGACGCTGCGCAATTGCGCTTTCTCGATCAGCCGCCGCGCTATGTCGGCCGGCGCGCGGCCGGATGAAGCGGACAGCCCGGCCGCCTCCATGCCGGCGGCGATATGCCTGGCAAGAGCTTCCGCATCGCCATCGAGCACCAGCGTGGCCACCGGACCCGAGAGCTGGCTGTTGCGCGGCGGGTTGGCGAGGTCGGCAAGGGCCGCTTCCAGCATCGGCGCCGAGCCGAAGGCGCGGGCGAGGCGCATGCGCCAGCCACGCGGCAGACCGAGTGCCGCCAGCACCGCCTCGAACAGGGTCTGGTCGCCGAGCGTGACGGCGAGCGGCTGTCCAGGCAGCACCAACGAGAGCAGAGCATGCGCGTCGGCCAGCGAGCGGGCATCGGCCGCTGCGATATCGCGGTCGCCGAGATCCTCGATCCCGGCCTGGAAGAACTCGTTGCCGCCCTCGCGGCGCTGGCGGAACACTTCGCCGAAATAGGAGTAGCGGCGCGGCGTGCCGGCCTGGCTGGCGATATGGTCGAGGCAGACCGGAATGGTGAATTCGGGCCGCAGGCACAGCGTCTTGCCCGTCTCGCTCTCGGTGAGGAAGATGCGGCGACGCAGGTCCTCGCCGGCCATGTCGAGGAACGGATCGGCCGGCTGCAGCACGGCGACTTCGACGGCGTGCGTGTCGCGCTCGGCGAAGAGTTTTGCGATGTCGGCGGCGATGGCGGGGTAGCGGGAGGTCATTGATAGGCTGGGCGCGAGGCACCCCCCTCTGGCCTGCCGGCCATCTCCCCCGCAAGGGGGGAGATCAGCAGCTTCGATGATGCCGCGAAATGCGCAGCGTTGGAGATTGGCGAAAGCATGCGCGACATCCAATCTCCCCCCTTGAGGGGGAGATGTCCGGCAGGACAGAGGGGGGTGCTCAAGCGCCACCTTTCGCGCGATCGGCCGCCTGCGCCGCCAGGATCTTCTTCACCTCACCAACCAGATCGCCTTCCGCCACCGTCACCTGCGCCGGGCGCGCGGCGCGCCATTCGGCGTTGTCGGTGATCTCGGCCGACAGGCGCGCGCCTTCGATCAGGTCCTTGATCTGAACCTCTCCTTTCGCACGCTCGTCGCCGCCCTGGATGACGGCGATCGGGCTGCCGCGGCGGTCGGCATATTTCAGCTGCGCCTTCATGCCGGCGCCGCCGAGATACATCTCGGCGCGAATGCCGGCGGCGCGCAGCCCGGCGACCATCTTCTGGTAGCGGCCAAGGCTTTCCGTATCCTTGTCCATGACGAGAACGACGACCGGAGCAATCACGTCCGAGGTGTCGAGCTTGCCGAGATTCTTCAGTGCCGTCATCAGCCGGGAGACGCCGATCGAAAAGCCGGTCGCCGGCACTGGTTCGCCGCGGAAGCGCGAGACCAGCCCGTCATAGCGGCCGCCGCCGCCGACCGAGCCGAAGCGCACGATCTGGCCATCCTCATTGGGGATCTCGGCCAGCAGCTCGGCCTCGAAAACCGGGCCGGTGTAGTATTCGAGACCGCGGACAACGGAGCGATCCATCGCAACGCGGTCCTCGCCATATCCTGCAGCCCTGACCAGACCTTCAATCGTTGCAAGTTCGCTGACGCCCTCCTGATACACAGCGTTGGCACCGATGCTGGAATCCTGGCCAGCCTGTCCGTTCCTTGCCGTTGCGAGAAGAACCGCTTCGGCCTGTGCGTCATTCAGCCCTGCGCCCTTTGCGAAATCACCTTCGCCTTCCTCGCCGCCATCCCATCGTCCCGGGCCAAGCAGGAGCCTCACGCCTTCCGGCCCGAGCTTGTCCAGCTTGTCGATGGCGCGCAGCACCGTCAGACGGCGGCCGGCGTTCTGATCGCCGCCGAGGCCGATCGCCTCCAGCACGCCGTCCAGCACCTTGCGGTTGTTGACGCGGATGACGTAGTCGCCGCGTTTGATGCCGAGCGCCTCCATCACGTCGGCCATCATCATCGCCATTTCGGCGTCGGCGGCGACGCCCGGCGTGCCGATCGTGTCGGCGTCGAACTGCATGAACTGACGGAAGCGGCCGGGACCCGGCTTCTCGTTGCGGAACACCCAGCCGGAACGATAGCTGCGATAGGGCTTCGGCAGGCGGTCGTAATTCTCGGCGACGAAGCGCGCCGTCGGCGCGGTCAGGTCGTAGCGCAGCGACAGCCACTGGTCGTCGTCGTCCTGGAACGAGAACACGCCTTCGTTCGGCCGATCCTGGTCGGGCAGGAATTTTCCCAGCGCGTCGGTGTATTCGATCATCGGCTGGTCGACCGGCTCGAAGCCGTAAAGCTCATAGACCGAGCGGATGGTCGCCATCATCTTCTCGACGGCGCGGATGTCTTCGGCGCTGCGGTCGGCCAAACCGCGCGGCAATCGCGCTTTCGTCTTTTCGGATTTGTCGGCCATGGGATGGTCTTTTCGCTGAGTAAACGCTGACTTCTTTCGAGCGGGCGTGTCCTAACCGATGCCGGTTGGTGCGGCAAGGGTTTGCGCCATCTCCCCCCTTTGTGGAGGAGATAAGTCGCACCCTTCGAAACAAAATCACACCAAAAGCGAAACAATTCCGACATCGGCACGGCATGCTGCAGACACAATCGAAGACCATAAAGCGCCCCGGAAACAAGGGTTTCGGACCATGACGACGGCTGAGGACATCATCGAGGGCGGTACCGCCAGGCTGCGGCCCGCCGGCAGCCTCATGCCCAAGCCGGCGCAGCAGCCGGCCGGGCCGTTCGAGGTTGCGGCGGAAGCGCGCAAGCCGACGGTGCGCGACGCATTGGTGACCGGGTTGCTGGTGATCTACCCGGCCTTCGCGGCCGTAGCGGCCATCATTGCCGGGCTGTTTCTGGCCGGCGCCGGCAGCGTCTAGTCCTTACCCTCCTCCTTGTGGGGAGGGTCGACGCGCAGCGTCGGGGTGGGGGTCGCAAAGAGACCCTTTTACCCCCACCCGCGCCTTCGGCGCGACCTCCCCACAAGGGGGGAGGTAGAGGTGACGCTACTTCGGCCTCTTAAACCTCTTCCGCTCCTTCTCCACCTCTGCCCTGCAGACGCAGCCTTCCAGGTGGTCGTTGACCAGCCCCATCGCCTGCATGAAGGCGTAGACGGTGGTCGGGCCGACGAAGCTCCAGCCGCGCTTCTTCAGTTCCTTCGAGATCCTGACCGAGACCGCCGTCGTCGGATTGGCGCGCAGATGCGCGAGGTCGACGATTTCCGGCCGTTCGTCGGAGCCAGGCTCGAATTTCCAGAACCACGCCGCCAGCGAGCCGAATTCATCGACCATTTCGCGGGCGCGCCTGGCGTTGTTGATGGTCGAGACGATCTTGCCGCGATGGCGGATAATGCCGGCATTGCCGAGCAGGCGTTCGACATCCTTGTCGGTGAAGGTAGCCACCTTGTCGAAGTCGAAATTGGCGAAAGCCTCGCGGAAATTGTCGCGCTTGCGCAGGATGGTCAGCCAGGACAGGCCTGACTGGAACCCTTCGAGGCAGATCTTCTCGAACAGCCGGCGATCGTCCGCCACCGGCCGACCCCATTCATGATCGTGATAGTGCAGATAGTCCGGCAGATTGCCGTGCCAGAAGCAGCGCGCGATACCGTCGGGGCCGTCTAGCAGGCCGGCATTTTCTTGTCCCATCGCCACAAATCCGTTCGTTAATGCGCTTCAGCACCCGTTTTACCGTGGCTTTACCAGATTCCTGAACCGGCCGGTAACCACACCGAAATGTTTACTGACAAGTCGGCATTTTACGCATTCCGATTCATGTTTTGCTTGCCGCTCCGCGCCAAGGATCGCGACACCCGAGGGCCATCCTCGGACGAGTTCGACGATCAAGGTGCGTTCCGATGAAGACAGCGTTTTGTTCCCTGCTTGGCGCGGCGGCGGTCCTTGCCGCCGGCGCGACGACTTCTTTTGCCAATGACCGCTATGCCGACATGCCGCCGGTGATGGTGAGTCCCGATCTTTCGGCGCCCTGGGTGCTGCAGCTCGGCCATGCGCCGGGCATCGTGCGCCCGAGCCGCCAGGCAACGCAGCAGCAGCCGCGGCGGCTATTCCAGGCGCAGCCCGACCGGCAGCGCACCGCGGCCGTGCAGCAGCCTGCCAAGCGCGTGGCGATGCGGCCGCAGATCAACCCTGTCTACCTGCCGCAGGAAGTCGCCTATGACGGTCCCCAGAAGCCGGGCACCATCGTCATCGATACCCACCAGAATTTCCTCTATCTGGTCGAGAAGGACGGCAAGGCGCGTCGCTACGGCGTCGGCACCGGCAAGCCGGGCTTCGAATGGTCGGGCACGCACAAGATCACCGACAAGAAGGTGTGGCCGGACTGGCGCCCGCCAGCCGTGATGATCAAGCGCGAGGCGGCCAAGGGCCGCTACCTGCCGACCTATCTTGCCGGCGGCATAGAGAACCCGCTCGGCGCGCGCGCGCTCTATCTCGGCACCACCGAATACCGCATCCACGGCACCAACCAGCCCTGGACGATCGGCGGCGCGGTGTCTTCCGGCTGCATCCGCATGCGCAACGAGGACGTCGTCGATCTTTACGAGCGTGTGAATGTCGGAACGACCGTCGAGGTGATATAGTGAATGCGAATCAGCCGGTTAGGCAGCGCCAAGCAGTTTTGGCGCATACTGTTGCCCTCAAGCCATAGCGCGCTTTTGGGAGACGTGCTTAGACTGGCAATGAGTTAACGGGGGACGGGCCGTGTGGGGATACGGCCAGTCACGAGAGGGCAGCACGGGAAACCGCGCTGCCCTTTTCGCTTTCACCCAGGTGCGACCGGGTCGTCACGACTGCGACAGGTCGCCCCGGAAGCACGGTGTTTCGTTTTCGGGGCTGATTTCCGGGCCATGCTCTGCTATTGCAGCGCACAATTCCCATGCCAAAGGTCCCAGCCATGTCCCGGTCCGACGACAGCCGCTACCTCAAGGGTGGTCCGGTCGCCCAGCGCATCATCGCTTCCGTGCGCGAGGACGCGGCAATCGCCACGGCGGAAGGGTTTTCACCGAAGCTGGTCTCGATCACCGTCGGCGATACCGATGCGGTCGATGTCTATGTGCGCAACCAGCGCGCCAAGGCCGGGCTTGCCGGCATTGGCTTCGAGGAACGGCGCTTTGCCGCCGACATCACGGCGGGTGAGTTGGAGGCCTCTATCCACGGCCTCAACGCCGACCCGCGCGTCACCGGCATCATCATCCAGCGGCCGGTGCCGGCGCACATCCCGATCAAGACGCTGCAGGCGGCGGTGCATCCGCTGAAGGACGTCGAGGGCATGCATCCGGCCTCGATCGGCAACATCGTCTACAACCAGCTCGATCTGGCGCCCTGCACGGCGGCGGCCTCGGTCGAGCTGCTGAAGGAGACCGGCCTCGACCTCAAGGGGCTCGAAGTCGTCGTCGTCGGCCATTCCGAGATCGTCGGCAAGCCGATCGCCTTCCTTTTGATGAGCGAAGGCGCGACGGTGACGGTCTGCCATCACATGACGCGCTCGGTCGCGGCGCACGCACGGCGCGCCGACGCGCTGTTCGTCGCCGTCGGCAAGCCGCGCCTGATCAAGGCCGACATGGTGAAGCCGGGCGCCTGCGTCATCGATATCGGCATCAATTCGGAGATCGGCCCGGACGGCGAAAGCCGCATCGTCGGCGACGTCGATACCGAGAGCGTCAAGGAGGTGGCCTCCTGGATCACACCGGTGCCGGGCGGCGTCGGCCCGCTGACGGTCGCGATCCTGCTGCGCAACACGATGGTGGCGCTCAACCGCCAGCGCG
This sequence comes from Mesorhizobium captivum, assembly GCF_033977165.1. Lineage (NCBI taxonomy): Bacteria > Pseudomonadati > Pseudomonadota > Alphaproteobacteria > Hyphomicrobiales > Phyllobacteriaceae > Mesorhizobium > Mesorhizobium captivum. Next base: position 59,450 of record NZ_JAVIJB010000017.1, read on the forward strand.
CGCTGTACCGCGCGACCTATGGCGTGGCGGACAAGCTCGCGGCGGAATAATTATTCGGCGGCGACCAGCTTCGCGTCGGAAACACCTTCCGGCTTCGGGCCGCCATAGGCCCAGTCGAGCAATTTTATCGTATGCACCACCGGCAGCCTGGCGGCGGACGCGATCTGGGTGATGCAGCCGATATTGCCGGTGGCGACAATTTCGGCGCCGGTCGCCTCGATATTCCTGACCTTGCGGTCGCGCAGCTTCGCTGAGATCTCGGATTGCAGGATGTTGTAGGTACCGGCGGAGCCGCAGCACAGATGCCCTTCGCGCGGCTCGCGCACGACGAAGCCCACCTTGGCCAGAAGCTCCTTCGGCTGGCGCGTGATCTTTTGGCCGTGCTGCATCGAGCAGGCCGAATGATAGGCGACGATCGTGCCCGGCTTGCGCACCGGCTCGGGCAGATCGATGGCGGCGAGATATTCGGTGATGTCCTTGGCCAAAGCCGAAACACGCGCCGCCTTTTCGGCATAGGCGGGATCGAGACGCAGCATGAAGCCGTAATCCTTGATCGTCGTGCCGCAGCCGGACGCCGTGATGATGATGGCGTCAAGCCCGCCCTGGTCGATGGCGCGCGTCCAGGCGTCGACATTTTGCCTCGCCGAGGCAAGGGCCTGATCCTCGCGACCCATGTGATGGACGAGCGCGCCGCAGCAGCCCTCGCCTTCCGGCACCACGACCTCGACGCCCAGCCTTGTCAGCAAGGAGATGGTCGCCTCGTTGATGGCCGGATCGAGCACCGATTGCGCGCAGCCGGTAAGGATGGCGACACGACCGCGCTTGGCGCCCTGCCCGGCATAGACGCCGGGCGAGGCCAGCGGCGACGCGGACGGGATTGACGACGGCGCGAGCTTGAGCATGGCGGCGACCGGTTTCAGCGCCGGCAATTTCTCGAACAGGTTGATGAAGGGCCGGCCGAGCCCGGCAAGCTTCAGCGCGGCGCGGAAGCGGCTTGGATAGGGCAACACGAAAGCCAGCATGGCGCGCGTCAGCCGGTCGAACAGCGGCCGCTTATAGGTCTGCTCGATATGGGCGCGGGCATGATCGACCAGGTGCATGTAGTTGACGCCCGAGGGGCATGTCGTCATGCAGGCGAGGCAGGAGAGACAGCGGTCGATATGGGTGACGATCTCCTTGTCGGCCGGCCGGCCGTTCTCCAGCATGTCCTTGATGAGATAAATGCGGCCGCGCGGGGAATCGAGCTCGTTGCCTAAAGTCACATAGGTCGGGCAGGTGGCGGTGCAGAAGCCGCAATGCACGCATTTGCGCAGGATCGTCTCCGATTCCGCGACATGCGGATCGGCAAGCTGCGCGGCTGAGAAATTGGTCTGCACCGTGATGTCCTTAATGCCTGAGCATGATCTTTTCCGAAAACCGGTTCCCGCTTTTCGCTGTCGCGGACCTTTGGTTCGGGATCATGCTTCTATGAACCGATAAGCCAGCTTTGCGGGTTCCTGACCGGCTCGCCGCGCTGCAGCGCCTGCAGCCCGAGGATGCAGCGGACGATGAACCAGACGGCGACTGCAAACATCAGCAGGAAGCCGATCGCGAGCATCATCAGGACCACCGAGATCAGCGCGTAGAGAAGGCCGATCCAGAAAGTCCTGATCAGGAATGTGTAGTGGCTTTCGACAAAGCCGCCCGCCTTGCCGCGATTGATGTAGGCGAGCACGATTCCGACAATGCCGGTCACGCCGATGACAAGGCTGGCGAGGTAAAGAATGTAGATGACCAGCGCATTGGTCTGACCTGGCTCAAGCCAGCGGTCGGTCTGGCGCGATCCGGTATCAGGGCCTGGATTGGCATTGCTCATGGTGCTGCTTCCTCCGTTGTCTGAGGAAGAGTAGCAGAGCTGGAGCCCGGCGCCATGCGACCGGGGTTGAGAATGTGCTTCGGATCGAACTCGGCCTTGAGCCTGGCCGACAGCGCTGCCAGATGCGGCGGCTGCGGCTCGAACACCGGCAAAGCGGCTCGGAGAGAGGCCGAAGCGCGCACCAGCGTCGCATGGCCGCCGCCAAATTTGCGGATCAGCCCGCGCAGCAGCTCGGCCTCGGGATCGTCCTCGCGCATCGAGAGCCACACCAGCCCGCCCTGCCAGTCGTAGAAGGCGTCGACCGCGGCCTGCATGCGCAGCGCCATCACCATATGGTGCGCCTGTGAGGGTGCCATCGACACGCGCCAGACCGGCCTCGCGCCGCCATCGGCGAAGGGCACGCAATCGCGGATGTCGCGCCAGATGGTTTTTGAGGCCTCGCCGGCAATTTCCTGGAGCGGCCCGGCCTTGCCGAGCAGCTGCTTCAACGCCTCGATACGATAGACGACCGACGGTCCAAACCCCTCGACGCGCAGCAGTGTCGCGGCGTCGCTGCCGAGACGACCGGCAGCGACGCGCGCGGCGATACGCTCCGGCAGATGCGCGGCGCTCGACACTTCGGCGCTGGACCCAAGCGCCAGCGCCATGGCGGCGACGGCGGCATCGTCGAGCAGGCCGCGAATGGCCAAAGTCACCTCGGTCTCCGCCGCGGGCAGGACCTTGAAGGTGACATCGGTGAGCACCGCAAGCGTGCCCCAACTCCCCGCCATCAGCTTGGAGAGATCGTAACCGGTGACGTTCTTGACGACGCGGCCGCCCGACTTGAAGGCCTCGCCGCGGCCGGAAACCGCCGATATGCCCAGGATGTGGTCGCGCGCCGCGCCCGCCTTCAGCCGCCGCGGACCGGAGAGGTTCGAGGCCAGCACCCCGCCGAGCGTGCCTTTGCCCCGCTCGCTTCCAAGCAGCGGGCCGTAATCCATCGGCTCGAATGCGAATTGCTGGCCGTTTTCGGCAAGCAGCCTCTCGATTTCGGCAAGCGGCGTGCCGGCCCTTGCCGAAAGCACCAGCTCGGCCGGCTCGTAGAGCGTGACGCCGGTAAGCTTGGACAGGTCGAGCGTGTGCTCGGCCTGCAGCGGACGGCCGATGCCGCGCTTGGAGCCATGGCCGAGGATTTCAACGGGTGTTTCTTCGGCGGCTGCCCATTGGATGGTGGAGAGGATTTCGGCGGGCGAGGATGGGGTGAAGGTGGTCATAGGTAAGCGCCTTTCCTCGTCCCCGCAAAGCGGGGGAGAGGTGGCTCGGGCGAAGCCCGAGACGGAGAGGGGGCCATCATAGAGCGCTGTCTCCGATCTTCCTGGCCGCGAAAACAAACCTGAGGTCCGGAGCGGCAACATCTTCGGCAAGCCGACCTTCCAGCGCTGCAAGGATCGTTTCGCAGACACTCCTCGTGTTTTTCAAAACATCGAATTTCCAGAACCGCAAAACCGAGAAACCTTCGCCACGCATGAATTCGTCTCGTCGCCTGTCGTACGAACTGTCCGCATGCTGGCTGCCGTCCAGTTCCACGACCAGCCTTTGGCTTCTGCAGGCAAAATCCGCGAAATACGGACCGATAGGCATCTGGCGAATGAACTTGTATCCGCCCAGCCTCTTGGCCTTCAATTCGGTCCAGAGTGTCGCCTCTGCTTGATTGTCACCGTGGCGAAGCTCGCGCGCACGGGCGATCCTTTCGGGCGAGCGGCGGCTTGGCTGAGAGGGCGTCCCCCTTTCCGTCTCGGGCTTCGCCCGAGCCACCTCTCCCCCGCTTTGCGGGGGCGAGGAACCAGAGTTTCGAGATGCCCCCATCAAAACCTCGGAATGTCCGGAAACGCCACCTGGCCGCGATGCACATGCATGCGGCCGAGCTCGGCGCAGCGGCGAAGTTGCGGGAAGACCTTGCCCGGGTTGAGCAGATGGTTGGGGTCGAAGGCGCATTTGACGCGCATCTGCTGGTCGAGGTCGATCTGGTTGAACATCTCCGGCATCAGGTCGCGCTTCTCAACGCCGACGCCATGCTCGCCGGTCAAGACGCCGCCGACCTTGACGCAAAGACGCAGAATGTCGGCGCCGAAGCTCTCGGCCTTGTCGAGCTCGCCCGGCACGTTGGCGTTGTAGAGGATCAGCGGATGCAGATTGCCGTCGCCGGCGTGGAAGACATTGGCGACGCCCAACCCGTATTTCTCGGAAAGGTCGCGCATGCCGGCCAGCACCCTCGGCAGTTCCTTGCGCGGGATGGTGCCGTCCATGCAGTAATAGTCGGGCGAGATGCGGCCGACCGCCGGGAAGGCAGCCTTGCGGCCGGCCCAGAAGCTCAGCCGCTCCTCTTCCGACTGCGAAATGCGGCAGGTGGTCGAGCCGTTGCGGTGGGCGATCGCCTCGACGAGGCCGATCAGGTGGTCGACCTCGACGCTCGGCCCGTCGAGCTCGACGATCAACAGCGCCTCGACATCGAGCGGATAGCCGGCATGAACGAAATCCTCCGCGGCGTGGATCGCCGGCCGGTCCATCATCTCCATGCCGCCCGGGATGATGCCGGCGCCGATGATGTCGGCGACGCACTGGCCGCCCTCTTCGCTGGTCGGAAAGCCGATCAGCAGCGCGCGCGCCGTCTCCGGCTTCTTCAGGATGCGGACCGTCACCTCGGTCACGACGCCGAGCAGGCCTTCGGAGCCGGTCATGACGCCGAGCAGGTCATAGCCTTCCTGGTCGAGATGGCTGCCGCCGAGCCGCACCACCTCGCCATTCATCAGGACCATCTCGATGCCCAGCACATTGTTGGCGGTGAGGCCATATTTCAGGCAGTGCACGCCGCCGGAATTCTCCGCGACGTTGCCGCCGATCGAGCAGGCGATCTGGGAGGATGGATCGGGGGCGTAGTAGAAGCCCTCCTGCTCGACGGCATTGGTGATGCCAAGATTGGTGACGCCCGGCTGGGCGACGACGGCGCGGTTGGGATAGTCGATCGCCAGGATGCGGTTGAAGCGGCTCATCACCAGAAGCACCGCATCCTCGAGCGGCAGCGCGCCGCCGGAGAGCGAGGTGCCGGAGCCGCGCGGCACGACGCGGATGCTGCGCTCGTTGCAGTATTTCAGCACGCGCGAGACCTGCGCCACCGTTTCTGGCAGCACCACGACCAGCGGCAATTGCCGGTAAGCGGTGAGGCCGTCGGTCTCGAAGGCGCGCATCTCGTTGGCCGTGTCGACGACGCCCTCGCCCGGCACGATGATACGCATGTCGGCGACGATCTCAGCGCGCCGGCCAAGCGTCTCGGCATCTGACTTGGGCATGGCAAGGCCGGACATCGGCGCTTCCTCCGCTCGACTGGTCAAAATCTTTTACCAGCCGGGACCATTCGTTGCAAACGCTGCTTTGGTCGGAATGGGATGGCGAACGATGGCCAGGGGTTCCGCAGCGGCAATCTGCCGCTGGCCCTCAATCGTATCTGAGGAAGGTCTGGCTGCCTACTCGCCCGGGTGCTTGGACGGCTCGGAGTGCATGCGACGCACGCGGCGCACGGCCCACCAGACTAGTAGCACCGCCACCGGCACGGAGGCCGCGGTGACGACTTCCGGCGCGAAAGCGTGGCCGAAGATCGACACACCCTTGGCGACATAGCCGATCAAACCGACGACATAGTAGGACACGGCGGCGACCGAGAGGCCTTCGACGGTCTGCTGCAGGCGCAGTTGCAGCCGGGCGCGGTTGTTCATAGAGGCGAGCAGGTCGCGGTTCTGCTTCTCGACGTCGACGTCGACCCAGGTGCGCAGCAAAGTGGTGGCGCGGGTGAGTTTTCGCGACAGGTTGGCCTGGCGCTCCTCGACCGAGCGGCAGGTGCGCATGGCCGGCGCCATGCGCCGCTGCAGGAATCCAGCCCAGGTGTCGTAGCCCTGCACAGGCTCCTCATCCAGCGCTCCCAGGCGCGCGGTGACGATGCCGTCATAGGCGCGGCTGGCGCCGAAACGGTAGAGGCTGGAGGCGGCATCGGCCTCGAGTTCGGCGGCGAGCCCGGTGAGGTCGGCGAGCAGCGTCTGGCTGTCGCGGGTCTCGGCCGCCTTCATTTCCAGCGTCGTCTGCGCCAGTTGGTCCTCGATGCGGCGGGCGCGGCCGGACAGCGTCAGCGCCAGCGGCAGGCCAAGCATGGCAAGGGTGCGGTAGGTCTCGATGTCGATCAGCCGCTGCGAGAGGGCACCGGTGCTGGCCGGCGTCAGGCCGCGATCGAGCACCAGCATGCGGGTCAGGCCATCGCCATCCTGGCGGAAGTCGGTGATGATGGCCGCTGCCCCTCGCTCGACCAGCGAATAGCAGAGGCTGGTGGGATCGAAGCCGGCGATCAGCTTCTCGCTCGCCTGCGTCCATTTGCGGATCTCGAGCCGGATGCCGGAAATCACGGTTCCCGGCGGCGAAAAACCGTTGCCGAAGGGAGAATCCTCCTGGCCGCGGCCGTTTTCGGCAAGCGGCCCCTCCCACAGATAGGTGGAAAATTCCGTATGCCGTTCCCAGCGCAGCGTGCCCTTGCCCCATCTCATGGCGTGGTGGCGGGCATGACGCTCGGGGGCCGCAATGCCAAGGCGCCGCGACAATTCCGACAGCACGGCATGGTCGACGCTGGAGCCGCCCTCGGTCATGAAGGAAAGCTGGATGAGCACGCGCGGCTTCTCGACGAGCGGATGCGGCCGGGCATGCACTTCGCCCAATGCGCCGGGGCGGCCCTCATGCGCCGGAAAGCCCATGACGCTGCCCTGGGCGCGCGACTGGAATTCGAGATTGGACGTCTCGTCCGACACGTCTGGTCCCCCTGGTTTCGACCACCCTTCGTGCAATGGCGTTCTCCCTGCGGCAATCGGCAAGGCACGTAAACAGCAAATTTTAGCAGCCGCCCGATGCAAGGGCGCTGCGCTGGAGCCGACCGGATCCGGCGAATTGGATAAATAATTTGACCAGTTGGCGACAGAGGCTTTAATCTGCGCGACACCCATCCCGTTCCCAGGCGCCCCTCTGTTGAGCGATATCTTCTCCAGGATCGAGCATTCGCGCACCGCCGACGAGGTGGTGCAGCAGATCGAGAACCTGATCCTCGAAGGCGTGCTGCGCACCGGCGACCGGTTGCCCGGCGAGCGAGAGCTGGCGCGCCAGTTCGACGTGTCGCGACCGATCCTGCGCGATGCGCTGAAGGCGCTGGAGGCACGCGGGCTGCTGACGACCAGGCCAGGCGGCGGCACGCATGTCGCCGACGTCATCGGCCAGCTTTTCACCAGGCCGGTGACCGATCTCATCTCCACGCACCGCAAGGCGGTGACCGACTATCTGGAATACCGGCGTGAGATCGAGGCGGTGGCGACCGAATATGCGGCGCGGCGCGCGACGCCGGAGGATCTGGCGCTGCTCGACCGCATCATGGCGCGCATGGACGAGGCGCACCGGACCGGCGATTTCGACGACGAAGCGGAAATCGACGTCGAGTTCCATCACGCGGTCTGCGAATGCGCGCACAACATCATCCTTTTGCACACGCTGCGCTCCTGCTACCGGCTGCTCTCCGAGGGTGTGTTCCAGAACCGGCTCTTGGTGTTCACCGTTCCCGGCGCCCGCGAGGCGCTGCTTCAGCAGCACCGGGCCATCCACGCCGCGATCAAGGCCGCAGACCCGATCGCGGCGCGCAAGGCGGCGATGGACCACATCACCTATGTCGAGCGCTCCATGGCGGAAGCCGAGCGTAGCGGCGACTGGCAGCGCGTCTCACGGCTGAGGCTAAGGCAGCGCTCGGAAGCCGGCGACATCGAACCCACACGCAAACGCTCCTAAGCATCGATCAGCGGGGACCACCATGAGCGACATCCTCACCATCGCCGACCTCAAGGATCTGGCGCGCCGCAAGGTGCCGAAGATGTTCTTCGACTACGCCGATTCCGGCGCCTGGACAGAGAGCACCTACAGGGCCAACGAGGAGGATTTCGGCAAGATCAAATTCCGCCAGCGCGTGCTGGTCGACATGAGCAACCGCTCGCTGGAATCGACCATGATCGGCCAGAAGGTGGCGATGCCGGTGGCTCTCGCCCCGACCGGGCTGACCGGCATGCAGCATGCCGACGGCGAGATGCTGGCGGCGCAAGCGGCCGAGGCGTTCGGCGTGCCGTTCACGCTTTCGACCATGAGCATCTGCTCGATCGAGGATGTCGCCTCGGCGACAAGCAAGCCGTTCTGGTTCCAGCTCTACGTGCTGCGCGACAAGGATTTCGTGCTCAATCTCATCGACCGCGCAAAGGCGGCGAAATGCTCGGCGCTGGTGCTGACGCTCGACCTGCAGATCCTCGGCCAGCGCCACAAGGATATCCGCAATGGGCTATCGGCGCCGCCCAAAATGACGCTCGCCAACATCATCGACCTAGCCATCAAACCGCGCTGGTGCCTGGGCATCGCCGGCACGCCGCGCCGAACCTTCCGCAACATCGTCGGCCACGCCAAGGGCGTCGGCGATGTCTCTTCGCTGTCGTCCTGGACGACGGAGCAGTTCGACCCGCAGCTGTCCTGGAAGGATGTCGCCTGGATCAAGGAGCGTTGGGGCGGCAAGCTGATCCTGAAGGGCATTCTCGACAAGGAAGACGCGCTGATGGCAGCCCAGACCGGCGCCGATGCGATCATCGTCTCCAACCATGGCGGGCGGCAGCTTGACGGCGCCGCGTCGTCGATCTCGGTGCTGGAGGAGATCGCCGACGCGGTCGGCGACAAAATCGAGGTGCATATGGATGGGGGCATCCGCTCTGGTCAGGACGTGCTCAAGGCGCTCTGCCTCGGCGCCAAGGGCACCTATATCGGCCGGCCCTTCCTCTACGGGCTCGGCGCAATGGGCAAGGCAGGCGTCACCAAGGCGCTGGAGATCATCCGCAAGGAAATGGACATCACGCTGGCGCTCTGCGGCAAGCGGCTGGTGACCGACATGGGCAAGGATCAGTTGCGGCGTTGAACCGGGACGCGCTGAACCGGATTTCAGGTATCGCGGTTCAGCTCTTAACCTTACATGTCGTTTTCCCAAAACCGCTGCGCACTTTTCGGCGACATGCACTAGGATGTTGTTTATTCGTTGGTTCTAGCTTCCGTGACAGCTTGATCACGACTGTCGTGACGGCTTGATCGCGGAGACGACGGCAGCCTTGACTGAGACTGGCATCCACTATCTCGACGCGCGCGGGCCGGACGGCATGCGGCTCTACGCCATCGGCGACGTGCATGGCCGTCACGACCTGCTCGCCGCCATGCACCACCATATCGAAAGCGAGCTGGAATACGCGGCGGCGTCCGACTGGCGCATCATCCATCTCGGCGACTATACCGACAGGGGACCCGACTCCAAAAGCGTCATCGATTTCCTGATCGAGGCGCGAGAGCGCGATTCGCGCAACCTGATGCTCGCCGGCAATCACGACATCGGCTTCCTCGATTTTCTCGACCGTCCGGACCCGGACGGGTTGTTCATGCGCTATGGCGGGGTCCAGACCGCGGCGTCATACGGGGTGAAGCTCTCGACCGGCAGCAGCTGGTTCGGCAGGCCGGACGAAGCGCTGGCGCACGGGCACGCGGCATTGGTCGAAGCGGTGCCGCAAGCCCATGTCGACTTCCTGCGCTCGCTGTCCTTTTCAGTGACCTTCGGCGACTTCTTCTTCTGTCATGCCGGCATCAGGCCCGGCATTCCGCTCGAAAGCCAAAGCCCGCAGGACCTGATCTGGATCCGCGACGCCTTCCACGACCACCCCGGCCTTTACCCGAAGGTGATCGTGCACGGGCATACACCCGTGCCCGAGGCCGAGGTGATGGCCAACCGCGTCAATGTCGACACCCTCGCCTGGCAATCGGGAACGCTGAGCGCGCTGGCCATCAATCGCGGCGAAAAGCGTGTCCTGGCCGTGCAGGGAAAAGCGTTCTAGCCATGATCCCGACCGTCGGATCGGCTTTCCGTTTCTCGGAAAGGATCAGGCCCTAAAGCGCGTCGCGATCTTTCAGATTCGCTCCGTGCGCTTTAGGTTTTTGATTTTACCCATGTCTTTGTCCCGAAACCGGTTCCCACTTTCGGGAGACATGCTCTAGCGAAGCGCGGCGGTGACGCCGTAGCCGTCGACGGCCTGATGATTGTTGGCCGCGTCGGCAGAATAAATGCCGAGGCCGCACACGACGATGGCAGACAGCATGACAAAGGACAAAAGCGCTGCTTTCACGGACGTCATCTCTAGTTGAGCTTCCTGCATCTGTGCACGAGGCGGTTACCAATGCGTTGAAACGATAAAATGCGTCTCAATGTTTCGACGATTTCGCGCTTCTAAGCAGATTCTGTATCGCCGGTGTGTCGCTTGGATCACACAGAGGTTCATCGCGGTTGCACGGACGATACAGGGCGCGCGCCTTCTAGGATGGCGGGCGAGCACAAGCCAAGGACGAAGCAGGTTTTCCCCAGGCGGAACTGCCGTCGCGTGCCAATTATGTCACGCTTGGCGCAGCGGTCGGCGAGACGATCAGATCGTCGCCACCCAGGCACGCGCAATCGCTAGGCCGGCGGCGTCGGCGTCGGGCCCGTTACGATCCATCTCGTCATCGAGCTTGCCGGCCCAGTCGGGATGACGGTCGGCGATCAGCGTCGCGAAGGAGGTGCTCCAGTCGCGCACCAGCGGGCGGTCCGCCTCGAAATGGAACTGGAAGCCATAGACGGCGCGGCCGATGCGAAAGGCCTGGTTCTGGGCGACATCGTTGCCGGCGAGCCGCACGGCCTTCTCGGGCAGGTCGAACGTGTCGTCGTGCCATTGGAAGATCGGGAATTTTTCCGGCAAGGCGCCGAGCACCGGATCGGCCTTGGCTGACGTCGTCAGCGACACGCCGCACCAGCCGAATTCAACTGCGGCGCCGATGTGGTTGTCGGCGCCGAAGGCGCGGGCGAGGAGTTGGCCGCCCAGGCAGATGCCGAGCACCGACCGGTCCTTGCCGGCGAAATCGCGCGTCAGTTCAAGCAAAGCGGGAAAATAGGGATAGTCCTCGTCGGCCAGCGCATTCTGCCCGCCGCCCAGCACCACCAAGGCATCGTGACCGTTCGCGTCCTGCGGCAGCGGATCGCCCTGGTAGGGGCGGCACAGGTCGAGCTCGGCGCCAGCCTCGGCAAGAGCGGTGCCGACCTGGCCGAGGCCGGTATTGTCGTAGTTCTGGACCACCAGCACCCGCATGGAAAATCCTGCTGACATGAAAATACCGGGGCGAGCGATATCATGCTCTGTGTATTTCAGCCAAGCTGCGTGCCGGAGAGAAAGCTATGCCACTGCAGAACCGGGTCGATCCATTCGGCGCCATCCATGCCGTGCCCGAGCGCGGCCTGTTCATGGGCAATCGCGGCATCATCCACGATCCCGATACGAGAACGCTTCTGAAGAAGCGCTGGGCCTTGCCGACCTGGATCATCTGCGCCTGCGAATTCCGCAACGTGCGGCGCGCGCCGATGGGGCGCAACCGGCCCGGAGGCAAAGCCGGCTGGACCGAGCTGTTCTTCCTCGATGAGGTGACGGCGCTGGCCGCCGGGCATCGGCCCTGCTTCTTCTGCCGGCGCGAACGGGCGAGCGATTTCGTGCGGCGCTTCGGCGAGGCGTTCGACGTTCCCGATCCACGCGCGCCTATGGTCGACAAAAGGTTGCACAAGGAGCGGCTTGCAGCGGGCGGCCGGCCGCCGACCATCTCCATGCAAGAGCTTGGCGGCCTGCCGGATGGGACGATGGTGTCCGACGGCGGCACCGCTTACGCGCTCCGCGACGGCAAGGCGCTCAGATGGTCCTTCGCGGGCTATGGCGGTCCTGTTCCGTTCAATCGACTTGCCGAGAGGCCACTGCGACTGCTCACGGCCGCCACGAGTGTTTCGGTGCTGCGGCGAGGCTACGCGCCGGTCTGGCACTCCTCCGCCGATACTTGACGGCAAGCTGCGCCTCGCCCATTGCTAAGCAGATATTCGTGGGATGTCCCACGAATATCTGCTTAGATTCCCTTGTTTTTCGCAGGTTCTGATCGCAAAACCGCGGGACACTTTTGCGGAACCTGCTTGGGCCATGCGCGCCAATTACAAAATGCAGCGGCTGTTCGTGCCGGACGATCTCGGACCGGGCCTCGAATTCGATGCCGGAGAACAGCAAAGCCACTATCTCGCGCATGTGCTGCGGCTCGGCGAAGGCGCGGAGGTTCTGCTCTTCAACGGCCGCGACGGCGAATGGTCGGCGGCGATCGCCGCCAAATCCAAGAAGGCGGTGCGGCTCAAGGTGCTTTCGCTGCAGCGGCCGCAGCCGCCGCTGCCCGATCTCGTCTACTGCTTCGCGCCGCTGAAACAGGGTCGGCTCGACTATCTGGTGCAGAAGGCAGTGGAGATGGGCGCCGGCATCCTGCGGCCGGTCATCACCCAGCATACGCAAGTGGCAAAGCCCGGCATCGAGCGGCTGCGCGCCAATGTCGTCGAGGCGGCCGAGCAATGCGGCATCCTGGCCGTTCCGGAGGTGCGCGAGGCGGAGAAGCTGGAGCGGTTGCTCGGCGGCTGGGACAAGGAACGGCGTCTGATCTTCTGCGACGAGGATGCCTCGACCAACAACCCGCTGCCGGCCTTGCAGGAGTTGAATGAGAAAAAATTCGCGCTGCTGGTCGGGCCGGAGGGCGGATTTTCCGACGACGAGCGCAAAATGCTGAGGGCGCTGTCCTTCGTCACCGCCATCCCGCTTGGGCCGCGCATCCTGCGCGCCGATACGGCGGCGGTGGCTGCACTTGCGGTGATGCAGGCGACGATCGGCGACTGGTGAAGGATCCTCCTTCTCCGCCAACGTGTGCACATAGGCGAGAAGGGAAGAAGCAATGGCAATCGCTTCAGACCGCACGACGTTTCCAATTTGAGATTGCCAATTATCGAGGTCAGCGCTGTCCCTCATCGCCCTGCCGGGCACTTCTCCCCGTATAGTGACGGGGAGAAGGGGCTGGCCGCGCCCTTGGCGCCTTTCCTGCAACCCTGGCAATTGGCGAAATCGCCAGCGACAGTGCCCCTCTCCCCGTCACTATACGGGGAGAGGATGCCGGCGGGCAGTGAGGGGCGGCGCCAGCGCTCGGCGACCTGCCCGGGGCAGAAGCCATGCAGATCAAATCCAGTTGAGCCGTGGCTCAGGATTTTTCGCTTGATCGGCTACTGACATTTCGTCCATCTAGCGCCCGGCGGTCGGCTGACCGCTGCGGAGGGCTTTGTTATGGCGCGCGACACAACCGATACCAGTCCCATCGAAGGCATCGACGAACTCGTCGGCTACCTGGCCGCGGGCAACAAGCCGCGCGACAAATGGCGGATCGGCACCGAGCACGAGAAATTCCCCTTCTATGTCGACGGCAACGCGCCGGTGCCCTATGGCGGCGAGCGCGGCATCCGCGCCATCCTCGAAGGCATGCAGGAAAAGCTCGGTTGGGACCCGATCATGGATGCCGGCCGCATCATCGGCCTGGTCGAGCCGACAGGCCAGGGCGCGATCTCGCTGGAACCGGGCGGGCAGTTCGAACTCTCCGGCGCGCCGCTGGAATCGATCCATCAGACCTGCCGCGAGGGCAACGCGCATCTGGCGCAGGTTCGCGAGATCGCCGAGCCGCTCGGCATCCGCTTCCTCGGCCTCGGCGGCAGCCCGAAATGGTCGCTCGCCGAAACACCGAAAATGCCGAAGTCGCGCTACGAGATCATGACGCGCTACATGCCGAAGGTCGGATCGAAGGGCCTCGACATGATGTACCGCACCTGCACGATCCAGGTTAACCTCGACTTCGAGAGCGAGACCGACATGCGCCGCAAGATGCAGGTGTCGCTCAAGCTGCAGCCGCTGTCGACGGCGCTGTTCGCCAACTCGCCCTTCACCGAGAGCCGGCCGAACGGGCTGCAGAGCTGGCGCGGCGACATCTGGCGCGACACCGACAACCAGCGCTCGGGCATGCTGGAGTTCTGTTTCGCGCCGGACTTCGGCTTTGCCGACTATGTCGAATGGGCGCTCGACGTGCCGATGTATTTCGTCATCCGCGACGGTCAGTATCATGACATGACGCGCTACACTTTCCGCCAGTTCATGGCGGGCGCCGCGCGCGCGCTAGTGCCCGACGGCCTACCTACGATGGGCGACTGGGCAAACCACCTGTCGACCCTCTTCCCGGATGTGCGGCTGAAGCGCTTCCTCGAAATGCGCGGCGCCGATGGCGGGCCGTGGCGGCGCATCTGCGCGCTGCCGGCCTTCTGGGTCGGACTGCTCTATGACGAGCAAGCGCTGGATGCGGCCGAGACGCTGACATCGAGCTGGACCTACGAGGAAGCACTGGCGATGCGCAACGCGGTGCCGGAGCATGGCATTTCGGCGCCGTTCCGCAACGCCACCTTACGCGAGGTCGCCCGCGACGTGCTGACCATTGCGCGCATGGGGCTGAAGAACCGCTGCAAGAAGAACCGCGACGGCTATGACGAGACCTCGTTCCTCAACACGCTCGACGAAGTCGTGGCGCGCGGCACCACCAGCGCCGAGGAGATGCTTTCGGCCTACCACACGCGCTGGGGCGGTTCGATCGAGCCGGTGTTCATGGAGTATGCCTATTAACCGTCCGGCATCCGCTTGACGGCGGCGCGGCAAAAGCTGCTTCAATCAGGAATGGAAACGAACTAGGTTTCTCCGACGAGGATATTCCCGGAGGAGAATCCGATGCCTTCCCTGTTCGACATCTTTGCGCAAGCCCAGAACGGCAGCGGCATGCAGGCACTGGCCCAGCAATTCGGCCTCTCTCAGCAGCAGGCGCAGGCTGCGGTGCAGGCACTGCTGCCCGCCTTCTCGCAAGGGCTCCAGCGCAACACCGCCGATCCTTACGGGATGGGCGCCTTCATGACAGCGATGGCGAGCGGCCAGCACGCCAAATATTTCGAGGACGCGACCCGGGCCTTCTCGCCGCAAGGCGTCGATGAAGGCAACGGCATTTTGGGCCATCTGTTCGGCTCGAAGGACCTGTCGCGCGCCGTCGCTGCCCAGGCCGCTCAGGCGACCGGGCTCAGCCAGCAGGTGCTGCAGCAGATGTTGCCCGCCATGGCATCGATGATGATGGGCGGGCTGTTCAAGCAGACCAACAACCAGATGCAAGCCGCCGGCGGCTTCGGCGGCGGCGGCAATCCGCTCGGCGAGATCATCGAGGAGATGATGCGCCAGGCGGGAGGCGGCGCACAGGCCCCGCAGCCGCGTCAGGCGCCGCAACAGGCGCCCAGTCCTTATGGCGACAACCCGCTCGGCAAGGTCCTGCAGGACATGTTCGGCGGTGGCGCGCAGCAATCGCAGAGCCAGCCGCAGCAGGCGCCGAACCCCTACGGCGACAATCCGCTCGGCAAAGTGCTGCAGGATATGTTCGGCGGCGCGCAGCAGCCGCAGGGCCGGCCTCAGCAGACGCAGAGCCCCTATGGCGACAATCCGCTCGGCAAGATGTTCGAGGAGATGCTGCGCCAGGGCGGAGGCTTCGGATTGCCGGGCGGGCAGCCAACACCGCAGCAGCCGCAAGAGCGCCAATCACAACAGAATCAGCCGCCGCAGACCAACCCGAGCGGCAGTCCTCGAAACCCGTTCGACGATATCTTCGGCAGGATGTTCGAGACCGGCGCGCACCAGCGCGACGAGTATCAGAAAGGCATGGAGACGATCTTCGATCAGTTCAAGCGCGGCATGGACCGGCGCTGAGTATCAAATGCCTCGGAGCAACGTTCCGTGAGCAAGAGACTTGAGCAAATGCGCCGCAACCCTCGCGGCGACTGGTCGATGCGAGACGTTAAGGCGGTTTGTGACGAGGCCGGCATTCAATGCGTGCCGCCAAGATCGGGTGGATCGCATTACAAGATCTACCATCCGGCAATGGCCGACATTTTGACGGTGCCTTTCAAACGCCCAATCAAACCCGTATATATTCGAAAACTCGTGGCATTTATCGACGAGGCAAAAAAGCATGACGGACAAGCTTGAATATCCTGTCGTCATTGCACCACTCTCGGTCGAGGACGGTGGTGGGTTCTCCGCCTATGTTCCGGATCTTCCCGGTTGCATGAGCGATGGCGAAACCCCCGAGGAGGCCATTGCGAACGTTCAAGATGCCATCGCGGCTTGGATAGAAGCGGCGCATGAACTAGGCCGATCGGTGCCAAGGCCGTCGCGAAAATTGGCTTTCGCCTGATCCCTGCAACCCCAGGGAAGTGCTTAGGGTTTTCCGCCGTAATTTTCAAAACGACACTTAGAGCGGTCGGCGCCTCGACAGCACGCCCTATAAAAAATGCCCGGTCCTGGAGGAGAACCGGGCAATGTGCAGGCAGGCCGGCGGGGAACCGGCTGGGAGTGTGGGAGCCTGCATGAAGCTTGGTCGCTTCGAACCTTCAAAAGGTTCAAGGCGACCGGAAACGCAGTCAGCGCAGCCGATCAGGCCACCTTGCGCGCGAGATCCTCGACCGTGTCGGCGCGGTCGCTGGCGATCGCTCGCAGCTTCGCCGTCGGGTCGCGGCCGAAGGGCACCGCGACGGCGACGTGGAGGTCGGCGCGGGTGAGCCCGATATCGGCAAGCTCGGCATCCGACATCTCGCCGAGGCGATAGAAGGCGCGGCGATTTTTCCAGGCGCGAAAGGTATCGGCGACCGCATTGAGCACGCGCGTCGCAACGGCCGGACGCGTGGTGATGCGCGGGGTCTCGGAGGCGAATTCGATCGTGGTCATGTCAGTCTCTCCTTCAGGACAGAGCGGACGAAACCAGTAGACCGGCGCCTGGGAGGGGCGCCGTTCCGGTTCCGATACACATGCCTTCATGTGGATGCTGGCAATTTGCCATCGATCGATTGATTAATCCAACGAATGTTTCTAATCTTTAGCATCAACATCAATGATGGATTGAACCGATGAAAGCGCCGCTCGATCTCGATCAGTTGCAGACCTTCATCTCGATCGCCGACACCGGCAGCTTCACCCGGGCGGCCGAAGAGGTGCACCGCACGCAGTCGGCGGTGTCGATGCAGATGCGCCGGCTGGAGGAGCGGATCGGCAAGCCGCTGTTCGAAAAGGACGGTCGCACCAACAAGCTGACCGAGGAAGGCGACAGGCTGCTTTCCTATGCGAGGCGGCTGATCCACCTCAACCGCGAGACTTTAGCCGCCTTCGACGACCAGCGGCTCGAAGGCACGATCCGCATCGGCACGCCGGACGACTACGCCGACCGCTTCCTGCCCGAGATCATGGCGCGCTTCTCGCGCTCCAACCCGCGCGTGGAACTCACCGTCATCTGCGAGCCGACGCCGGGACTGGTCGAGCACATCAAGCGCGGCAATCTCGATCTCGCGCTGGTGACGCACAACGACACGCGCGGCCAGTCGGAAGTGGTGCGGCGCGAGCCGCTTTTGTGGGTCACCTCGGCCAACCATGCCACGCATGAGCAGGAGATCCTGCCGATGGCGTTCGGCCGGCCGAACTGCGTCTGGCGGCGCGCGGCGGTCGACGTGCTCGACCGGCAAAGCCGCGAGTACCGCGTGCTCTTCTCCAGCTTCTCGGCAACCGTTATCACGGCCGCCGTGCTTTCCGGCCTCGCCATCTCGGTACTGCCGGAATGCGCGCTCAGGCCCGGCATGCGCGTGCTGGGCGAGGCCGACGGATTCGACGCGCTGCCGGACTGCCGGATCGGCATCATGCGCGGCCAGACCTCGCAGCCGGAGATCGTCGACGCGCTGGCCCGCCACATCGCGGAAAGCCTCGACAACATCTCGGTGCCGGTCGGCGAGGAAACGGGCAGCTTCGACTTCGCGGCACTCGCCTTCGCCAAGATGAAGCGGACCAAGGCAAACCAGATCCTGCCTGGCTGGTAGGCCGTCCGCCCCGAAACGTCGGACGAAGACAGGCCCCGGGCAGCGCCCTACCTTGACGCGGCCCGATAAGCGTTCCCCAATCATGTGATGAGCGAGACAGCAACCGAATCACGCAGCAACGCCACCGAATATACGGTGAGCGAGATTTCCGGCGCGCTGAAGCGCACGGTCGAGGACGCCTTCGGCAATGTGCGGGTGCGCGGCGAGATTTCCGGCTATCGCGGTCCGCATTCTTCCGGCCACGCCTATTTCGCGCTGAAGGACGACCGCGCGCGGATAGACGCCGTGGTGTGGAAGACCACGATGTCCAGGCTGAAATTCCGCCCCGAGGAAGGGATGGAGGTGATCGCCAGCGGCAGGCTGACCACTTATCCCGGCAAATCCAACTACCAGATCGTCATCGACAATCTCGAACCGGCGGGCGCCGGCGCGCTGATGGCGCTGCTGGAAGAGCGCAAGCGACGGCTGCAGGCCGAGGGCCTGTTCGATGCCGGGCGCAAGCGGCGGCTGCCGTTCATGCCGCGCGTCATCGGTGTCGTCACCTCGCCGACGGGCTCGGTGATCCGCGACATCATCCACCGCATCAAGGATCGGTTTCCGCTTCACGTGCTGGTCTGGCCGGTGAGGGTCCAGGGCGAGACGACGGCCAGGGAAGTGACCGCAGCCGTCAACGGCTTCAACGCGCTCACCTGGGACGGCGCGGTGCGGCAACCCGATCTCCTGATCGTGGCACGCGGCGGCGGCAGCCTGGAGGACCTTTGGGGATTCAACGACGAGGGGCTGGCGCGCGCTGTCGCTGACTCGCACATCCCGATAATTTCGGCCGTCGGCCACGAGACCGACTGGACGCTCATCGACTTCGTCGCCGACATGCGCGCGCCGACGCCCACGGGCGCCGCCGAAATCGCTGTGCCGGTCAAGGCCGATCTCGAGGCCACGCTTGCAAGCCTCGGCGCGCGGCTCAACGCCTGCGCCTCGCGCAATCTCGAACGTAAGCGCCAGGCCGTGCGCGCCGCGGCTCGCGCGCTCCCCTCGCCCGACCAATTGCTCGCGCTGCCGCGCCGCCGTTTCGACGAGGCGACGAGCCGGCTGGGCCGTGGGCTGACGGTGAGCATCGAGCGCAAGCGCGCAAGGCTGGACCGGCAGCGGCTGACGCCGGCGACCTTGTCGCGCCGGCTCAACGAGACGCGCACGCTGACGGGCCGCGACATTGCCCGCGCACGCGCCGCCTTCTTCGCCATCGTGCGCCAAGGCAGGACACGCTTCCAGCGCACGTCGGTGAGGCTGTCGCCGGCGCCGATCGTCAGGCGGCAAAAGGTGCAGGCCGACACGCTGGCCGGGCTCACCCGAAGGCAGGACCAGGCGATGGCTCGGCAGCTCGACCGGCTGCGCGCGGCTCTCACCCAGGCCGATCGGCTGCTCGCCACGCTGTCACACAAGGCCGTGCTGGCGCGCGGCTTCGCACTGGTCAAGGATGCCGACGGCTCTGTCATCAAGCGGGTCGCGGAGCTGGCGCCGGGCGCGGCGCTGCAGCTGGAATTCGCCGACGGCAATGCCGAGGCCATCGCCACCAGCGGCGGGGCGCGGCCGAAGCTGGCGGCCAAATCGTCGGGCAAGCCCAAGGAACCCGGCAGCCAGGGCTCGCTGTTCTGAGGACGCGATGAGCACCAACGACCCGCATCTTCGCACGCCTTCAGGCAAGCCGCGCCTGCGCGCATTCAGTGTGGCATTGGACGGCACGCCCGGCCGCTTCAACGCCATCACCGACGTGCCAGGCGTCGCGGTCGGCTACACGACGCTGATTTCCGGCGACGGCCCGCTCCGGGTCGGCAAGGGGCCGGTGCGCACCGGCGTGACCGCGATCTTGCCGCGGCCGCCTGGCGAGCTCGCCACGCCAGTGTTTGCCGGCGTGTTCAGCCAGAACGGCAATGGGGAACTCACCGGCACGCACATCATCGAGGAAACCGGCGCCTTCAACCTGCCGATCACCATCACCAACACCCATTCCTGCGGTGTCACGCGCGACGGCACCCTGCGCTGGATGAGCCGGGTGCTGCCGGCAGCGCTCGACAGCGGTTGGGGCCTGCCGGTGTCGGCGGAGACCTATGACGGCTTCCTCAACGACATCAACGGCCACCACGTGAACTTCGAGCATGTCGCCTCAGCGCTCGACGGCGCGACAAGCGGCGCCATCGAGGAAGGCAGCGTCGGCGGCGGCACCGGCATGATCTCCTTCGGCTTCAAGGCCGGGTCCTGCACCGCCTCGCGCATCGTGGAATGGCAGGACAGGCGCTACACGCTCGGCGTGTTCGTGCAGGCCAATTTCGGCAAAAGGCGCAACTTCACCCTTCGCGGCCGGCGCGTCGGACCGGAGTTCACCGAACCGGCGATCCGCGAGGCCATGGCGCGCGCCGAAAAGGGTTCGATCATAGCCATCGTCGCCACCGACGCGCCATTCCTGCCGCATCAGATGAAACGGCTGGCCAGGCGGGTGCCGCTCGGCATCGCCATGACCGGCGGCTACGGCTATCACAGTTCGGGCGACATTTTTCTCGCCTTCTCGACCGCCAATCCGGAGGCAGCGATGGCGGCTTCAGGCCGCGTCGCTCGCGCCGATTTCATCCCGGACGTCGATATCGATCCGTTCTTCGACGCGGTGGTGCAAGGGGTGGAGGAGGCGATCCTCAACGCGCTGGTCGCCAATGACGACATGACGGGGCGCGACGGCAATTTCGTGCCGGCACTGCCCAAGGGATGGCTGAAGAACAAGTCCGGCTAAAGCGCGTCGCGATCTTTCAGATTCGCTCCATGCGCTTTAGCTTCTGATTTTACGCATGTCTTTGTCCCGAAACCGGTTCCCACTTTCGGGAGACATGCTTTAAGCCAGACGCTCGGCTCGTTTGCAGGAGAATGCCGGGTTTCCGGCGGGCCGGTGTCTTACTCGGACGGCTTGTCCGGCTGCGTTTCGTGTTCGTTCTCCTCGGCGACTTCCTCGAGACGCGATGCGATCAGTTCCTTGATGTCGCCGACCTCTTCCTGGATGTCCTCAAGAAGAATGCCTTCCTCGGCTGCCTGGGCGCAGCACTCCTTGGCGAGGGTTTCGGCCTGCTTCTCGATCCTGGTCGGCGAATGCGGGCACTGGACTTTCTCGCCAATCCATCCGCGCAAGAATTCGATCGCATGTTCACTCATACTGCTTCTTCCCTAGCGGCAATGCCGGTTGGTAGTCATGAACGCCCCCATCCCGCTAACGGATGCACGCCCCATTGGAACCCGAGTCGGCCTCGACCGGCAAGACATCTTGCCCGAGATCCACACAGCGGGAGAAATGGGGGGTTCAGGGAACACGTTCTGATCGGTGAGGATGATGATGCTTGGCCAGGACCGTCAAAGATCCGCACTATTGCTTCTGTTTGCTTTTTCCCGGTTTTTCGAACCGATTTCCGTCACAATACGCAACGCATTTACGGCGATCTCGCAGGCGCACGCAAGGGCGAGAAGCCGAAAGCCGCCGCTATATAGTGATATCCTCAGACAATGTCGACTCCGCTCGCGGTCCTGCTTCTTTCCGCCGCGTCAGGCAAGGCAACCATCGGATCGGAAGCCTATAGTCGCCTTCAACAGGCACAGTGCGATGCCTTCATTGGCCCTTGAACGCTCAAGTCGGGCACGCGTAACATCACATCGCTCAAACTGAGTCTGTTTCATTCGTCCGGGCTAATGTCCGGATCGGTTTGGATATTTTCCTTTGCATACGGATGCAAAAAGCAGCGCGCCGGAGCGCGGCAAGTCCTTTGCCCATGTGGCGGAAGCCTCCTGGGGCAAGGGGCTCAGCACCCTGCTGCGCATCATGCGCATGACGCTGC
This sequence comes from Mesorhizobium captivum, assembly GCF_033977165.1. Classification (NCBI taxonomy): domain Bacteria; kingdom Pseudomonadati; phylum Pseudomonadota; class Alphaproteobacteria; order Hyphomicrobiales; family Phyllobacteriaceae; genus Mesorhizobium; species Mesorhizobium captivum. The sequence continues at coordinate 81,090 of NZ_JAVIJB010000017.1, forward strand.
GCCATCCCTGGCAAGTCGCGATCACCATCGTCTCGACCTTCATTGCCGCGACGCTGCAGCTTCTTATTCCACGCCTGCGGGGGCGCGCCATCGATCAGGCGCAAGGCGTGATGGCCGTGGGCGCCGGCACTGCTGCGGAACAGGCGCTTTGGAACACGGCGCTTACACTCTTGGTCGTCAGCGTGCTGCGCGGCCTCTTCACCATGGCGCAGAACTACTATGGCGAGGCCGTCGGCCATCGGACCGGCTATGAGCTGCGCCTGGCGTTCTATGAGAAGATCCAGCGGCTGAGCTTTGCCTTCCACGACCGGGTCCATACCGGCGATCTGATTACGCTCGGGCTGCTTGATCTCGACGGCGTGCGCATGTTCTTTTCCACCGGCGTCCTGCGCGTGGTCCTGCTCGGCGTGCTGATCGGCGTCGGCGCCTATCTGCTAATCAGCACCGATCTCGTGCTCGGGCTGCTCAGCCTGAGCTTTGTGCCGTTCGTCGCCTGGCGATCCTCCGTCACCCAGCTGAGACTGCGCGGCACCTGGCTGACGCTGCAGGAGCGCCTGTCGGTGCTGAGCCGGGTGATGGACGAGAATCTCGGCGGCATCCGTGTCGTGCGCGCTTTTGCTGCGCAGCGCCATGAGCTCAAGAAATTCGACCGCGCCAAGCAGGATGCGCTGGACCTCGCCAACCAGCGCGTCGATATCCGCGTCAGCAACACCAGCGCCATGAACTTCTCGTTCCTGGCGGCCATGGGCCTTGTGCTCTGGTTCGGCGGCCAGAAGGTGATGTCGGGTCAAATCAGCGTCGGCACGCTGGCTCAGTTCCTCACCTTCATGACCATCCTGCAGATGCCGGTGCGCCAGCTTGGCCTGATGGTCAACTCGTTCGCACGCGCCTCGACCTGCGGCACGCGGCTGTTCGAGCTGCTCGACACCGAGCTCGACATCAAGGACGTGCCGGGCGCCAGGGAGCTCGTCGTCACCGAAGGCGTGCTGCGCTTCGACGATGTCGGCTTCTGTTATGCAGGTTCAACCGGGCGGCCGACATTGTCGGGCATTTCCTTCGAGGCCAGGCCCGGCCAGACCATCGGTATTGTCGGCCCGCCCGGCAGCGGCAAGTCGACCATCGCGCATTTGATCCCGCGCTTCTACGACGTGACCTCGGGCACTATCACCATCGACGGCCAGGACATCCGCGCGGTCACACTGCAGTCGCTGCGCAAGGCGGTGGGCGTCGTGCAGCAGGACGCGTTCCTGTTCACGACCTCGATCGAGAACAACATCGCCTACGGCAATCCCTGGGCCCGCGAGACCCGTATCGGCCAGGCCGCAGAGTATGCCCAGTTGCACAACTACATCATCGGGCTTCCGGCCGGCTACACCACGATCGTCGGCGAACGCGGCGCCTCACTTTCCGGCGGCCAGCGGCAGCGCCTGACCATCGCCCGCAGCCTGATGCTGCGGCCTTCGGTGCTGGTCTTCGACGATTCCACCGCGGCCATCGATGCCGGCACCGAACAGCGGATCCGGGCGGCGATGAAGCGCTTCGCCAAGGATCGCGTGACGCTGATCATCTCGCACCGGCTGGGCTCGCTGATGCATGCCGACCAGATCCTGTTCGTCGAGGGCGGTAGGATCGTCGAACGCGGCACACATGAGGAATTGTTAGCCTTGGGCGGACGCTATCGCGCGCTCTACGACCTGCAGCTGCGACCCGACGACGACCGGCCCGCAGCACTGGGAGCCGCGTGATGTCGGACCCGCGCGACGACGAGAAGGAAGATACCAGCGGGCGTCCGGCGAAGGCGGTCGTCGGCTCGCACCGCGACGAGGAGGAGGTTTTCGGCAAGGCCTATGATCCGCGCGTCGTGCGGCGCATCTGGAGCTTCGTGAGGCCGTACCGGACCCGGATCTTCATCTCGGTCGCCGCGGTGCTGGTGTTCACGCTGACACAATTGGCGATCCCGCTGATCATCCGCTACGCCATCGACCACGGCATGGCGACGGGCAGACTGGACCGGTCGGTGATGGCCTGGGCGACCGCCGCTTTCTCGGCGGTCATCCTTATGAATTATGCGGCGAGCTACGTGCAGGAAAGCGTCGTCGGCAAGGTGGCCGAGAACGTGCTCTCCGACCTGCGCCGCGCCATGTTCGGCCATCTGCAGCGGGTCTCGCTGAGCTTCATGGACAAGACCGAGGTCGGCCGGCTGATGTCGCGCCTGCAGGGCGACGTCAATTCGATGCAGGAGTTCCTCGAAACGTCCGTCATGTCGGTGGGCGACATCGTGCTCTTGTTCGGCATTGTCAGCGTGCTCTTGTGGCTCGATTTCCGGCTCGGGCTGCTGACGCTTTCGACCATGCCGATGCTGTTCATCGTGCGCCTGTTCTGGCTGCCGCGCGCCAAGGTCGCCTTCATGGCCGCGCACGAAACCAACTCGATCGCCAATGGCGCGCTGGCCGAAGGCATTCACGGCGTGCGCACCGTGCAAAGCCTCGAGCGCCAGCATGTCAATTTCGACCTCTATGACGAGAAGGTGCTGGCCAATCTCAATGCCCATCTGAGGTCGGCCAAATATGCGCAGGTGATGGTGCCGATCGTCGATGCGCTGACCGGCATGGCCATGGCGACGGTCATCGTCGTCGGCGGTTCGATGGTGCTGTCGCACGGCCTCGACGTCGGCGTCATGGTGGCGTTCCTGTTCTACATCCAGCGCTTCTTCGACCCCATCCGCTCACTGACCATGCAGTACAGCGTCATGCAGCGCGCCATGGCCTCGGGACAGCGCATCTCCGAAGTGCTCGACGTGCCGGTGGACGTCAGCGACAGGCAAGGCGCGGTAGCCCTGTCGCGCGAAATGGACGGATCGGTCGAGTTCAGGAACGTCACCTTCGGCTACCGGCGGAACCAGCCGGTGCTGAAGAACGTCAGCTTCCGCGTCAATCCGGGCGAGACCGTAGCACTTGTCGGTCCGACCGGCTCGGGCAAGTCGAGCTCCATGGCGCTGGCGCATCGCTTCTACGATGTGTGGTCGGGTCAGGTTCTGGTCGGCGGGCACGACGTGCGCGACCTGACACAGGATTCGCTCGGCGAACAGATGGCGATGGTCTTGCAGGAGCCGTTTCTGTTTTCCGGAACGGTGCTGGAAAACATCCGCTACCACAAGACCGGCGCGACCCGAGAGGAGGTGGTCCGCGCGGCAAAGGCCGTGGGCGCGCACGACTTCATCGAGCATCTGCCCGACGGCTACGACACCGAGCTCAAGCAGCGCGGCGGCAATCTCTCGCTCGGCCAGCGGCAGTTGATCAGCTTCGCGCGGGCGCTGGTGGCCGACGCCAAGATCCTTGTGCTCGATGAGGCCACTGCCAGCATCGATTCCTACACCGAGATGCTGATCCAGAAGGCGCTGGTAAAGCTGCTGGAAGGCCGGACCGGGCTCGTCATCGCCCACCGGCTGGCCACCATCCGCGGCGCCGACCGCATCATCGTGCTGCAGAACGGCGAGATCGTCGAAAGCGGCAACCACGATCAATTGATGGAACGAAAGGGCCTCTACGCCCGCCTCTACAACATGAACTACGCCTCGTTCGACGACATTTCGGAGGAGAAGATGGGAATGGACGCGGTGGCCGGCAAAGCGACGTGAGCGTCAGAGGGATTCGGCTTTTTGCTGGAACCAATGAGCCGCTCTGATATTTGTTTCACGCAATTCCGGACGGAAAACCGCGGCGCACTTTTCCTGGAATTGCTCTAAGAAGGCGATGGTACCGTTGGCTGGGCTCGAACCAGCGACCCCCAGATCCACAATCTGGTGCTCTAACCAACTGAGCTACAACGGCACATCCGCCTGAGCGCAACCCGAGAAGAAATCATTCTCCGCGTCGGCTCTGTCGTCGGCGATGCGTCCAATACGGGCTATCAGAGTCTAATTCAAGGCCTTTGATGAGGCAAAGGCCGGCTCAGTGCACCGGGCACCATTTATCCAGGCAAAAGAAAAGGCCGGCGGGAGGAGGTGCCGGCCTTTTCCTGTTACGAGCCAGCGGGAGGAGGAGCTGGCTGGTCACCCCGGAGAGAGAAGGGAGGAGGTTTCGCCCTCCGGGTATTCATCCAATCAAATCGTCGCACATCTATTTGTCTGACGAAATGCGACGTTTTGATGCATCGTAAGGTTGCGACCTGGAATCAGGCCGCCTTGCTGTCCTTGAACGCCTTCTCGAAAGCGGTCTTCACTGGCTTGGAGACGTCCTCGACGGCCTTGGAAGCAACGGTCTGGAAGTCCTTGGCCTGCTCGACGGCCATCTCGGCACGCTTGCGCAGGAAGGCGGTCTGCAGCTCGACGACCTCGGAGAGCGTCTTGGCGCCGACCAGGGCTTCGAGATGCGAGAAGCTGGCCTCGGCGTTGGCGCGCAGGATGGCGATGGACTTGAGCGACAGGTCGCTGGAAACGGTCTTGGCGGTCTCGTAGGTCGACTCCAGAACCTTCTGGGTCTCCTCGGCGCTGTTCTTCAGCTTGGCATAGGCCTCTTTCGACTGCTCGACGCCCTTCTCGGCGAAGGCGCGGATCTGATCGGTGGCCTTGGAAGCGTCGAAGCTCGGGAATTCAATGTTCTCGATGGTCTCAGCGGTCTTCGTGGTCGTCTTGGACATTTTCCAACCTTTCAGGGGCAGCGGCTTTGACAGAAAGCCGTCTCGTTCATGCATGATGGCAATATAAAGGCAAATTTTGTGCATTGCAATATCTTTGTTGCAGCGCACCATAAAAATTGCCCGACCGTTAACCACGAGCCCAGAGATTTCGGCCGATGCACGGCATGGCTTGTGGACCTTCGCTCCGTACGCTTTTATTAACAAAGCGTTAACCGAAATGCCCGCTTGCGGAGGGTTCGCCAGCGCATGCCGCCTGAAAATTACTCCTTCCTCGACGTCGCCGTGCTCGATGCGGTGCGCCAGCGCTTTGCCGCCGGCGACGCGCTTGCCATATTGTCGGCCGACCTCGAGCAGGTGATCTGGGCCAACGGGCCAGGTGCCGCGGTGTTCGGCTATCCGGATATCGAGGCCATCATCGGCGCCTCGGCACAATTGCCGCTGATCGCCAGGCGGCAGATCATGGCGACCAGCGGCTTTCCGGACATCGGCAGCGACCGCGCCATCACCGTCAGGCTGGCGACCGGCATAGTGAGCCGTGCCGTCGGCTTGCTCGCCAGCACGGTTACGATGCCGGACGGCGAAAAGGCGATCATGCTGGCGATACCGGCGGCGCAGACCGGTTCGCGCAGTGCGGACGAAATCGCCAGCCGCGCCATCGGCGGCTTCACCGAGGCTGGGCATTTCATTGCCTTCGTCGATGCCCAAGGCCAAATCGAGGCGGCTTCGGAGGGTTTTATAGCGCTCGGCATCAAGCCGGAGACCCTGGCTGCCCTTGTCGCGGACGTGGCAAGCGCTGGAGACCGCATCGTCAAGCGCCTTGTTCCCGGTGCAAACGCCTCCTACCCGGCCGGTTTCGCGCGGCTCACCGACCAGCGCCATCTGCTGGTGGTGATCGACGAGGATCAACTCGACGACCGGCAGGACGACCGGCCTAGCAGCGATCGGGCGGCAGCGTCGGAAAGCGCGTCCACCATCTCCGAAGACAAGAGCGCCGCCACCGAAGCCGAGCCCGCCCGCGAGAACGATACCAGCACCGAGGCAGGCAAGCAGGCTGCCGATACCGGCCCCGCGCAGCATGACCATTGGTATTTCAACGCCGGCGGCGACGAGGCGGGGCGGCCCGAACCGGAAGCGCCGGCACGGGTCGAACCGACGGATGCCGCGGCCGAAAGCCAGCAGGACGCCGCCGAATCCGCGCCGCCGGCAGAGCCGGCCGCGGCTCGCAATATCGACCGTTCGGCGCCGCCGCTGCGTTTCGTCTGGCGCACCGACGCCGAAGGCAAGTTCAGCGCGCTGTCGCCGGAATTTGCCGACATCGTCGGCAAGCCGGCCGCCGATGTGATCGGCCGGCGCTTCAGGGACGTCGCCACGACTTTCGGTCTCGACGCATCGGGCGAGATCGCCACCCTGCTCGAGCGGCGCGATACCTGGTCGGGGCGCTCGGTGCTTTGGCCGGTGGCTGGCATGGACCTGAAGATCCCCGTCGATCTGGCGGCGCTGCCGGTCTATGGCCGCAGCCGCGCCTTCGAGGGTTTTCGCGGCTTCGGCGTCGCGCGCAGCGCCGACGCTGTTGTCGATCCGGAAGCGCTGGGCATGGCGCTTGTGCCCAATGGCTCCGCACCGGCCAAACCCGAACCTGCCGCCGGGCAGCCGGCGGCCGAGCCGCCAAAGCCCGCCGACCCGTTCCAGGGCGAGGTGCCGGCGCTGACCATCGTGCCGAAGCCGGAGCGGCGCTATGCCGACAAGGTGATCCGGCTGGCCGAGCACAGGCAGCCGGCCAACGACAAGCAGCAGGGAGATGACAGGCAGCAGGGAAATGACAAGGGTCTGTCGATCCTCGAGCGCAGCGCCTTTCGCGAGATCGGCGAGCGGCTGCGGAAGGACAGTTCCGGCCCGGCTGAGCCGACGACTGGCGAAACCGCCGGCGCTGAAAAGCAGCCCGATGAGACCGCGCCCGCCGGCAAGGCCGGTCCCGCGGCCGAGCAGCCGAAGGCCGGCGAAAGGAAGACCGGCGAATACGATCTGAAGGCGCCCGACGCGACCGGGAATGAGCCTGCGTTGCGGGAAGACAACCAAGCGCAGCCCGAGGCCGAAGCCGTCGAGACAGCTGAGGCGCAGACCGAGGCGGAGGATCAGAAAGACCTGGCTCGGCTCGACGGCATCGACGACACTTCCGAGACTGCCGGTGGCGAAGACGAAACGGCACCCGGGTCCGGTTCGCTGCTCAACTATGCCGGGCGCGAGAACACCGCCGATGAACCGCCGGCCGAGGCGCCTGACGCTGGCGCTGACGACGACAGCATGACCGCCGACGATTTTCGCGACGCGGAAGACAGCGAGGACTGGGCCGGCTCCGACAGCGCCCTGCCTGAAGCTGGACAGCCCGGCGAAGGCAAAGCGGCGTTACCGGAACGGCCGCGCCTCACGGTGCCGCTGCTCAAGCTCGAAGGCTTCGTGCCATCGGCTTTCTCCACCGGGGAGGAATCCAGGGCGCCCGACACGTCGATCATCGCCAGGCTGCCGGTGCCGCTGCTCATCCATTCCGGTGATGTGCTGCATTACGCCAATGCGGCGTTCCTCGAGCTCACCGGCTATGACACGCTGGAGGACCTTGCCGATGCGGGCGGGCTGGGCGCGCTGTTCGCCGACCATTACGCCGACGATGGCGAGACCGACGAAAGCGACCGTTCGCTGAAGCTCACGACCCGCCAGGGTCAGGAATTCCCGATCGATGCGCTGTTGCGTTCCGTGCCGTGGCGCGGCGGCAAGGCGCTGATGCTGGTGGTGCGCCGCTCGGGCGAGGACGAGGCGCCGGCGGCGCATTTCAGCGCGGCGAATGACGAGCCGAGCCAGCAGCCGGACGTTTCGGAGCTCAAGTCGCGCATCGCCGAAATGCGCACCATCATCGACACCGCCACCGACGGCGTGGTGCTGATCGGCCGCGACGGCAATATCCGCTCGATCAGCCGTCCGGCGGAAGCCCTGTTCGGCTTCGACAGCGACGAGATTGCCGGCAAGCCGTTTGCCTCGCTGTTCGCCATCGAAAGCCAGCGCGCGACGCGCGACTATCTCGCCGGTCTTTCCGAGCCGGGCGTGGCGAGCCTGCTCAATGACGGTCGCGAGGTCATCGGGCGCGAGGCGCAGGGGCGCTTCATTCCGCTGTTCATGACCATCGGCAGGCTGCCCAACGACAGCGGCTTCTGCGCCGTGGTGCGCGACATCACACAGTGGAAGCGCGCCGAGGAGGACCTCACCCAGGCGCGCGCCGTGGCCGAGCGCGCCTCCTCGCAGAAGACGGATTTCCTCGCCCGCATCAGCCACGAGATCCGCACGCCGCTCAATGCCATCATCGGCTTTTCCGAACTGATGGTGGACGAGAAATTCGGCCCGGTCGCCAACGACCGCTACCGCGACTATCTGCGCGACATCAACCGTTCGGGCAATCACGTGCTCGACCTCGTCAACGACCTCTTGGATATCTCCAAGATCGAAGCCGGCCAGCAGGAGATGGCCTACGAGGCGGTGTCGCTCAACGACACGCTGGCCGAGACGGTGGCGATGATGCAGCCGCAGGCCAACCGCGAGCGCGTCATCATCCGCTCGAGCTTCGCCTCGCGGCTGCCCGAAGTGGTGGCGGATTTGAGAAGCGTGCGCCAGATCGCGCTCAACATCCTGTCCAACGCCATCCGCTACACGCAGGCCGGTGGCCAGGTGATCGTGTCGACAGCCTACGAGGCTTCCGGCGACGTCGTCATGCGGGTGCGCGACACCGGCATCGGCATGACCCAGGCCGAGATCGAGCAGGCGCTGAAGCCGTTCAAGCAGATCAATGCGCTGAAGCGCGGCCGCGGCGACGGCACCGGGCTCGGGCTGCCGCTGACCAAGGCGATGGTGGAGGCCAACCGCGCCCGATTCGCCATCACCTCCACGCCCGGCGAAGGCACGCTGGTCGAGGTCGGCTTCCCCTCGACGCGCGTGCTGGCCGAATAGTCGAGCCCAAAAGAAAAAGGCGTCCAATGGACGCCTTGAAAGATGGGATTGCTGTCACAACGGGGGCTTGAGCGAATCTGAACCTCAGGGGACGAGGAACGGGATTTCTCCCTCAAGTTACACGCGACTATCGGCGCCGTCCCTTAACAAGTCCTTACCGGGGGCCGAAAAAATTTACGAATGTGTACCACTCGTGAAATCTAGGTAAATTCGGGAGATAGATTTCGTTAACCATGTGCCAGCGCTCTAATCGGCCAGCTGCGGCAGGTTCCTGAACAGCTCCAGTGCCTCCGGGTTGGCGAGCGCTTCCTTGTTCTTGATGGCGCGGCCATGCACGACGTCGCGCACGGCGAGCTCGGTGATCTTGCCGGATTTGGTGCGCGGGATGTCGGTCACCGCGACGATCTTTGCCGGCACATGGCGGGGGCTGGCACCGGTGCGGATCCTGGCGCGGATGCGCTTTTCCAGATCTTCGTCGAGGCTCACGCCGGCGGCCAGCCGCACGAACAGCACAACGCGCACGTCATTGTCGAAATCCTGGCCGATGCACAGCGCCTCCAGGATTTCCGGCATCTGCTCGACCTGGTTGTAGATCTCCGCCGTGCCGATCCTCACCCCACCCGGATTGAGCGTGGCGTCCGAGCGGCCATGGATGATCATGCCGCCATGCGCCGTCCATTCGGCGAAGTCGCCATGGCACCAGATATTGTCGAAGCGCTCGAAATAGGCCGCGTGATATTTCTTGCCTTCCGGATCTTTCCAGAAGCCGATCGGCATCGACGGGAAGGCTTTCGTGCAGACGAGCTCGCCCTTCTCCTGCCGGATCGGCTTGCCGTCGTCGTTCCACACATCGACGGCAAGGCCGAGACCCGGTCCCTGGATCTCGCCGGTCCAGACCGGTTCTATCGGCACGCCGAGCACGAAGCAGGAAACGATGTCGGTGCCGCCTGAGACAGAGGCCAAGTGCACGTCCGTCTTGATGCCGTCATAGACGAAGCGGAAATCCTCCGGCGACAGCGGCGATCCCGTGGACGAGATGGTGCGCACGCTCTCGAGGTCATGGCTCGTGATGGGCTTCAGCCCCGCCTTGCGGACGGAATCGATGAATTTCGCCGAAGTGCCGAAATGGGTCATCTCCTCCGCATCGGCGAAATCGAACAGCACGTTGCCGTCAGGATAGAAGGGCGAGCCGTCATAGAGCAGAAGCGTCGCCCCCGAGGCGAGGCCCGAGACCAGCCAGTTCCACATCATCCAGCCGCAGGTGGTGAAGTAGAAGAAGCGATCGCCGTCGAGCAGGCCGGCATGCAGGCGATGCTCCTTGACATGCTGGATCAATGTGCCGCCGGCCGAATGCACGATACATTTCGGGATCCCAGTGGTGCCGGAGGAGAACAGAATGTAGAGCGGGTGCGAAAACGGCAGCCGCTCGAAGATGAGCGCTTTGGCGGCGAAGGGCTCTAGCGCCTCTTCCAGCGCCGCTGCCTTGTCGATGGTGGCGGCGACATCGGAAGATGTGCCGAGATAGTCGACGATCAGCACCTTGCCCACGGTCGCGAGTTTCTCGGCCACCGCCCGGACCTTGTCGGCGACCTCGATCGCCTTGCCGTTGTACCAGTAGCCGTCGGGCGCGATGAAGACGACCGGCTCGATCTGGCCGAAACGGTCGAGCACGCCCTGTTCGCCGAAATCGGGCGAGCAGGAGGACCAGACCGCGCCGATCGACGCTGCGGCCAGCATGGCGGCGACCGTCTCGGGCATGTTGGGCATCATGGCGGCGATGCGGTCGCCCTCTCTGACTCCAAGCGACAGGAACAGCTGCTGCAGGCGCGAGGTGAGCGCGTTGAGCTCGTTCCAGGACAGCCTGCGCTCTACCTTGTCCTCGCCGCGAAAGACGATGGCCAGACCGCCGCCTGTCTTCTTCAGGAGGTTCTCGGCGAAATTGAGCTTCGCGTCGGGAAAGAAGGCCGCGCCCGGCATCTTCTCGCCGTCGATAAGCGCCCGCTCGCCTTTGTCGCCGACAAGCCCGCAAAAATCCCAGACCAAGCTCCAGAACGCCTCGCGATCGTCGATCGACCAGCGATGCAGCTCGGCATAGCTGGAGAAAGCCGCCCCTGACTTCGCAGCCGCGGCCTTCATGAAGGCGGTCATGGGCGCGGAGGCGATACGGTCCTGCGTCGGCGTCCACAAGGGGGTGTCGGCGGCCATCATCGTTCCTCCCAAAGCGCGTCGCGATTGCGGCAGTTAAGCCTGATGTCGCCTGCGTCGTTGTCCCAAAACCGGCGTGGCATTTGCGGGCCGGACGGGTTTATCGCTTATGCATACCGCAGCGCAGCGGAGCAAGATTTTGTTGGAATGGCCGACAAGGATACGGCGCAAATGCCATCGCAGGGCCATAAAGACTTGAAAAGCGTCGGCGCTCGGTTACACCCGTCGGGCGATTTGTCGGCAATGGAAGCATACGGGGCGAAATGCCATCATCTTTGATCCGGCGCGGGGTATGGGTGATCGGTGTTGCGGTGCTGGTCATCGCGCTGGCCGTCGCCGCCCTGCCGCTGATTGCCTCGACGCGGATCGTGCGCGACCGCATCGCCTGGGAATTGAGCGCCTGGAGCGGTTTTCGCGTGACGATCGACGGCTCGCCGCGCATCGAGGTGTGGCCGAAGTTCCGGGCAATCCTCAGCGACGTGACGCTGTCGCAATGGACAGAGACCGACGCGCCGCCGGTGGTCGAAGCCGAGCGTGTCGAAGTCGACCTCTCCGCCATGGCCGCCCTGCAAGGCGACGTGGCATTCTCGACGGCAAGACTGGTGCGGCCGACGATCAGGGTCGAGCGCACGGCGAGCGGCCTCTATTTGCCGCCTCGGCCTTCCGGCGGCCGCATCACGCGCTCGATCGACACGGCGCGCGGCGTGGTCACCGCGAACCCGCAGAAACCCGACCTCGGCAGACTGCCTTCCGATCCGTTCGGCACCGTCGAGTTCCGCGACGGCCGTGTCGTGACCTCGGTGGGCGGCAAGGACACCGAGATCCTGAGCAGCCTCAGCGGCCAGGTGAACTGGGCGGCGATGAACAGTGACGCCACCCTTACGGCGACCGGCATATGGCGCGGCGAAAGCGTCCAGATCGACTTTTCCTCGGCGAGGCCGCTGGTGCTGTTTGCCGGAGGTGTCGCGCCCGTCACGCTCGCCTTCAAGGCGGCGCCCGCCACCCTCTCCTTCGACGGCGTGGCGTCGATGTCGGAGAACGCCTATCTGGACGGCCAGGCGAAATTCACTGCTCCGTCGCTCAGACGCCTGCTTGAATGGTCACAGGCCGGCATCGCGCCTGGCGCCGCGATCGGCTCCGTCTCGGTCGCGAGCAAGGTGACGGCGTCGGCGGGACGGGCGAAATTCGAGAACACGACGGTGGCGCTGGACAACAACCCCGGCATGGGAGCGCTGGACTTTTCGTTCAGCGAGGCCCTGCCCGTCATTTCCGGCACGCTTGCCTTCGACACGCTCGATCTCAGATCGTTCCTTTCCGCCTTCACACCGATCACTCCCACCGGCGAAGCAGGCCCCGGCGAGATCGACACCAGCTTCGCCGACAAGATCAACCTCGATCTCAGGCTGTCGGCGGCGCACGCCACTGTCGGCCCGATACAGCTCGCCGATGTCGCCGCGACCGCGCAGGTCAAGAACGGGCTTGCCGTCTTCGACATCTCCGACGCCTCTGCCTTTAATGGCAACATCCAGAGCAGCCTGCGTTTCGACCGTAAGCCGGACGGCACCCAGGTTGAGTTGCGGCTTTTGGCGTCGGATGTCGACACCGGCGCCTTCGCCACCGCGGCCGGGATGACGCGGCTGATGCCGGCCGGCACCGGAACCGTCTCGATCATCCTCAAGGGGCCGGGCAAGGCCTGGGACTCGATCTTCGAGAACGCTGACGGATCCTTCTCGGCGACGTTCGGGCCGGGCTCGCTCAACGGCCTCAACCTGCCTGCCTTCCTCAAGCGCAACGAACAGGGCGGGTTCTTCGCGCTTGACGATGTCGCCGACGGCTCGCTGCCGATCGACGGCGCCGAGATCAAGGCAAGCATCTCGAAAGGCGTGGCGCGGCTGGACAAGGCCGAGGTCAATTCCCAGAAGTACAAGATCTGGCTTTCCGGCATCGCCTCCTATAGCGGGCGCGGCCTGGCGCTGTCCGGCGGCATCATCCCGAACGGACAGCCTGCGCAACAACAGCCCGCACAGCAGCCGGCGCAGCAACCAGCCGCCGGTGGTCAGGCGCCCGTGCAGGCACCGCCGCCCCCAAAGCAGTCGCTGTTCTTCGTTGGCGGCAACTGGAGCACGCCGTTCATCTCGCCGATCAGCCGGGGCGTTTCAGGCCAATAAGGCAATTGCCTAAAGCAGGTTGCGTGAAAAAGGATTCACGCGACCTGCTTTAGGTTCTTGATTTTTAAGCATGTCTTCGTCCGGAAACCGGGCCCACTTTCGGGAGACAAGCTTTAACCGCGTTGCGCGGCCTGCTCGTCGCGCTGGCGCTGGACCTCGCGGCGCTTGTTGGCGATCGAGGCGATGATAACGCCGATCGCGACCACCGCGATCAGGATGGTGCAGGCGGCGTTGATCTCCGGCGTCACGCCAAGGCGCACCTGGCTGTAGATCTTCATCGGCAATGTCGTTGCGCCAGGGCCGGAAGCGAAGCTGGCGATGACCAGGTCGTCGAGCGACAGCGTGAAGGCCAGCATCCAGCCTGAGATGATCGCCGGCATGATGACCGGCAAGGTGATCTGGAAAAAAGTCTTCACCGGCGGCGCGCCGAGGTCCATGGCGGCCTCCTCGAGCGAACGGTCGAAGGAGACCAGGCGCGACTGCACGACGACGGCCACGAAGCACATGGTGAAGGTGATGTGGGCGAGCGTCACCGTAAAGAAGCCGCGGTCGAGCCCGACCGCCACGAACAGCAAGAGCAGCGATAGGCCGGTGATGACTTCCGGCATGACCAGCGGCGCAAAGACCATGCCGGAAAAAAGCACCCGCCCCTTGAAGCGCGTATAGCGCGTGAGCGTGATCGCGGCCAGCGTGCCGAGCACGGTCGCAACGGTGGCCGAGATGACGCCGACACGCGCGGTCACCCAGGTGGCGTCCATCAGGCCCCGGTTGTGGAACAGCGAGACGTACCATTTGGTCGAGAAGCCGCCCCAGACGGTGACGAGCTTCGATTCGTTGAAGGAAAAGACGATCAGCAGCACGATCGGCAGATAGAGGAAGGCAAAACCGAGCACGATCGAGGTGATGTTGAAGCGGCTCCAGGTGGCGTTCATTTGCCTTGCTCCTGGGCGCGCGCCTGGGCCTGCTGGAAGAACATGATCGGGACGGTCAGCACCAGGAGCAGAATGACCGCCACCGCCGACGAGACCGGCCAGTCGCGGTTGGCGAAGAACTCGTTCCACAGCGTCTTGCCGATCATCAGCGTCTGCGAACCGCCGAGAAGGTCCGGGATGACGAATTCGCCGACGGCCGGGATGAACACCAAAAGGCAGCCGGCGATGACACCCGGCAGCGACAGCGGGAAGGTGATCTTCCAGAAGGCGCCAGTCGGCGGGCAGCCAAGATCCTGCGCCGCCTCGATCAGCGAATAGTCCATCTTCTCCAGCGACGAATAGAGAGGCAGCACCATGAAGGGCAGGTAGGAATAGACGATGCCGATGAAGATCGCGGTGTAGGTGTTGAGGATGACCAGCGGCTGGCTGATGAGGTGCAACGACAGAAGCACCTGGTTGAGCAGCCCTTCCGGCTTGAGGATGCCGATCCAGGCATAGACGCGGATCAGGAACGAGGTCCAGAACGGCAGGATCACCAGCATCAGCAAGGTCGGGCGTACTGTCGCCGGCGCGCGCGCCATGCCGTAGGCGATCGGATAGCCGACGATCAGTGTCAGCAGCGTCGAGATGGCGGCGATGATGAGGCTCGTCACATAGGCGTTGAAGTAGAGCGCGTCCTGGGTCAGCCAGGTGTAGTTGTCGAAGTTCAGCTCGCGGAAGCCTGCGAAGAATCCCGAAATACCATCGCTGAAATCGAGCACGGGCGTGTAGGGCGGCATCGAGATCGCCGTCTGCGACAGCGAGATCTTGAAGACGATGATGAACGGGACGAGGAAGAAGAACAGCAGCCAGAGATATGGGATGATGATGACCAGGCGCTCGACGAAACCCTTCGCCAGCCTGGCCGGCAATGCTGCAGCGGTTGCGGTCGGTGGAGAAGCCGTGGCGGCGATGTTGGTCATGGCCCGCTCCTATCTGGTCAGCACGACGCCGGCATCCGGCCGGAAGGAAACCCAGGCGCGGTCGTTCCAGGTCAGCGGATCCTCGGTGACGCGCGACGCGTTCAACGCGCTTGCCCGCACGATCTGCCCGTCGTCCAGCTTGATGTGATAGACGGTCATGTCGCCGAGATAGGCGACATCGTAGATCTCGCCCTCCAGGGCGTTGACGGCGTCGGCCGGCTTCTTCGACGAGACCTTGATCTTCTCCGGCCGGATCGCGAAGACGATGTCGGCGCCGTTGGCGGTGTCGGCGGCGTTCTCGACGACGATCTGCGCCCCGGTCGCGCCGGTGATGCGCGTCGTATTCGCCGCCCGCTCGGCGACCTTGCCTTCGAACATGTTCACATTGCCGACGAAATGCGCGACGAAGCGCGAGGTCGGGGCCTCATAGACTTCCGCCGGTGTGGCGACCTGCATCACCTCGCCCTTGTCCATGATGGCGATGCGGTCGGCCATGGTCATGGCTTCTTCCTGGTCGTGGGTGACGACGACGAAGGTGAGGCCAAGCTCCTGCTGCAGGTCCATCAGCTCGAACTGCGTCTCCTCGCGCAGCTTCTTGTCGAGCGCGCCGAGCGGCTCGTCCAGAAGAAGCACCTTCGGCCGCTTGGCGACCGAGCGGGCGAGCGCGACGCGCTGGCGCTGGCCGCCGGAAAGCTGATGCGGCTTGCGCTTGGCGAACTGCTCGAGCTTGACCAGCCGCAACATCTCGGCGACGCGCTTTTCGATATCGGGCGCGGGCATGCCTTCCTGCTTGAGGCCGAAGGCGATGTTCTTCTCCACCGTCATATGCGGAAACAGTGCATAGGACTGGAACATCATGTTCACCGGCCGCTTGTAGGGCGGGATGCCGCGCAGGTCCTGGCCGTCGAGCAGGATGCGGCCTGCCGTCGGCTCCTCGAAGCCGGCGAGCATCCTGAGCAGGGTCGACTTGCCGCAGCCCGAGGCGCCAAGCAGGGCGAAGAACTCGCGCTCGAAGATGGTCAGCGACAGACTGTTGACCGCGGTGAAGTCGCCAAACTTCTTGGTCACCTTGTCGAACTGGATGTATGGCTTGGCGCTTGGATCACTCCATGGCGCGAAATCCCTGCGGATGCTGCCAAGCGATTTCATGTCCCCACTCCGTTCTTGTTCTTGGTGCTTCTTGTTGGCGTTTCAAAAGAAGGCGACCCCGGCAGTTGGCTGCCGGGGTCGCCTCTCGACGCTTATTGGCCGGTGACGATCTTGGTCCAGGTGCGCGTGATGACCCGCTGCGTCTTGGGATCGTATGGCTGCACGGTATAGAGCTTCTTGGTCGTCTCCTCGTCCGGATAGACCGAGGTGTCTTCGAGCAGCGCCTTGTCGACGAACTGCTGCGAGGCCTTGTTGCCGTTGGCGTAGAGCACGTAGTTCGACGACTTGGCGATGACTTCCGGCGTCATCATGTAGTTGATAAACTCAAGCGCCTCGGCGACATGCGGCGCATCGGCCGGGATCGCCATCTGATCGAACCACATCTGGGCGCCTTCCTTCGGCACCGAATAGCCGATCTCGACGCCCTGCTTGGCTTCCTCGGCGCGGTTGCGCGCCTGGAACACGTCGCCCGACCAGCCCACCGCCAGGCAGATGTCGCCGTTGGCTAAGGCATTGATGTATTCGGACGAGTGGAACTTGCGGATATAGGGCCGGACCTTCAGCAGCGCTTGCTCGGCCTTGGCGATATCGTCGGGCGAGGTGCTGTTCGGGTCGAGGCCGAGATATTTCAGCGCCGCCGGAATGATGTCGGCCGGCGAATCCAGCACATAGACGCCGCAATCCTTCAGCTTGGCCAGGCTCTCCGGATTGAAGAACACGTCCCAACTGTCGACCTTGTCGGTGCCAAGTGCCGCCTGCACCTTCTTGACGTTGTAACCGAGGCCGACCGTGCCCCACATGTAGTTGACCGAGTACTCGTTGCCCGGATCGTACTTGGCGGTGCGCTCCAAAATGACATCCCACATGTTGGAGATGTTGGGCAGCTTCGACTTGTCGAGCTTCTGGAACACGCCGGCCTGGATCTGGCGCGCAAGGAAGTTGGCGCTGGGCACGACGACGTCGTAGCCGCTGCCGCCGGCCAGCAGTTTCGTCTCCAGGATCTCGTTGGAATCGAAGGTGTCGTAGACGACCTTGATGCCGGTTTTCTTGGTGAAGTCGTCGATGATCGAGCTGTCGATATAGTCCGACCAGTTGTAGACGTTGACGACACGGTCGTCGGCATGGCCGCCTACCGTGAAGAGCGTCAGGAATGCCGAAGTCGCCGAAAGCAAAAGCGCTTTGCGGATCATAATGTTCTCCTTTGGTGAGTGTTCCCGTGCCGGCTCGTCGCGATATGGGCGCGGGACGGCGTTTGGTTCAGACTATTGGGCTTTCCGGGGAGCGCCAAGCGCGCGCGCCTGGCGGTGCGCCGGACCGTTGAGTGGTGGTTGTGGCCCGTGCATCCCTCCCAGGAAGATGTTCGGGCAGCGTCAGCGGCGTTCGCCGCGGCGGATGCAGAAATATGACGATGCGGTCCGGCCCCGGTGAGGCCGGCGGAGACACTTGGCAAGATACGCCTGTCTTGTTGTTGCCGTAATTGCAGCCTGCCCGGCCGGCAACGGGGTTGTCAATGGGGAAGACTCTGCGGCGTCAATTGGGAGACGGCAGGCCGGTGACGCCCGGCCGCTCGGGACGCGTCTGCCGCTTGAATTCAAACCCGACATGGACAAGCAGCGCCGTGACGACGACGGCGCCGCCGATGATGGTGCGCACCGACGGGACCTCGGCATGGACCAGCCAGACCCAGATGGGCCCAAGGATCGGCTCGAACGTGCCAAGCAGCGCCGCAACGGCGGCCGGAACGAGCCGCGCCCCCATCGCGAAAAAGGCGAGCCCGACGCCAAGATTGAGGACGCCGAAGGCGAAGAGGAAACCCATGTCGCGCCCGGAAACGGCGAATTCCGAAGCTTGCGAGGCAGCGAATACGCCGGCAAGCAACGCAGCAAGGCAATTGGCCGGCACCATGCGCACATGCGCGAAACGGCGCGTGATGACGGTCGCCACCGAAAACATCACCGCAATCAGCAGAGCCAGCCCGTCGCCGATCGGCGAGACGGCGCCGCCAAGGGATTCCGAGACCATGATGGCGACGCCGGTTATGACCGCGGCAATGGCGATCCAGGTGGCCGGGCTCACGCGCTCGCGAAACAATACCCAGGCAAGCAGGGCAGCCAGAAGCGGCACGCCGGCCTGCATCAGCAGGATGTTCGCGACCGTCGTGTAGGCAAGCGCCACCACGAAGCTCGTCGAGGCAGTGGCGAAACAGAGAGCGACGCCGAGCCCGGGCAGCCCCATGCCGCGGAACAGTTTCAAGGTGCCGCGCCCGCCGTCGCGCCAGAGCATGAAGGCGATGAGGAAGGCCACCGCCCAGAGCGAGCGCCAGAACACCACGGTCCAGCTGTCGCCGACATGGATGAAGCGGGCGATGGTGCCGCCGAAACTCCACATCAGCGCCGACAGGAAGACCAGCAGCATGCCGATCCGCTCCTCGCGCGGCGAGACGGCAGGCAAGGCAACGCGGGGCGAGGCGGTATCGGTCATGGATGGGACTGTCAGCGATTTGCGGGCGGCACGATCCACCAAGGACGACCAGACTATATGCCATTCGCGTAGCGCAAATACTGAAGCGCGGCGTGATCCAGCATCCGCTGAAATGTAGGACAAAGCCCAATGGCGCCCGCTGAATGCGCTACACGCTTAGCGGCGGCACTATCCCTGGAAATCGAAGGCGCTGAGGCCCGTCACCATCTCGTCGAGACCGAGCGGGCGGGTCACCGGCGGCTCGGCGCGCGCCAGGCAGCCGACGCGCTCGCAGAGCCTGCAGGCCGGGCCGACCGGCGTCGCGAATGCCGGGCCCTGCGCGGCCTTGCTGGCGGACGGTCCGGGCAGCGCCGCGCTGTAAACGATCTCGTCGCGAAAGCCGACGTCGCAGCCGAGCAGAAGCGCGGTGCGCCGCGGCCGCTCGGAGAACGCGCCTTGCGGCCCTTCGAGCGTGCGGGCGATGCAGAGGAACTCGGCGCCGTCCGGCATTTCCACCGCCTCGACCAGGATGCGGCCCGGTTGTGAAAAGGCGGCGTGGACGGGAAGCTTCGGACAGGCGCCGCCGAAGCGGCTTTGCGGATAGCCCAGGCTGCCCGCCTTGCGGAAGCGATTCCCCGCATTGTCGACCTCCAGCATGAAGAACGGCACGCCAGAGGCGCCGGGCCGCTGCAGCATGGTCAGGCGGTTTGCCGCCTGTTCGAAGGACACGCCGAAGCGCGAGCGCAAGACGTCGATGTCGTAGCGGGCGCGCACAGCCGCCGCATGGAAGGCCTGATAAGGCATCATCAGCGCATGCGCGGCATAGCGGCCAAGCTCGAAGCGGGCGAGCCGGCGCGCCTCGTCGCTGCCCAGCTTCAACGCCTGGACCTCGCCCGCCACGGCCACCGTCATGCGCATCAGGCTCGCCTCCATGGCGACCTCGCGCAACTGATCGAAGGGGGAGAGCCGCTCGGACAGGAACAGGCGCTGCGAATGGCGGTCGTAGCGCCTGCGCCAGTTCGGCATGGTGGCGACCGGCAGCACCTTGACCACGATGCCGTGCTCGCGCCTCAGCCAGTCCTTCAGCGCGCCGAACAGGTCGTCTCCGGGATCGAGCACCGAAATGAAGGCCTCGGCTTCCTCCTCCAGCGTCGCGAAATGGTTCGGCCGACGCTCGAAGGTCTCGTGCACTTCATCGACCGGCAGGCGGGTGCCGGACAGGGCGGTCGCCCTGCCCTCCCGCGCCAGGAGCTCGTTGAGATCCGATAGCCGCTCTGCCTGCTCGCGATAGGCGCGAAACAATTTCACCATCGCGGCGGAAGCGTTGGGAGCAATTTCGGCGAGATCGATCAGTTCCTGGTCGCCCGGCAGTTCGCCGGCCAGCAGCGGATCGCCGAACACTTCCTTCAGCGCCGCAATCGACCCTTTGGTCTCGCCCTGCAATTCGTGCGGGTCGATCTTGTAGACGGAGGCCAGCTTGAGGATCAGCTGCACCGTCAGCGGCCGCTGGTTGCGCTCGATGAGGTTGAGGTAGGACGGCGAGATGCCCAGCCCTTCGGCCATCGCCGTCTGGGTGAGGCCCTTGGCGTTGCGAAGCCGGCGGATGCGCGGTCCGGCGAAGATTTTCTGGTCGGCCAATCGGCTGCCCTTGACAAGATTTTACACGAAATGGCGCGACCTGCGGCCAACCGCCTTTTACAATCGTGACAAATTTACTGCGCTCGCCTGTCAAACACAATACAGGTTTTCCCTTATTTTCGCGTGTAATATCCGGTTTTCCTGGCCCTTTTTGCACCCCGATGTAAACGATGTCACACGTCAACGGCGCCGAATGACTCCCACGAACGCGCCATCCGAGCAAAGCAGACCGACCTGGAGCAACCGATGACTGATTTTTACAACCTTGTCCCGTCCGCGCCGGAAGGCCGTTTCGACGGTATCGAACGGCCCTACTCGCCGGAGGATGTGAAGCGGCTGCGCGGCTCGGTCCAGATTCGCCACACGCTTGCCGAAATGGGCGCGAGCCGGCTGTGGAAGCTCATCCACGAGGAGGATTTCGTCAACGCGCTCGGCGCCATGTCCGGCAACCAGGCCATGCAGCAGGTCAGGGCGGGGCTGAAGGCGATCTACCTGTCGGGCTGGCAGGTCGCGGCGGACGCCAACACCGCGTCCGCCATGTATCCGGACCAGTCGCTTTATCCGGCCAACGCGGCGCCTGAGCTGGTCAAGCGCATCAACCGCACGCTGCAGCGCGCCGACCAGATCGAGACGTCCGAAGGCCAGGGACTTTCGGTCGAGACCTGGTTCGCGCCGATCGTGGCCGACGCCGAGGCGGGCTTCGGAGGCCCACTCAACGCCTTCGAGATCATGAAGGCTTTCATCGAGGCTGGCGCGGCGGGCGTCCACTACGAGGACCAGCTGGCGTCGGAGAAGAAGTGCGGCCATCTCGGCGGCAAGGTGCTGATCCCGACCGCGGCGCATATCCGCAACCTCAACGCGGCTCGGCTCGCGGCCGACGTGATGGGCACGCCGACGCTGGTGGTGGCGCGCACCGACGCCGAGGCGGCAAAGCTGCTCACCTCCGACATCGACGAGCGCGACCGGTCTTTCGTCGATTACGATGCCGGCCGCACCGTCGAAGGCTTCTACCATGTCAGGAACGGCATCGAGCCCTGCATCGCGCGCGCCGTCGCTTATGCACCGCATGCGGACCTGATCTGGTGCGAAACCTCGAAGCCGGATCTTGAGCAGGCAAGGAAGTTCGCCGAGGGCGTGCACAAGCATCATCCCGGCAAGCTGCTCGCCTACAACTGCTCGCCGTCGTTCAACTGGAAGAAGAACCTGGACGACGCCACCATCGCGAACTTCCAGAAGGAGCTCGGCGCCATGGGCTACAAGTTCCAGTTCATCACGCTGGCCGGCTTCCACCAGCTGAACTTCGGCATGTTCGAGTTGGCCCGCGGCTACAAGGACCGCCAAATGGCGGCCTATTCGGAACTGCAGGAAGCCGAGTTCGCAGCGGAGGCCCACGGCTACACCGCGACCAAACATCAGCGCGAGGTCGGCACCGGCTATTTCGATGCCGTCTCGATGGCGATCACCGGCGGCCAGTCTTCGACCACCGCCATGCATGAGTCGACCGAGCACGCCCAGTTCAGGCCGGCGGCCGAGTGACGACAACATTGAGAGGAAACGCCCGAAGGGCATTACGTCAGGGAGAAGACCAATGGCATCTATAAGCCGCGTCAAGGAACGGGCCGAAGAACAATCGAGCGCAATGAGCGTCGATCAGCAGGCGACGATCCGCATGCTGGCCAACGACCTGCACAGACTGAACCAGTCGGTGATGAAGGCAGTCGAGGCAGGCGTGTCCGTGGAACTGGTGCGTTCGGCCAGGCACCATGGTGGGGACGGCAACTGGGGTGATCTTTTGATCCCGGTGATCGTCACCCACCAGAACCACGGTTGACGCAACGTCAACAATCTTCCGCGAGTGTCTCCCGCGCGCTATACGTTCGGGAGACTTTCGGTTTTTTCGAATTCCGCTTGTGGTGACGGGGAGAACTTGCACCGAATTTTAGCAATTCTTGTTATATTCTCATTTTCCACTATTTCTGCTTGACACCGCTGGCGATCTCACGCCAATTGCGCTCAGGTTTCAACCCTGCATTGAACCAGAGCACCCGCCCAACATGTCTCCCGCCGATCATGACGACGCTCGAAAACCAATGAAACCGGCGGACCGCGGCCCGGCTGCCCGGCTGACGGCGGATTTCTCCAAGGTGCTTGTGGTCGGCAAATCGTCGATCAACCGGGTCGTGGTGTCGAAAATCGTTGAAAAATCCGGGCTGAAGCCGATTTCTGAGTCGCCCGAGACGGCTGAGAAGGCTTTGGCTGGCTTGGTCCCCGGCGCAATCATCCTCGACGGCGGACCCGACGACAAGGATTGCGACGGGTTGTTGTCCGGCATCGACGCGCTGCGGCGCGCTTCCGGCCAGGCGCAGCCCTCGGTGATCCTGCTCTCAACCAGGAATGGCACGCCGGCTAGCCTCGGCCTGTCGAGCGTGATCGACGCGGTGGTTGCCAAGCCGATCACGCCTGAAAGGCTGCAACCGGTGATCGATCGCCTGGTCGGCCGCGCTTAAGCACTCCCGGAAAAGTGCGTACCGGTTTTCCATCCGGAATTGCGAAAACAGATACCTAGACCTGGACAGAGCTCAGCCAGTCCGCGCGATGGCCTCGACCAGGGTCGGCAACTCGCCAAGGTCGGCAATCCGTCGGAAACGCGGCGCCGCATCAGGGGCCTCGGCGTGTTCGACAGCCCAGGTCAATTCATGCGGGACATGGATGCCCCAGCCGCCGGCCTCGATGGCGGGAACCACGTCGGATTTGAGCGAATTGCCGACCATCATGCTTGTCTGCGGACCGTCGCCATGGCGGCTGAAGATGCGGGCATAGGTGGCGGCGCTCTTGTCGCTGACGATCTCGACGGCATCAAAGAGATCGCCCATTCCAGACTGCGCCAGCTTGCGCTCCTGATCCAGAAGATCACCCTTGGTGATCAGCACCAGGCGATAGGCACCGGCGAGCCTTTCGACCGTCTCATGCGCATGCGGCAACGGCTCGATCGGGTGACTGAGCATGTCGCGGCCGGCGGCCAGGATTTCGGCGATGGTCGAGGCTGGAACACGGCCGTCGGTAACCTCGATCGCCGTTTCTATCATCGATAGCATGAAGCTCTTTATGCCGAAGCCATACATACCGAGATTGCGCTTAGCGGCTTCAAGCAGGTTTGCCGAAACCTGGCTTGCCTCGCCATGTTCGGCAAGCATCGCGACAAAGCGCTGCTCGGTCATGCGGAAGAACTGCTCGTTCTGCCACAGCGTATCGTCGGCATCGAAGCCGATCGTCGTCAAATGGGGGACGGACATAAGCGGACACCGTTCGTTGCAGGTGGCTGGTGTAGACGTTGTGGCGCCGCACCGCCAGCCCGAAGACGGTTACCTGCCCGAGGCGCCTCCCCTTCCCTTCTCCCACGGCGCCCGGCTATACTTCGAAATCCGCAACACAATCTGGTGAATGATGCCGCCTGAGAAAAAGGAAGTCCGTCCGTCGAGCCGGGGGGGACGCGCCCGCACGCCTGCGTTCCTGAAAAACGAACGCGGTGTGAAGAACTGGAAGGAAGCCAGCGCCTGGCTGGAATGGCGCGGCATCGAGGACATCGAATGCATCACGCCGGACCAGGCCGGCGTCGCCCGCGGCAAGATGATGCCGTCGAAGAAATTCACCTCCAACACATCGCTGGCGCTGCCTTCGGCGGTGTTCATGACGACGATCTCCGGCGGCTACCCGGAGGACGGCAACGGCTTCCGCTACCCCGAGGACGACGGCGACCTGAAGCTCTTGCCCGACCTTTCGACGCTGACCGTGGTGCCCTGGGAGGAAGATCCGACGGCAGCGGTGATCTGCGACCTCGTCCATCAGGACGGCCGTTCGGTGGAATTCACGCCCCGCAATGTGCTGAAGCGCGTGCTCGCCGCCTATGACGAGCGCGGCCTGAAGCCCGTGGTGGCGCCCGAGATCGAATTCTACCTGGTGCGCAAGAACCCCGATCCGGACTATCCGCTGACGCCGCCCGTCGGGCGCTCGGGGCGGCCGATCGGCGGCGGCGCCGGCTATTCGATCGCCGGCGTCAACGAGTTCGACGAGCTGATCGACGACATCTACCATTTCTCCGAACGGCAGGGCCTGGAGATCGATACGCTGATCCACGAGGAAGGCGCCGGCCAGCTCGAAATCAACCTGCGCCACGGCAATCCGATCGAGCTCGCCGACCAGGTCTTCATGTTCAAGCGCACGATCCGCGAGGCGGCGCTGAAGCACGAAATCTACGCTACCTTCATGGCCAAGCCGATCCAGGGGCAGCCAGGTTCGGCTATGCACATCCACCAGTCGGTCGTCGACAAGAAGACCGGCAAGAACATCTTCTCGGCCGAGGACGGCTCCGAGACGGATGCGTTCTTCCATTTCATCGGCGGCATGCAGAAGCATGTGCCTAACGCGCTGGTGATGTTCGCGCCCTACGTCAATTCCTACCGCCGGCTGACGCAGGCGGCCTCGGCGCCGGTCAACACCAAATGGGGTTACGACAACCGCACGACGGCCTTCCGCGTGCCGCGATCCGACCCTGCGGCGCGGCGCGTCGAAAACCGCATTCCATCGTCCGATGCCAACCCCTACCTGGCGCTCGCCGCTTCGCTCGCCTGCGGGCTGATCGGCATCACGAAAAAGGAAAAGGCTTCGGCCCCGGTGCTCACCACCGCCAACGAGGACGAGATCGATCTGCCGCGCAGCCTGCTCGAGGCCGTCGACCTGTTCGAGGGCGACAGGGAGCTCGGCGCCATCCTCGGCAAATCCTTCGCCGCCACCTATGCGGCGATCAAGCGCGCCGAGTTCGAGACCTTCATGGAAGTGATCAGCCCATGGGAGCGGGAGTATTTGTTGCTCAATGTGTGAGTGGCGACTTCGTCGCGTGAATGGTGAATAGTGAATGGTGAATAGGTTCATACTGGACGGGTGAACGCAGCGCTTGCGCCGCACAAAGCCATTCACTATTCACTATTCACCATTCACCGGCGTTCATGCCCTACCAATCCCCCATCTCCCCCGGCCGGTCCTGGTATGAAGATTCGGCCGGCCCTCGGCCTGAGTATCCAGCGCTCGACGGTGATCGGACTTGCGATGTCGTCATCATCGGGGGTGGCTTCACCGGTCTCTCGGCGGCGGCGCATCTTGCCAAAGCCGGTACGAATGTCGTGCTGATCGATGCTTACCGCTTCGGCGACGGCGCGTCCGGGCGCAATGGCGGCCAGCTCGGCACGGGCCAGCGCGCCTGGGCCGAGGAACTTGAGGCCGAATACGGGCTCTCGCGCGCCAAGGCGCTGTTCGATCTCGCGGAAGAGGCCAAGACGCATCTGCTGGACTTCGCGACGGCCAACCAAATCGAGATCGACTATATGCCCGGCCAGCTGTCGGTGGCGCACAAGCGGCGTTACGTCGACGACTACAAGGCCCATGCCGAGATCATGGCGAGCCGTTTCGGCTATCGGCACATCTCATTCATGGATGCCAGCGAGACAACGGAACGGCTGGGCTCGACGCGCTATTTCGGCGGCACGCGCGATACCGGGACCGGACATATCCACCCGCTAAAGCTGGTGATCGGCACGGCAAAAGTGGCTGCCGCGGCCGGCGCGCATCTGTTCGAGCGGACGCCCTCGACCGGCCTTACCGCGAGCGGCGGCAAGGTGAGGGTGACCACTCCGAAAGGCACGATATCGGCCGAGAAATGCCTGATCGCGGTCAATGCCTATGGCGGCAATCTGGAGCCGGTGAGCGCGGCGCACATCATGCCGATCGGCTCCTTCATCGGCGCGACCATGCCGCTCGGCGCCGAATCCAAGGTGCTGCCGGGTGGCGAGTCAGTGGACGATTCCCGCTTCGTCGTGCGCTACTTCCGTAGGTCGAAGGATGGGCGGCTGCTTTTCGGCGGCCGCGAGGTCTATGCCGTCAATGATCCGAAGGACATCCATATCCACATCCGGCGGCAGATCGCCGAGCTCTATCCGGCGCTGAAGGACGTCGAGATCACGCATGGCTGGGGCGGCTATGTCGGCATCACCGTGCCGAGGAAGCCTTTCGTGCGCGAGGTGATGCCGAACGTGATCTCGATGGGCGGTTACTCCGGCCACGGGGTCATGCTGTCCAACTTCTTCGGCAAGCTCTATGCCGAGACGGTCGCCGGCAATCGCGACCGGTTGAAACTGATCGAGGATCTGAAGATTCCCGCTTTCCCCGGCGGCCGACGTTTTCGCGCGCCGCTGCTGTTTCTGGCACTCAACTGGTTCGCTTTGCGCGACAGGATCTGAGGGCGGACATCTCGAAGAAGCTGTTGATTCGACAAGTCTGCTTCCCCAACGGCATGTTGCAGAATCCTTAACGAACGCGCAGAATTTCGCAAAAAGGCGCAGTGATGCCATAATCAGCGGCAAAAGATGCCGGTTCTGGGCGATAAAATGGGGATTTGCGCGGGCCTGCCCGCTGGAATTTTGGGACCGATGCCGATCAGCTGCGAACTGTTTGCGGCAGGATCGAAAGAACGTCGGCCCGCTTTTTGGAGGTGGTCTAAGTGAACGAGCCCTTCAGTTTCGGTGCGCCGGAACGACGGCGCTTTGCAGTACAGTTCGGCTATGACATGCGGCCGTCTTTCTGGCAGGGCCTGCAGTCGAACGCGCATCTGGTGATCGCGGCCGTCGGCACCGCGGCGCTGCTTGGCGTGGCCGCAGTGGCGCTTTGGCTGGCCCTGCCGGCCAATGAACGGCAGGCGATCGCAAGCGCGGAGCAGACCGTTCCCGCGATCCCGGTCAAGACGAAGAAGATCGCACCGGCCGCTGCGAGCGCAGCTGTCTCCGTCGCCGCGCCGCAGGTCGCGCGCAAGGCCGATGCGGTTTCGCCCGTCACTGCCGTGCGCGAAGCCGCCATCCCGGCGCTGGCATCCAACAGCCCGCGCTGGACCGGCGCGGATGCGGCGACCGCGTCCGCCGCGGCTGAGGCTCCGCCGGCCTCATCCGTTCAGGCCGCGGAGAAGCCGGCAACGCAGAACGACAAGCCGGCCGTTGCCGCCTTCGCCGAATCCGTGTCAGGGAACGATGCTTCGGCCGCCTTGTCCGAGGTCGCGGCGCCTGCGCCGGCGGCCGACCAATCGGCAGATGCGAAAAAGCCAGACGCCAAGATGGACGGCGCGCAGACCGCGGCCATACCGGAAGCAAAGCCGCAGGAGACTCAGCCGGCAGCAACCGAGGACGCGGCCCAGGACGAGCCGAAGCCTCAGAAGGTCAGCGCCGGCGCCAATGGACGCATCCTGCGGGCAGTCACCATGCGGAGCGGCCCGAAGAAGGGCGCATCCGCAATCGTAACGGTGCCGGCCAAGGCATCGGTGCAGGTAATGAGCTGCAAGAAATGGTGCGAGATCGTCTATAACGGCAAGCACGGCTGGGTTTGGAAAACCTACCTAAAAACCGGCACCTGATCCGTTTCCCGGGTTGAACCCGGCCGCAAAGTGCCGCCAGCCGCCAAATCGCTTCGCGCTGGAGCGGCCGCTCAGATGCAGCGCCCGCCATCGACCTCCAGCGCCACGCCGGTAATAAAGGCTGCCTCGTCCGACGCCAGCCAGAGCGCCGCGTTGGCGATGTCGAGCGGCGTCGAGAGCCGGCCGAGCGGGATCGAGGCGCGGAATTTTTCGCGGATCTCCGGCGTGTCGGCGCCCATGAACTTCTCCAGCATGCCGGTTTCGCCGGCGACCGGGCAGAGGCAATTGACGCGTATGTTCTTCGGCGCGAGCTCGACCGCCATCGACTTGGTGGCGGTGATCGCCCAGCCCTTGGAGGCATTGTACCAGGTGAGGCCCGGCCTCGGGCGAAGCCCCGCCGTCGAGGCCGTGGTCAGGATGACGCCGCCGCCCTGCCGATCCATGATCGGCACCACGGCAAGGGCGGCATGATAGATCGCCTTCATGTTGATGGCAGTGATCAGATCGAAGGTTTCCTCGTCGACCCCGAGCAGGTCGCCGTTGCGGTGCGTGTAGCCGGCATTGTTGACCATGATGTCGACGCGGCCGAAGGCGTTCTTGGCGGCATAGACCATCTCGTCGAATTCGGAGCGCAGCGAGACGTCGGTCTGGGTCCAGATCGCGCTGTCGCCGATTTCTTGCGCGACGCGCTCGGCGCCCTTGGCGTTGAGGTCGGCGACGACGACGCGCGCGCCCTCTTCGGCGAAGCGCTTCGCCATGCCCTCGCCGAAACCCGACGCCGCGCCAGTGATGATGGCAACCTTGTTTTCCAGACGCATGGTTTTCCCGCACATTCTAGATCATCCGCACCCGGGAGTTGGCCATGGCGCGATGTCGCGCTCATGATTTCTCCCTGATAAAGCGCGCCGTGTCGAAACGGATTCAGGCGACGCGCTTTCAGTCGTTGTTTTGATGCCTGTCGTTCTCCAAAACCGCTGCGCACTTTTGGGCGACATGCATCCTTGTTTTGATGCATGTCGTTCTCCAAAACCGCTGCGCACTTTTGGGCGACATGCATTGGCTTTCGTCACATTCACGTTCTATGTTGCAGCTGCGAACGCTGCCGGAAGACATCGCTTGCCGACAAGCCTTCCGGTAGCGCCAGTATCAGGGGCACGTCTAGACCCAATCAATCCCCCGCGATTGGCCCTTGATGCGACACCAAGGCACTGGACGATTTAAATCGATTAGAATATATCAGCCCCGCTACCGGCGAGCGGCATCAAACCGGACTGACCATGACCAGCCAGATCATCCCCGTCGACCCCTTCGACTTCATCATCTTCGGCGGCACCGGCGACCTGTCGGAACGCAAGCTCCTGCCCTCTCTCTACTATCGCCAGTGCGGTCACCAGTTCTCCGAGCCGACGCGCATCATCGGCACGTCGCGCGCGAAGATGACCGATGCCGAATTCCAGGCCTTCGCCAAGAAGGCGATATCCCAGCATGTGAAGCCGGCCGATGTCGATGCCAAGGAGCTGGAGAGCTTCTTGGCCAGGCTTTCCTATGTCTCGGCCGACGCGACCACGGGCGCCGGTTTCGACAAGCTCAAGAAGGCGATCGGCGACAGCGACCGCATCCGCGCCTTCTACCTCGCGGTGGCGCCGGCGCTGTTCGGCGACATCTCGCACCAGCTCAAAGAGCACAAGTTGATCACACCGAACTCGCGCATCGTGCTGGAGAAGCCGATCGGGCGGGATCTCACCTCGGCGCGCGCGCTCAACGACGCGGTGGGCGACGATTTCCACGAAAGCCAGATCTTCCGCATCGATCACTATCTCGGCAAGGAAACGGTGCAGAACCTGATGGCGCTGCGCTTTGCCAATGCGCTCTACGAGCCGCTGTGGAACTCCGCTCATATCGATCATGTGCAGATCACGGTGGCCGAGACCGTGGGTCTCGAGGACCGCGTCACCTACTACGACAAGGCAGGCGCACTGCGCGACATGGTGCAGAACCACATCCTGCAACTGCTTTGCCTGGTTGCCATGGAAACACCATCGTCGATGGATGCGGATGCCGTGCGCGACGAGAAGCTGAAGGTGCTGAGGGCATTGAAGCGCATCAACGGCAACGAGGCGCCCAAGCACACCGTGCGCGGCCAGTATCGCGCCGGCGCCTCGGCCGGCGGAGCCGTCAAAGGCTATGTCGAGGAGTTGGGCAAGAGCAGCGACACGGAGACCTTCGTCGCCATCAAGGCCGAGATCGGCAACTGGCGCTGGGCCGGTGTTCCCTTCTATCTGAGGACCGGCAAGCGGCTGGCGACGCGCGTTTCGGAGATCGTCATCGAGTTCAAGCCGATCCCCTATTCGATCTTCGGCGAAAGCGCCGGACCGATCTTCGCCAACCAGCTCGTCATCCGCCTGCAGCCGGACGAGGGCGTCAAGCAGTTCATCATGATCAAGGATCCGGGGCCGGGCGGCATGCGCCTGCGCCAGATTTCGCTCGACATGAGCTTCGCGCAGTCGTTCCAAGGCCGGGCGCCGGACGCCTATGAACGGCTGATCATGGATGTGGTGCGCGGCAACCAGACGCTGTTCATGCGCCGGGACGAGGTCGAGGCGGCCTGGAAATGGATCGACCCGATCCAGAATGCCTGGGAAAGCGCAAGGCAAGAAGCGCAGGGCTATACGGCGGGCACCTGGGGGCCCTCGGCCTCCATCGCGCTCATCGAACGTGACGGACGGACATGGCACGAGAGCAATTGAGCGGGGCCGCCTACGCCTGGAACGGCTTTGCCGACCGCCAGCAGCTGGCGGCAGCCCTTGCCGGCAACGTCGCCGCCCGGTTGACCAAGGCGATTGCCGAGCGCGGCACGGCGCTGCTCGCCGTATCCGGCGGCACGACGCCGGCAAAATTCTTCGCCGCACTGTCCTCGATACCGATCGCCTGGGACAAGGTCACGGTGACGCTGGTCGACGAGCGTTTCGTGCCGCCCACCTCGCCGCGCTCGAATGCCGGGCTGGTGGCGGCCAAGCTGCTCCAGAGCAAGGCGGCGGCAGCGCGCTTCGTGCCGCTCTACCATGAAGCGGCCAGCATCGAGGCCGCGGCGGCTTCGGACAGCGAGGCCTTGCAGTCCTTGGCATGGCCGCTCGACGTCGTCGTTCTCGGCATGGGCGCCGACGGCCACACTGCCTCCTTCTTTCCCGATGCCGACAAGCTCGCTGAATTGCTCGACCCGTCCTCGCAGCGAATCGTGCTGCCGGTGCATGCGCAAAGCGCCGGCGAGCCGAGGCTGACGCTGTCGATGGCGCGGATCGTTGCCGCCGGTTTCATCGCGCTCCACATCGAAGGCGAGGACAAGCGCACCGCCTTCGACGGCGCGATGGGAGCGGGCGTAAAAAAGCCCATCCGCGAAGTGCTCGAGGCAGCGCCGATACCGGTAGAGGTGTTCTGGGCACCCTGATTTCACCAAGGAACAGCCCCGGAGGCTATGGGAGGACGTTTTCCGGGGCTCGAAAGGACCAGCCATGACAGCCAGACGCGACATCGAAGCCATCACGGAACGCATCCGCCAACGCTCGAAAGCCGGCCGCGAGGCCTATCTCGGCCGCATCGCGGAGGCATCCGGCCGCGCCGCCAACCGCGCGGTGCTCTCCTGCGGCAACCTCGCGCACGGCTTTGCCGTCTGCAGCCCGTCGGAAAAGGTCGCGCTCGGCGGCGACCGCGTGCCGAACCTCGGCATCATCACCTCGTACAACGACATGCTGTCGGCGCATCAGCCGTTCGAGACCTTCCCGGCGCTGATCAAGGACGCGGCCCGCGAGGCCGGCGGCATTGCCCAGGTGGCGGGCGGCGTGCCGGCAATGTGCGACGGTGTCACGCAAGGCCAGCCGGGCATGGAACTGTCGCTGTTCTCGCGCGACGTGATCGCCATGGCGGCGGCGATCGGCCTCTCGCACAACATGTTCGACGCCGCCGTCTTCCTTGGCGTCTGCGACAAGATCGTGCCGGGGCTGGTGATCGCGGCGCTTACCTTCGGGCACCTGCCGGCGGTGTTCATCCCGGCCGGACCGATGACGTCGGGCCTGCCGAACGACGAGAAGGCCAAGATCCGTCAGCTCTATGCCGAGGGCAAGGCAGGCCGCGCCGAGCTGCTCGAGGCGGAGTCCAAATCCTATCACGGGCCGGGCACTTGCACCTTCTACGGCACCGCCAATTCCAACCAGATGCTGATGGAGATCATGGGCCTGCACACGCCCGGCGCCTCCTTCGTCAATCCAGGCACGCCGCTGCGCGACGCGCTGACCAGGGAAGCGGCCAAGCGCGCGCTGGCGATCACCGCGCTCGGCAATGCCTATACGCCGGTCGGCCGCATGATCGACGAGCGCTCGATCGTCAACGGTGTGGTCGGCCTGCACGCCACCGGCGGCTCGACCAACCACACCATTCACCTCATCGCGATGGCCGCGGCGGCCGGCATCGCGCTCACCTGGCAGGACATTTCCGACCTCTCGGAAGCCGTGCCGCTGCTGGCCCGCGTCTACCCGAACGGGCTGGCCGACGTGAACCATTTCCACGCCGCGGGCGGGCTCGGCTTCTTGATCCGCGAGCTGCTTGACGAGGGCATCCTGCATGAGGACGTGCAGACGGTGTGGGGTGAAGGCTTGAGGCCCTATGCGGTCGAGGCCAGGCTCGGCGCCGACGGCAGCGTCGTGCGTGAAGCGTCGCCGCTCACGAGCGGCGACGAAAAGGTGCTGGCGCCGTTCAAGAAGGCGTTCCAGCCGACCGGCGGCCTGAAAGTGCTTGCCGGCAATCTCGGCCATGCCGTCATCAAGACCTCGGCGGTGAAGCCCGAGCGGCGCGTCATCGAGGCGCCGGCAAAGGTGTTCGACAGCCAGCAGGGGCTGAACGATGCCTTCAAGGCCGGCACGCTGACCGGCGATTTCGTCGCCGTCATCCGTTTCCAGGGTCCGAAGGCCAACGGCATGCCGGAGCTGCACAAGCTGACCACCGTGCTCGGCATCCTGCAGGACCGCGACCAGCGCGTCGCGCTGGTGACTGACGGACGCATGTCCGGCGCCTCCGGCAAGGTGCCGGCGGCGATCCATGTGACGCCGGAAGCGGTCGAGGATGGGCCTATCGCCAGGATCCACGACGGCGACATCATCCGCCTCGATGCCGATGCCGGCACGCTGGAAGTGCTGGTGCCGGGGACGGAATTCGCGCTGCGCCGCACGGCCGATGCCGATCTCGTCGGCAACGAGTTCGGCTTCGGCCGCGAGCTGTTTGCCGGCTTCCGGCAACTGGTCGGCCGCGCCGACCATGGCGCCGCCGCCTTCGCAAACGCCTGACCTCCTCCAACGTGCTTCAAGAAAAGGGCGGCTCGAAGCCGCCCTTTTTCGTCCGTTCGCGGAGCGCCAATGCCTACTGCACCGTGATCTCGGACCGCTCGCCGGCCTTGATCGTCACTGGCATTTCCTTGTCCTGACCCTGGTCGGACATGTGGCGCACAACGACATAGTCGCCGGCGGGGATCGTTTGCTGCCAGCTGTCGCCATAGCTTAGCCCAAGCGACTTGCGCTTGCCCTCGATGTCCTTCTTCGATGAGAACACCTCGATCGAATAGGCGCCGGGCGCCGACATCGCCAGCACGCCGGCGTCAAGGGCCACCTTCACGTCCTGATTGTCGCCGGCATTGATGCTGAAGGGCTGCTCGACGACGGCGAGATCGAGCGTGGTGAGCGCGACATAGTCGTCCGGCGGCAGCCAGAACTTGCTGTCGGGACCGTAGGAGTGCTCGACGCTCTCGCGCGAGCCGTCGATCTTCTTCTTGGCCTTGACGATCTCGAAGCCGATGCCGGAATTGTCGGCCTTGTCGCCGCCGGCGGTGTAGTAGGCGTTGAGCATCGCATGGCCGACGCCGACAATGATATCCTTCTCGACGGTCTGTCCGGCGGCAAGCTGGACGGTCTCCGTTGCGGTGCCCGCGCCGATCTGCACCGTCACCTTCTGCTCGCCCGCGGGCACGGTG
Organism: Mesorhizobium captivum; assembly: GCF_033977165.1. Lineage (NCBI taxonomy): Bacteria > Pseudomonadati > Pseudomonadota > Alphaproteobacteria > Hyphomicrobiales > Phyllobacteriaceae > Mesorhizobium > Mesorhizobium captivum. Next base: position 114,695 of record NZ_JAVIJB010000017.1, read on the forward strand.
GCCTTGGCGTCGCCATAGTGGGTGGTGTTGCCGCCCGGATAGTTGAAGTCGACGCGCGCCTCGCCGCTGATCTCGGAGCCCTGGCTCGCATGCGGGTGGATGACCAGGGTGCCGGCGTTCAGCGTGAACAGCGGGCTGTAGGTCTGTCCGGCCTCGACTTTGATCTTCTGCTCGCTCCTTGCCTCGTCGTCACGCCCGACGACGATATAGTCGCCCGGCTCGAGGTTGGTTTTCAGCTCGCCATACTCGGTCATGACCTGATCGCCGCGCGTGCCGTCGGCCGCGGCTTTATAGATCTCCCAGGCATTGCCGTCGGTGATCGGATCGCCGCCCTCGGCCATGGCCACGCTCGGCATGAAATTGAATTCAGGCTTGGCCGGTTCGGGCGCCGGCGCGGGGGCTGGAGCGGGCTCAGGCGCGGGAGCCGGCGCCGCCACGGTCTCCACCAGCGCTTGCTGCAGCGCCTTCTCGTCGGAGGCCTGGATGTATTTGCCGCCGGTGTTTTCGGCGAGACAGGCGATCTGCCTGCCTTCGTCGGCAGTCAGGCCGAAGCCGACTACGTCGGCGGTGAAGGCGACACCGGTTTCCTTCAGCTCCTTGCCGAGCGCGCACGGATCGCCGCCGCAGGTCTCAAGCCCGTCGGTGATGAGGACGACGGTGGCCTTGTCCTCGGTGTATTTCAGCGCTTCCGCCGCCTGCTTGACGGCCGCCGTCAGCGGCGTCTTGCCGAGGAATTTCATGCTGTCGGCGGCGGCCGAAATCGCGCTTGCCGAACCCGCCTGCGGCGGCACGATCAGCTCGATGTCCTCGCAGCTGCCCTTCTGGCGATGGCCGTAGGCCATGAAGCCGATCTCGTCATCGGCCGGCACCGACTGCAACACGGTGCGCAGCGATTCGCGCGCGATTTCGAGCTTCGGCTTGCCGTCGATCTGGGCCCACATGGAGCCTGATGCATCGAGAATGATGATGACCTTGTTGGCGGCAAAGCCAAACGTGGTCGTCGACAAAAGGAGGATCGCCGCAGCGACGCTCCGTGCCAGTCCCGCCATGAAAATCTCCTGAGTGAGCCCCCTGTCCGCGCCGGGAAAGCTATTTGAGGCAGCCTCTGGAGACAAGCCCGATGGCAGCAAAGCCACTCAGTATGTGGTGCGGCGCTCTTCCGACGGCGGACGGCCGAACTGCAGCCGGTAGCTCTGCGCGAAATAGGAGTGCGAGGTGAAGCCGGTGGCGATCGCCACGTCGAGGATCGGCATATTGGTCTGGCGCAGCAATTCGCGCGCCCGCTCCAATCTCAGCCGCATGTAGTAGCGGCCGGGCGTGACACTGAGATGGCGCAGGAACAGGCGCTCGACCTGGCGCACCGACAGGCCCGCCGACTTGGCAAGCTGCACCGCCGAGAGCGGCTCGTCGAGATGGTCGGCCATCAGCTCGACGATGCGTCTCAGCTTCTCCGACTTGCCGGTGAGATCGCGCTCGGGGCCGACGCGCTGGCGGTCGCCGGCCGAGCGGATGCGCTCGTGCTGGAACTGGTTGGCGACGCCATTGGCAAGGTTGGAGCCGAAATCGCCGCGCACGATCTCCAGCATCAGGTCGATCGAGGTGGTGCCGCCGGCGCAGGTGTAGCGCTTGCGGTCGATCTCGAAGACATTGCCGGTGCAGGTGATGTCGGGAAAGCGCTCCATGAAGCCGGCGCGGTTTTCCCAATGGATGGTGCAGCGGTAGCCGTCGAGCTGGCCGGCCTCGGCGAGCAGATAGGAGCCGACCGACAGCGCACCGAGCGCGTTGCCGCGCCGGCCCCAGCTGCGCAGCGCCGCCAGCACCTTGCTCTTGCCGGGGAATTCGGTGGTGAGCCCGACCGAGACGAACAGGATGTCGACCGGCGGCATATCGGCGACGGAATAGTCGATCTTGAGCGGCAGGCCGTTGGAGGCCATGACCGCGTCGCCATCCGCCGAAATCGTCGTCCAGCCGTAAAAGTCGCGACCAAGCAACCGGTTCGCCGAACGGAAACAGTCGATCGCCGCGGCAAGCGAGAACATCGAGAACTTGTCGACCAGAAGGAAGCCGAACTGCCGCCCCCCTTGAACGGGATCGTTCATGACCGGCCGTTCAACGGAGGCAGAGAGGTTCGGCAACGCTAAGGCTTTCTGATCAGAAGGACGGCCGCTTCAATCCGGCCGCGAGGTAGGCGGAAGCTACAGTGTTGGCCATCAGCATGGCAATGGTCATCGGCCCGACGCCGCCGGGCACGGGCGTGATGGCGCCGGCGGCCTTGGCCGCTTCGGCATAGGCGACGTCGCCGACCAGCCTGGACTTGCCTTCGCCCTTTTCGGGGGCGGGAATGCGGTTGATGCCGACATCGATGACGGTGGCGCCGGGCTTCACCCAATCACCCTTGACCATTTCCGGGCGACCGACGGCGGCGACCAGGATATCGGCGGTGCGGGCCAGCGCCGGCAGGTCCTTGGTGCGGCTATGGGCAATGGTGACGGTGCAGTTGGCGGCGAGCAGCAGGTTGGCCATCGGCTTGCCGACGATGTTGGAGCGGCCGACGACGACGGCGTTGAGGCCGGAAAGATCCTTGCCGCGCACGCGCTCGATCAAGAGCATCGAGCCGGCCGGCGTGCAGGGCACGAATGCCGTCTCCAACTCGCCGGTGCCAAGCTTGCCGACATTGATGAAGTGGAAGCCGTCGACATCCTTCTCCGGCGCGATCGTCTGGATGACCTTGCCGGCATCGATATGGCCAGGCAACGGCAGCTGCACGAGGATGCCGTGGACGGACGGATCGGCATTGAGATCGCCAATGATCTTCAGCAGCTCCTCCTCAGTCGTCTCGGCCGGCAGCGTGTGCTGCAGCGAATGGAAGCCGCATTCCTTGGCCGTGCGCGATTTCGAGGCGACATAGACCTGGCTCGCCGGATCCTCGCCGACGATCACAACCGCCAGACCGGGCCTGGTCGCGCCCTTGGCCGACAGCTCTGATGTCAGCGCTTTGACCTTTTGAACCACGTCTTCGGCGACACTCTTTCCGTCGATCACTTCGGCCATCATTCACCTTCAACACCGTTCCACGGCCGCGCTTGCAAGCAGCCTGATCCTCAATCCAGCATCGCGATCCGCCAGGCGCCGAGCGCGGGCGATCGAATGCCGCGCGGCATTTTCACGAAAATTCGACAGGGCAATCCCGTCAAAACGTCGTCTGATGCCGTAAACCCGAAACCGGCCGCTTTTATCGGAGGCAGCGTCCTTTAGAAATAGCGGCGGCGCGTGCGGCTTTCGGTCAGGTCGCGCACCGCCTCGCGGAACTCGCGCAGGCTGGCGCGGAGCTCGTCGACCTGGCTCTGCTGATCGACCGGGGACTGGCGCGCCTCGGCGACTGGCGGTTGCGGATGGGAAGGTGCCGCCGATGAAGCGTACGCGTCGTCGGATGGCCCCGCGGGTTGCGGGTAGTCCGGACTATAGGTGCGGGTTTGCACAGACGGCGCCTCGAAGCCAAGGTTCGATGGCGGCGCGTTCCGGGCGCTAGCGCGCCGGTCCAAGCCGGCATCAATCGGCTCGTCCGACCTGCGCAGCATGAAGTTGCGCAGCGAAGCCAGCGATCCGAAGAAGCCCGGCCGGCCGCCCTCATCGGCGGGGACAGGCGATGAAGTGAACGGTGCAACTGGCGGGGGCGCCGGCGACGGAGGGCTCGGTGGCGCCGCGCGATATGCCTCGTCCTCGAAAGCCGGGGCACGCTCTTCGGGTCTGCGGCGTGAGCGGATGTCCGCCGTCTCGCGCAGGCTGGCATAGGCGCCGCGCAGCGCGCCGAGGCCGATGCCGGCGAAGAAGCCGGCAAGCAGGCCGGCCAGCGCCTTGACGGCGCGCGACGGCCCCTTGGCCTCGAGCGGCGCATAGGCCTCCGAAATCAAGCTGATGTTGGCGGTATTGATGTCCTTCTGTTCCCCGGTTTCCTTGGCGCGCAGCAGGAACTGCTCGTAGACCGATCGCTTGGCGGCGGCCTCGCGCTCGAACTCGCGCAGCGAAACCAGGTCGCTGTTGACGTCGCCGCTCTGCACCTTGGCCTGCGCCAGGCGCGAAGCAAGGTCCTGCTCGAGTTGCACGGAGCGCTTCAGATCGACCTGCAGCGAGGACGCGATGCGCTGCAATTCGGCGCCGATGCGTTCGCGCGCGCCGGCAAGCTGGGCGTTGAGCGCCTGCAGCTCCGGATGCCGCGGCCCGAACTTGATGGCGGCACGATCGGCTTCCTGTTTCAGCGCCGCATATTGCGAGCGCAGCTCGCCCATCGTGTTGGAGTTGATCTCTTCCGGCAGGGTGCCGTTGAGAACCGAGTTGACGTTCAGCGCGCGCGCCGAGGCGGCGCGGGCGTTGAGCTCCAGCGTGCGGGCGCGGGCGACGGAGAGCTGCTCGTTGAGCTTCAGCATCTGGTCGTCGCTGATCAGATGACCCTGGGCGTCGACAAGGTCATGCGTGGCCCTGAAATCCTCCACCTTGCGCTCGGCCGCCTCGACGCCCTTGCGCAATTCGTCGAGCCTGGCCGTGAGTTCGTCGGTGGCGCGCCCCGCCGTTTTGGACTGGAGCTCGCTGGATATCTGCTGGAAAGCCGTCCTCATGGTGTTGGCGATCAGGGCCGACTTGTCGGGACTCTCGGTCGTGGCGGTGATCGAGACGACGAAAGTCTTGCCGCCGCGCTCGACGTCCAGGCTATCCGCCAGATTGCCGACCGCCAGCGCGCGCCGGCGCGCCTCGTCGGCAGCACCCTCCGCATCCTGCCGCGACAGGATCGAGCGGAGCATCGACATCAGGCCGATGCCGCCCTTGCCCTGGCCGTTGAACTCAGGATCGTTGGTCAGGTTGAGGTCCGTGACGACCTTGTTGAGAACCGCGCCCGAGGTGAGGATGCGGGCTTGGTTCTCGACGATGGCGAGTGTCGCATCCGAGGCGATCACGTTCTGCGTCAGGTCGCGATCGGTAAGCTTGAGGTCGCGCGGGTCGATGATGACCTCGGTGGTGGCCTCATATTTCTTCGGTGTCGACAGCGCGATGGCGACGCCGAGCACGGCGCCCAGGATCGTTGTCGAAAGAATCAGCGCCTTGGATCGGGTGATACCTCGAACAACCTGCATCGGGTCGATCAGAGGTTTCCATTCCTGCGCGTCGGCATCGTTGCCGGCCAGCGGCCGGCTTGCGTGACGAGATTCGGCATGACGCCATTCGAATGTGGCCGGCGAATAATGGTCCGCGGGACGGCTCTCTTCGCGCGATCCGGCGTGCGGTCCCCGCTCGGCCCAGCCGTCCTCGGCCCGGATCGCTTCCGAAATCGGATCGACCTGAGGTTGGCCGGGTTCGTCGGTGTTCGCGGGCTGCGGGCTCGACCGCCCTTCGCGCTCGAAGCGCGCGGCGCGGTGGCGCGCGGCGGCATCCTCGCGCCAAGATGGGTTGGCCTTGTCGCCGATGGAAACCAGCGATGCGTCCGGGCTGTCCTCGCCGCGCACGGCCTGGCCGAGCGCCAGCAAAGAGCGCTCGCGCCTCCAATCGTCACGGTTTTCCCTGTCGACCATGTCCTGGAACTTACTCTCTGGCGGCTTCCGAGCGGCGGTCGGCCAATCGTTAAGTCACGCTAAACAGGCATGGAAAATAAAACGTTAATTTTTGAGCTCGGGAACCATAGTTTCTCGCCCTGATTGCAGCCTTTCCCAGGGCCGCCGGGGTGCCGCCAGAACGGCACGTTAAGCTTTCCGGCCTATGCTTTGGCTAATCTATGACCCAGACCAGCGACATACCGCAAAGGCGGACGCTCGCGCGGATCGGCCATTTCGTGGCCGCACGCCGGAAGCTGGTTTTCGACTATTTCTCGGCGATCAGCGGCGCCGGCGGGCGGCTGGTGTTCTCGCTTGCCTATTTCGTGGCGTTGGCCAACACGCTGTCGATCAGCGAATTCGGCATGTTCGCCACCGCCTCGGCGGCAGGCGTGATGTTGTCGCGCATCCTCGCCTTCGGCTTCATCTCGGCGCTCTACCGCACGGCGACGATCCGCCGGAATCTGATCGGCACTTTCACCGCCGGCTTCCTGCTGCTCGGTGTGGCCTCGCTGCCGGTCCTCGCCGCCGCTTCTTATGGCGTCTATCTGATCTTCTTCGCCGGCACGGTGCCGCTGTCGGTCTTCGCCGCAGTCGTCTTTGCCGAAGCGCTGCTGTGGCGACCGGTCGAGGTGGTGCTGATCGTCAACAACGGCCTTGGCAAGTTCGGCCGCGCGGCGGTGCTCGCGATCCTGGCGACGGCGCTCAGGGCAGTCGGCGCGGTGCTGTTCATGCTGGCCGCGCAACGCACCATCGGCGTCTGGTCGTGGTTTTATATCGGCGCCAACGCCGCCTCGCTATTCGTCGCCTTCGTCTTCTTCTACCCGCGCCAGCGGCTCAGGCTACGCACCGAGCTCTATTTCAGGCGCCTCGCCGATTCCCTCTATGTCGCGGGGGCCGAGGTGCTGTTCTATTTGCAGATGGAATTCGACAAGCTTTTGGTGCTGTCGATCGGTGGACCGCACCTCGCCGGCATCTACGCCATCATCATGCGGCTGGTCGACCTCACCGCAATCCCGATCCGCACCTTCTCGATGATGCTGGTGCAGCGCATGATGCGCGCGCCCGAACTTCTGTCCCGGCTGGCGGTCAAGAGCGGCATCGAAGGCGGCGTGTTCCTGGTCTCGACGCTGGCGCTGCTCTCGCTCGGCATCGTGTTGCATTTCTTCCCCAATGCACTCGGCAAGAATGTCGCCGAGGCAGCACCCCTGGTGGCGTTGGCGGTATGCGTGCCCGGCTTGCGCAATCTCGTCGAATACCAGGCCGAGTTGCTGTTCGCGCGCGGCCAGACCGCGGTGCGGGCGATCAATCTCGGCCTGCTCGCCGGCCTCAAGGCGGCGCTGCTCACCTATGTGCTGACGACGATCCCCGACACGTCCGACCTGGTGCTGTCGCTCAACATCGTCTTCCTGCTGCTTTATCTCGCCTCGATGTTTCTCACCTATTCGGCGCTACGTCGCCCGGCGAAGGCAGTCTGAACGCCGCGCATCGAGCCCAATCAGCCGGCGGATGCGGCCGACATCGGTGCCGATGAAGGATTGCATGCCGATCGCAACCTGCTCGGGCGCCATGGCATCGACAAAGCGGCGGAACTCCTCGTCCGACAGCGCCTGGCCATTCCAGTGGACCCGGCAGAATTCTTCTGAGCCATGGAAATGACCCGCCCCTTCCAGCACGTCGTCGACATAACGCCCGTAGAGCATGCATTCGGAGAATTTGCGCGCCGAGCCGACGACGCTGACCCAGTCGCGACCGTGCGTCTCTTCGATCCGCTCGCGCATCGCATTTACCGTCTCACGGCGCCAGGCGATCAGCGTCGAGATGTAATCGTGGGTCGAAAGCTTCGCCGGGTCGATGCCGAGCGCGGAGCCGGCATTGCGCGACCAGATGCGATGCTCGTCGTGGCCGTCATCAGCCAGCACGCCATCACGCCGGAACAGTCGCGCCTTGCCGTTGCGCCAGAAGGCGTTCGCGTCGAACGGCTTGAGGAAAGCGACGTCTGAATCGCAAAAGACGAGCACGTCCTCCCTGGCATGCGCGGCAATGGCGATGCGGCGAAGCTGCTGCACGTGCCAGCCACGCAGCGGCTGGGTCCTGAAACTCAGCCAGATACGGCGGCGGAACAGGCTGAGCGGATCATCGAAAACCCGCAGCCAGCGCGGCAGCAAATCCTGCTCATCGACGATCGTGCGGCGGCTGCCTTCAAGCTGACGAAACAGCGCCACGTCACGGTGCTCGACGAGGATGTAGTGCCGCGCGATGCCGGTCACATGGCGATCCATCGTCTCGCACAGCAGCCGGCAGCGCTCGAAATCCGGCGCGTAGCTCGCCGTCACGACCGCGGCCGAAGGCGTGCGCGGCAGCGGCTCGATCCTGGCGGCGGCATCGGGCACGAAGCGGCTGTTCAACGGCGCGCCTCCGCCGGCCGCGGTCCGTGTGACAATTTCTGCTTGAGGACACGCCACAGAAAGAGCGGATTGCCGACCACGTAGCGGCGCCACAGGCGGCCGGGTTCGATCCAGAGGCGAAACAGCCATTCGAGCCGCAGGCGCCGCATCCACAGCGGCGCGCGCGGCACGGTGCCGCTCAGAAAATCGAGCAGCGCGCCGACCGCGATCGACAGTATGCAGTGACGGGCATCGATATGGCGCGCGATCCACAATTCCTGGCGCGGCACACCCATGGCGACCAGCAGCACGTCCGGCCGCAGCCGGGCGATGCGCTCGACTATCGCAGGCTCCTCAGCGGGGGAGAAATAGCCGTCATGGACGACCACGAATTTGTGCTGCACGGCGAGCGCCGAAAGCTTCACGGACGCCGCCTCGGCATTGACCTGCGTCGCGCCAAGCAACGCCACGGTCAGCGGCCGCGTCGATGCCTGCAGAAAGGCGGGCACGAAATCGGTGCCGTTGAGATTGTCGGGGAAAGGCGCGCCGTAGAGCAGCTTTGCGGCAATGTCGACGCCGACGCCGTCCGGCAGCACGAGGAAGTCGTCGAGCGCTTCGGCAAACACCGGATCGCTGCAGGCGAGGTTGGCATTGTGGGCGTTGAGGAAGCTCACCTTGGTGAAGCGCCGCTCGGCGACCAGCCGGGAAAGCAGTGTGACGGCATCGTCCCAGCGAATGGCAAGGACGGAGATGCCGAGAATCGTCTTCAGCGTGTCGAAGCCGAAGGCGGAGCGGGCGGCATGCATGTTCATGCAGCAACCCCTTGCCTGACGACGCCGAGCTTCTCCAGCCCAAGCCGGACCGCGGCATCGAGCGCGCGGACCTGCCGGCGATGAAAGGCGCTGCCGTCGACATCGCGGACATCGGCTGCCGCCGCCTCGAGCGCCGAGGCGAAGGCGACAGGATCATCGGTCACGACACAGTTTTGCGGCCGGTAGCCGATGCCGCGCAGCGAGCGGCTGGTGGCGACGGAAGGCAGGCCAAGCTCGAAGGTCTCGATGGTTTTCAGCTGCACGCCGCTGCCTGCGGTGCTGATCAGCGGAACGACCGCGCCGCCGCGCACGAAGGCCTGGGCGTCCGGAACCCTTCCGACGAACTGGATGCCGGGATGCGTCGACGTTACGCCCGACGGCATGTTGCCGGCGATCCTGATGCGGAAATCCGGCCTGAGATGCGGGACGACCTTGGTCAAGAACCAGTCGAGGCCGATGCGGTTGGGCTGCCAGGTCCAGGTGCCGATCAGAGCCGCGTCGCAGTCGATGCGGCGCGGGCCTTTGTTCGCCGGCGCAGCGGCGCGCGTCACAAGCGGCAGCACCGCCGAGCGGTCGTCAGACGCAACGCCGAGCGCCCCGCGGTCCTCTTCGGCAAGCGTGAAGACGAAGCGCGCTGCGCGGCACAGACGCTTCTCCATGACCTCGAGCAGCCTGGCCTCACGGCGGAACAGCCAGCGTTGAAGGACACTGCCGGCCGCTGCGGCGTTCTCCTCGGCCGAGCGGTGCTCGGCATTGTGCGCGACGAAGATCGACGGCCGGTCGCCCAGGACACTTTCGAAGGCGCCGGCAAATTGCACGGAATTGAGGACATAGCCGTCGAACGGGCCGGCGTGCTCGATCGCCGCGTGGACATCCGCAGCGGAAACGACGCGCAGCTTGATGGAGGCAAAGGTAAGACCCATGCGCATCGCCTTGCCCACCCAGGCGAGCTTCTGCAGCGCCGAGGCGCTTTCGGTACGCACGTCGATGGCGCCGAGGACGATGGTGTTCTCAGGATCGGCGGCAGGCTTTCCCGGCCAGCTGAAACCGATCACCGTCACGCGCGCGCCGGCACGCCGCAGCGCTTCGATGATTGCGGCGTTGGCAATCTCGTAGCCCGAAGCAAGGGCGCCGTCGGGCACGATCGATGTGGCGAACAGCAGATGCATCTCACCTATCCATTGGTGTAGCCGGTAGCAAAACGCGGTGAAGCCTTGATTAAATGGCATCGTCAAAGGCTGAAAGCCGAGGTTTCGCTGACCTCGCCGTGAAAGGTGATTAACGAAGCGTTATCATCGGGCTGCTATCGAAGGCCGGACCCACACGGCTGGAAACGGATGATCCCTTTGCCATCGGACGCTTTGGTATCGACCGCGGGGGTATCGATCGCGGGACGGTCTCCGGGGCTTGCCGCCGAGACCGTCGAGGCTGTCGTCACGCTGCCGACATTCAAGCGGCCGCAACTGCTCCTGGAAACACTGGCTTCGCTCAAGGCCCAGAAAACCGTGCGCCGCTTCGCCGTCATCGTCATGGAGAACGAGGCCGAGGCGTGCGAGGGCGCCAAGGCGGCATTGCCGCTGTTCGAGCGCGGCGAGGTGCCGGGCCTGGTCATCATCGCGCATGAGCGCGGCAATTGCAGCGCCTACAATGCCGGCTGGCAGACGGCGATGCTGCACTTCCCCAACCTCAAGCATCTGCTGGTGATCGACGACGACGAGATCGCCGAGCCCAACTGGCTGGAGCGCATGTGCAAGGCCGCCGAGACGCTTCGGGCCGACATCGTCGGCGGACCGCAAGTGCCGGTCTTCGCCGATCCCTCCCATGCGAGATGGGCCGACCACCCGGTCTTCGCGCCGCCATACCGCGAAACGGGCCGCGTGCCGGCGCTCTATTCATCCGGCAATCTGCTGGTCGGACGCAATGTGCTTGTCGCTATGGGACCGCCCTTCCTCGATCTCAGGTTCAACTTCATGGGCGGCGGCGATTCCGATTTCCTGAGCCGCTCGGCGCAGAGGGGTTTCGCGCTCGGCTGGTGCGCGGAGGCAAGGGTCAAGGAAACGGTTCCGGCCCGGCGCGTGGAAGCCGACTGGATCCGCGCCCGCAGCCTGCGCAACGGGGTCATCTCCACCCTGGTGGAAAAGAAGAAGCGTGCCGGCACGCCGTTCTCCGGGACCAAGGTTTTGCTGAAGAGCCTGGCGCTGCTTGCCGCCTCGCCGCTGCGCGGCGCCACAAGGTTGGCGCGCACAGGGTCGCTGGCAACTGGCCTCTATCCCGTCTATGTCGCGCTCGGCCGGGTGCTTGCCGAATTCGGATATGCCAATGAGCAGTACCGACAGCCTGAGAAGAACTGAGCGCGCGCCGCTCAGCGCCGCTTTCACGCGCGAGGGTGTTGCGACGGCTGTCGCGGCGCTGCTCTTTGCCGTCATCATCATCTCCTTCCGTCCCTTCCAGCCGGCCGGCGCCGAACTCACCGGCGATGGCGGCGACATCGTCAACCAGCTCGGCTTCGGCTCGCTCGGCGCCATCTCGATCTTCTCGCTGCTCGCCTTCGCCGACCCGCGCGTGGTGCGCTCGCTTATCAGCCCGTCCTGGGCGCTGATGCTGGGCTTCTTCTTCCTGTCGGTGATCCTTGCCACCGATCCGCCGTCGGCGATGCGCGCCGCCTCCTTCACCATGATCGGCATCATCACCATGGCGACGATCCTGGTGCTGCCGCGTGATGCAGACTCCTTCGCCAGGGTCGTCATCTTCACCGCCGTCGTGGTTATGGGGCTCTCTTATGTCGGGCTCATCGTCTTTCCGCACGAGGCGCTGCATACCGCCGACTCGCAAGAACCCGAGCATGCGGGCCTGTGGCGCGGTGTCTTCACCCACAAGAACATCGCGGGACCGGTAATGGCCTGCTTCAGCTTCGCCGGGCTCTATCTCTGGCGGCGCGGGCAACGCTGGTGGGGCATCGGCATCTTCTCAGCGGCGATGATCTTCATGCTGCACACCGGCTCGAAGACAACCGTCGGACTTGTGCCGTTCTCGATCCTGATCGTGGTGCTGCCCAGCCTCATCGGCATGCGGCTCGGCACGCCGGTCCTGTTTCTGTCGGCGATCGTCGCGACCGCGGTCGGCACGCTCGGTATCGTTTTCATTGCGCCGGTGAAGCATCTGGCGGCGGTCTATTTTCCGGATCTCACCTATACCGGCCGCACGACGCTATGGGAGTTCGCCGGCGAGATGCTGGCGAAGAGGCCCTGGACCGGCTACGGCTATGAGAGCTTCTGGGGAACGCCGCTGTTGCTCAACCAGGACCAGCCCTTCGACCGGCCCTGGGACATCCGCACCATCGTGCACGGCCATGACGGTTATCTCGACATCGCCGTGCTGATGGGTATCCCCGCGCTCGGCGTCGCCATCTACACCTTCCTGATCGCGCCGCTCAGGGACTACATGCGCATCCCGCTGCGCAACGAGAACATCTATCTCGGCGACTTCTTCATGATGGTGGTGCTGTTCGCGGCGCTGAACGGTTTTCTCGAAAGCTTCTTCTTCCGCCGCGCCGATCCCGTCTGGCTGTTCTTCGTGTTCAGCGTGCTCGGCCTGAGGCAGGTTTCGCTGCGGCCGATCCCGGGGCGTCGCTCCTACTAGAGCAATTCCAGGAAAAGTGTGTAACGGTTTTCCGTCCGGAATTGCGTAGAAACAAATAGTTA